>JBLHKW010000061.1:0-27674 GCA_047618565.1 Planctomycetota bacterium
ATGCGATGAAATCATCTCTCCCTAAATGGATCTGGATCGTGCCCTTGATGGGGCTCGCGTTCCGGGCGCCGCAAGACGACGCGTCCGCGCTGCCGTCCGCTGGCGAGCGCGCGGCGCAGCTGCAGGAGGCATTCGCACGCGGCGGCATCCACCTCGACTACGAGGCCGGCGTGTGCGCCATCGGGGCGCAGGTGGCGATCCGGGACGAACTGCTCGAGTACCTGCTGTCCCTTGCCTACGGCGCCGCCCACGAGTCCATGTTCGTCACGGAAGTCGAGGCAGAGGGCCTGAACGCTGCACTGCTGACCCTCGGAGTGCAGCCGGGCCGCAACGCCATGTGGGCGCCCAAGGTGCCGGCTCCCACGGAGGAGGAGTTGCGCGCCGGGGCGAGTGCGCACGACGTCACTCTTCCGACCGGCGACGGCTTCTACCTTTACGCGGCCTGGACCGAGGGCGACGAGTCCTACCTCTACCGGATCGAGGACCTGCTGCGCGATCTCGGCCGCGGTCGCACCATGCAGCGCCACCGCTGGGTCTACCTCGGTTCGCGCATGACCGAGCGCGGTCCGGACCACGAGGTCGTCTTCGCGGCAACCGCCGAGGGCAACCTGATCAACGTGGCCTTCTTCTCCCAGGGCTACACGCTGCTCACGCCAGCGCTCGATTCCTGCGTCGAGCAGACCATCTGGCTGCCGAACGCGTGGTTGTTGCCCGAGATGCACAGTCCGGTGCTGTTCGTATTCTCGCGTGAGCGTCTGACGAGCCTGCCCCCGTCGATGGCGGCGCGCGTCCCGGTCGTGGAGCCGCAGCCGCGCTGAGGGCGATGTCGGGTCACGTACAGCGCCGGGTTCACGTGCTCGCAGCCCGGGCCTACCGCGCCTGCCTCCTGGCTCACGCGGCGGAAGCGCTCTTCGTCGGCCTGCTCGGTCTGTTGCTGGCTCTGACGGCTGTCGCCTGGCAAGGCTCTGCGCTGGCGTCGCTCGGCGCCTGGGGTGCCGCGATTCTCGCGGGCGTCTGCGCCGGCGCTGCCTGGTGGCTCGAGGTACGCCCGGCGCGCTCCGTGATCGCGCGCCGCATCGACACCGAGCTCGGCCTCGATGGCGCCTTCTTCACGGTCTTCGAGCAGGGCGACCCGGAGCGTGCTGCGGGCCGCGGGCTCGTGACGCAGTTGCTGGCGCAGGCCGTCGGTGAGGCTCTCTCGCCTGCGCGCGTGCTGCGCTGCGCGCTGCCGAATTCCATGCCGTTCCTGGCCTTGCCGTTCCTTGGAGCCACCCTGCTCGCGATGGTGCGCGCGGCCGAACCGCCCGCGCCGGTGGCGCCGGACTGGGTGCCCCGTGTCGCGGCACTGACCGAGGCCCTGGACGCGGCGGATGTGGCCGCACGCGAGGGCATGCGGTCGGGGGAGATCGACGGCCAGACCCTGCGCGAGCTGGTCGACCTGAAGGGGCGCTCGCGGGAGTTGCTCCGCGGGGCGCGAACCGGGGCATCGGGACCGGACGAGGCGCGCGCCGAGCTCGCTGATCTACGTGACGACCTGGAGCGCATCGCGAGCGATGCGTCGCCGCTGTCCGAGCTGGCCGTGGCCCTGGACGAGGCCGCGACCCGGGCGGACGCGCTCATGATGGGCGACCCGGAATCCGTCGCGGCCGGGACCCCAGGCCAGGCCCGCTCCGGGTCGATGGCGACCGGCGGCGGGGAGGGCGCACCAGCCCCGGGCGAGGCCGGACGGGAGGGAACTCACAGCGAATCCGCCCCGGAGGCCGATCCCAGGCTGGCGAACGGCGGGTCGGAAGGCAGAATGAAGGACGGTTCGGTCCGTAACGGAGGCGCTGATGCCCCCGGAGCTGGACATTCCCCGGGTGCAGCTGGGGGCGCGGTGGAGCCCGGGGCTCTTCCGGAGCCGCAGGTGGAGCAAGGGGCGGGCAGTCCCGGTTCGGCAGGGGTCGCTAGCGGCCGCTGGTGGTCCGAACGGGACGCAGCCATCGTGGAACGCTGGGTGCAATGGCGCCGGGGGGCAGACCCTGGAGCCGAGACGCGAGACGAAGACGATTGAATCGAGAATCTGACGACCGACGCGTGGGGATCTGGCTGATCGGGGCCCGTGGCGCAATTTCCACGTGCGTGGCCTACGGGCTCTCGGGCTTGCGGCAGGGCATGCTGGAGCCCGTCGGCCTGGCGACTGCCCAGGCGCCCTTCGACGAGCTGCCCTTCGCGGGTTTCGACGAGCTCGTGCTCGGTGGCCATGACGTCTGCCTGCGCGATGTGAACCAGTCGGCCGGTGAGCTGGTCGCCTCCGGAGTACTGAACGCGGATCTGGTCGCGGCGGGCGTATCGGATGCTGCGGCCTTTGACGCTCGCATTCGTCCGGGCTTGCTGGACGCTCCGGATGTGGGCATGGCCTCCCTGGACCCACGCTCCGCGGAACTCGGGAGCCTCGGGCCGCGCGAGCAAATTGCTCAGCTGCACGCCGACTGGGAAGCCTTCGAGCAGGAGACCGGCGTCGATCGAACGGTGGTGGTGTATGTCGCCAGCACCGAGGCCGCCCGCGATCCGCAGCCGGAGTGGGATGACCTGGCCGAGTTCGAAAGTGCGCTGGACCAGCAGAGCCCGCAGCCGGCCTCCGTCATCTACGCCTACGCCGCGCTCTCATCCGGGCGCCCCTTCGTCAACTTCACACCGAGTCTCGGCGCGCGCATTCCGGCGCTGATGCGCCTGGCGGAACAGAGCGGCGTACCCCATTGCGGCAACGACGCGAAGACCGGCGAAACATTGCTCAAGACCGTACTGGCGCCGATGTTCCGCGCGCGCGCGCTGAAGGTGCTCTCCTGGCAGGGCTACAACATGCTTGGGAACCGCGACGGTGAGGTGCTCAAGGACGAGTCCCACAAGAAGAGCAAGCTCGAGAACAAGGACGCGGCCTTGCGTTCGATCCTTGGGTCGGATGCGAGCCTGCATACCCATGTCGGGATCGACTTCGTGCCCTCGCTCGGGGACTGGAAGACGGCCTGGGACTTCGTCCACTTCGAGGGATTCCTCGGTGCGCGCATGTCCCTGCAATTCACATGGGCCGGAAGCGACTCGGCCCTGGCCGCGCCGCTCGTGCTCGACCTGGCGCGCCTGGCCGCGTTCGCTGCCGCAGCCGGCGAGGGAGGCTGCATGCAGCACGTGGGCAGCTTCTTCAAGGATCCGCTCGGAAGCAACCTGCACGACTTCCACGCCCAGCATCGCGTGCTTCTGGACTACGCCATCGCCCACCTGGAGCGTGGGCGCAAGGGCGCGGATCAGGGCTGAGCCGCCGCCGATGAACTGGGAGCGACCGCAGGATGTGGGTGATGATGTTCGTGCGCGCATAGGCGAGGCGCGCAGCGCTCTCGCGGAGTTCCTGGCGCTCGATTCCAAGACTGCGGCGCGCGAGCAGTTGCTGGCTTACGATCGCATCGGTCACCCGCTCGACCTGGTCGCCGGGCGCCTGTCGCTGACCTCCTCCGTTCACCCAGATGCGGCTGTGCGCGAGCAGGCCGAGCTCCTGGAACAGGAGTTCATCACCTTCACCACCGAGCTATCCCTACACCGCGGGCTCTTCGAGCAGCTCTCGCATGTCGACGCTTCCGCCCTGACGGATGACGAGGACCGCCGCTTTCTCGAGCACGCGCTGCGTGACTTCCGGCTCAGCGGCGTCGATCGCGATGAAGCCACACGCGCGCGCATCCGGGAATTACAGGATGTGCTGGTCGAGGTGGGGCAGGCGTTCGACCGCAACATCATCGAGGGCGCACGCTCGATCCACGTGAAGGACGGGCACGCGGGCCTCGAGGGCCTGCCGCAGGATTATCTCGACAGTCACCCTGAGGATGCGGATGGGGGCCTGACCCTGACGAGCGATCCCGCGGACTGGCTTCCGTTTCGCCTCTACGCGCAGCGCGCCGATCTACGCGAGCAGCTGAGCCACGCCGTGTCGAATCGGGCCTACCCGGAAAACATGGGCGTGCTCGACCGCATGCTCGCCCTACGCCACGAGCTGGCGCGGTTGCTGGGCTACTCCACCTGGGCCGAGTACATCACCCAGGACAAGATGGTCCGCAGCGCGAACGCCGCACGGGACTTCATCCAGCGGGCGGCGGACCTGGCCCTCCCGCGGGCGCGCGCCGAGATCGCCGACCTGTTACTGGAGAAGCGCAAGCTGGAGCCGCAGGCCAGCGCTGTCTTCGATCACGACGTGGCCTTCCTGCAGGAACGTCTGCGGCGCACGCGCTTCGGATTCGACTCGCAGGAGGTGCGTCCGTACCTCGCCTTCGAGGCCGTGCGCGCGGGCGTGCTGTCCACCAGCGAGGCGCTTTACGGGGTGGAGTTCGCGCGGGTCGAGGATGCGCCGGTCTGGCATCCGTCGGTCGAGTGCATCGAGCTACGGGAAGGCGGCTCCGTGGTGGGGCGCTTCTACCTGGACATGTTCCCGCGCGCGGGCAAGAACAAGCACGCCTTCGTGTGCGAGCTGCGCAGCGCGCGGCCGGGCGTGCTGCCCGAGGCTGCGCTGGTCTGCAACTTCCCCGAGCCCGGGCCCGGCCAACCTGCGCTACTCCTGCACAGCCAGGTGACGACCTTCTTTCACGAGTTCGGCCACCTGCTCCATCATCTGTTTGCGACGCGCCCGCGTTACCTGCGCTTCTCGGGCATCAGCACCGAGTGGGATTTCGTCGAGGTGCCGAGCCAACTGTACGAGGAGTGGGCTTGGAACACGGAGGTCCTGCAGCGCTTTGCGCGCCACCACGAGACTGGCGAGCCGATCCCCGCCGAGCTGGTGCAACGCATGCGCGCCGCGGAGGAGTACGGCAAGGGCATGCAGGTCAGCACGCAGGCGTACTACGCGATGCTGTCGCTCTCCTTCCACGACGCCGAGAACGGAGATCCGGATACCGCCGCGCGCATGCTCGAGCTGCGGCGCGCGATGGTTCCGGTCCCGCACGGTGAGGACTCCCACTTTCAGGCGTCCTTCGGGCACCTGCATGGCTACTCGGCCATCTACTACACCTACCTGTGGTCGCTGGTGATCTCCAAGGACATGTTCGGCCGCTTCGAGGACGATCCGATGGGGGCAGCCACGGCCCGGGGCTACCGCGAGGCGGTCCTGGCCAGGGGCGGCTCGCGGGACGGGAGTGACCTGGTGACGGCCTTCCTGGGGCGCGAATACAACTTCCATGCCTGGGAGGATTGGCTGAAGAGGGGCGCCTGAGGCCTCGCCAGGCGGGGTCGCCCGGCTTTTGCTAACGATTCCAAAATACGCACGTAGCCTGAGCGTCACTCATCGAGCAACCTGTACCCGACGCCCATGAAGACTTCCCTCCGCAACACAGTCGCCCTCGTGCTCGCAGTCCTCGCCGGGACCTTCGTCTCGGTCCGGGGCTACCTCGACGCCTACGCCGCTCCGCAGGCCATGCCCGGAACCACGGTCACGCGGCCCGGCCTGTTGCTGACGACCTTCCCGCTTCCGGCGTACCTGCGCCCGGCGCCGGCCCCGACTCCGGCGGCCGAAGAGGTCAGCCGTCCGGACGACAACTGTCCGACCTGCTAGTCCGCGTTCGACTCCGCCCAGCTGACCGCGTTCTGCACCAGTTCCGCGAGCAACTCGTCGCGGCTACGACCGGCGCGCTTGGGCACCTTGAAGTCGTGATCCGCGTCCTCGATGCGCCTCAGGGTCACATGGCCTCCCAGATTTCCGAGCTCCCGCTCCAGCAGATCTAGCTGGCAGAGCACGTCGCGCGTGCCCTGCATGAACAGGCTCGGCTGGCGGATGTCAGGGAAATGCTCGCTACGCAGCCGGTCCGTCTTGCGCGCGGGGTGCAGCGGGTAGCCGAAGAAGGCCAATCCCGAGCACGGCTCGCCCTCGGCCGCCAGCAGGCTCGACATGCGGCCTCCCATGGACTTGCCGGCGAGGATGACCGGGCGTCCCGGAGCCCGGTCGCGCAGGGCCCCGAGGGCGGCCAGGTGAACCTGTTCGAGGCGCGGGCGACGATCCGGTGGTCGGCGCGTGCCCTCGCGCTGCATGCGTTCAGCATAGGCGTAGTTGAAGCGCAATACGGGATATCCGGCGGCGGCCAGGCCGGCGGCGATGGTGGTCATGAAGGGCGAGTCCATGGGCAGTCCCGCGCCGTGGGCGAGCAGGATCACCTGCTGGCCTCGATCGTGGGTGGGGTGCTCGTACAGGGCGCTGACCCTGTCGTCGCCGGCAGAGATGGTTATGGATTCGACCTGCATGGGTTCGGTGTTGGCGGGGGGGCCGCGGGAGTTCCGCTGCTAATATACGCGCGCGCCCCGGGGATCAGAGACCCGCGGCCGTTCCCAGTACTGGAGATCGACCGTGTACAGCAAGCCACCCTTGAAACCGCAGACGACGACGCTGTGGTACTACCCGTCCCAGCAACACGGCGAGTTCCCTTTCGGGACGCCCGGTTTCCAGGGCGCGACGCCGACCTACGTCATCTGGAACCTGCTCAAGCGCTACACGCGCGAGGATGACCTCGTCATCGATCCATTCTGCGGCGGTGGCACGACCATCGACGTGGCCCGTGACCTCGATCGACGTGCCCTCGGCTACGACGTCTCGCCGGTGCGCGACGATATCTTCCGGGCCGATGCGCGCAGCTTGCCCCTCGAGGATGGCAAGGTCGACTTCGTGTTCATGGATCCGCCGTACTCGACGCACCTCGAGTACTCGGGTGACGAGCGCTGTATCGGTCAGCTGTCGGCCTTCGAGGAGGCTTACTTCGATGCGATGGAGCAGGTCTTTGGTGAGGCCGAGCGCGTTCTGCGCGATCGTCGCTACCTGGCCGTCTACGTGAGCGACACGTTCAAGAAGAAGCTCGGCTTCGTGGGGATCGGTGCTCGGTTCTTCACGATGCTGTCGAAACGGTTTCGTGCGGTGGATCACATCGCTGTCGTGCGCGGCAACCGTAAGCTCGAGAAGCCGAACTACTCCAGCGCGGCACTCGATGGCAACTTTTTCATGCGCGGGTATCAGCACCTCCTGATCTTCAAGAAGGAGACCGGGGGCGCGGCCGAGCGCCAGACCCGTTGAGCGGCTGCGTGCGTCCTCTCGCCTCGGGTGTCCTGCGCGCTGCGACGCCCGTCGTCGCGGAGAGCCTGTTGGGCACGCTACTGGTGCACGACAGTCCGGCGGGTCGGACGGTGGGGCGCATCGTCGAGACGGAGGCCTACCTGGCAGACGGGGACGGCGCCTCCCATTCGGCGCGCGGGCCGACCCCGCGCTGTGCTTCGATGTTCCTCGAGCCGGGCCACGCCTACGTGTACCTGATCTACGGCGTCCACCTGTGCTTCAACGTGGTCACCGGCCCCGTGGGCAGCGGCGAGGCGGTCCTGATCCGGGCACTCGAACCCCTCGAGGGGCTGGATCTCATGCAGCAGCGGCGCGGCGCGGTCGCGTTGCGCGACCTGACCAACGGTCCGGGCAAGTGTGCCCAGGCCATGGGGCTCGAGCGTGGACACGACGGTCTCGACCTCGGCGGTGGCTCCCTGAGACTCGCGGCCCGGGCTCCTGGCTGGAGTCCGGGCCGCGTGGTCACGACGGGTCGCGTCGGAATCTCGAAGTCGGTCGACCTGGCGCTGCGCTTCTATCTCGAAGGCTCGACCTGGGTCTCGCGCCGGGACGCTGTCAGAGAATCTGGATCAGCTCGATGTTGTACACGAGCGTCGCATTGGGACCGATCTTCGGGGGGCTCCCGGCGCGGCCGAATCCGAGGTTGCCCGGGATGACGAGCTGGATAACTCCACCCTCGTTGATGTACCGGACCCCTTCTGTCCAGCCGGCGATGACGCCGCTGAGAGAGAAGCTGGCGGGCTTGTTGGTGTCGTACGAGGAGTCGAACGGCGTTCCGTCCGGCAACCAGCCCGAGTAGTGCACCTGCACGCGGTTGGCGATCTTGGGCCTGCGTCCATGGCCCTTCCTCAGGATGCGGTACTGCAGGCCCGAGTTCGTCGTGACCAGCTCGTCTTCGGGGGGCATCTCGAACGCCGGTCGCTTGAAGACGCGCCTCAGGCGCAGGCGCCAGATCGTGACCGAGTTGGCGGGGATCTTGCTCATGGGCTTGTCGCCGAACGCGAGGTTCGGGGGCACTTCGAGCAGCAGATCGTCGCCTTCGCCCATCAGGGCCAGGACCTCGGCGAAGAACTTGTAGGGCGTGTTGCGCGGCGTGAGCATGACCGGCTTCGGCTGCATCGATGTGGCAAAGTGGCAGACGCCCTCCACATCCCAGAACTCGTACTCGAGCCAGATGGTGTCCTTGGGACCACGTTTGTTGCCCTGCTCCCGGGTCAGCCACTGCATCTTCAATCCGGACTCGGTGCTCTCGCTCACGGTCTCGTCGAGTGGCAGGAAATCGGGCACGCGTGCCGAGATCTCGACCAGCTCCAGCACGTAGGTCATGTTCGAGCTGGGCGGAATGCGCGGCGGGCGGCCGCCCTCACCGTAGGCCAGCTGGAAGGGGACCGTCAGCTTGAAGCGTGCGCCGACAGTCATCAACTCGAGCGCTTCGTTCCAGCCTTCGATGACCTGCCCGATTCCGAAGGACGCGGGCTTTCCGCGCGTGTGCGACGAGTCGAACATGGTCCCGTCCTCGAGCCAGCCCGTGTAGTGCACGAGGACTCGATCGCCGCGGCGCGGGCTCGCGAGCCCGTCGCCCGGGGCCAGGACGGAGTACTGCAGGCCGGACGCTGTGGTCTGGACTTCGGTGTGCGCGGGGATTTCTGCGCCCTGCAAGGCGGGTTGCGTGGCGAGCGGCGCCATGGCTAACAGGAGAGTCGAGATGAACACTATGGGCTCCAGGGGCGCCGAAGCGCGGGGATCGAGAGGGCGGAAGACGGGATGTGGGCCCGTACCTGGGAAATCGGCGGAGTTGGGCGAGCACCATACGTCGGCCGGTCGTTCAGGGCCAGCCGTGAGGGGCTGCGCGGGGTGAGACCCCGGTTGAGGCTTACCGCTACCTTCAGGCTAGCCCGGAGGCGGGACCTTGGCCCCCTTTTTGCATGATTGAAATACGTGCCGACGGTGCCTTGATTGACCCTGATGCTGGCTTCGGGTGCTCCGGTCGCATCCCGGGGGCCCGCGCGGGCGGATTGGTAATCCTTTCCAGGTTTGAAGCTCTTCCTGGAACTGGGAATTTCCTGGATGTAGACCGACGGACTGGGTCAAGTTGCCCGTGCTCTCTCGCCGATTCGGGGCAAGTGACCATGACGAGCACTGAAGCATGTACCGCGTCCGAGACGCAGACGATCGAGGAGGTCCTTTACCGGATCGCCTCCGATCTCAGCTTGCTTGCGGATCACGACATTGAAATTCAGTCGATCGAAGCGGAGCGTTGGGAGCGACGTCCGGTGGGCTCGGGTGGCATCCACATCTCGTTCAAGATGACCATCCGACACCTGGGCGGTCAGGCCGAAGGTTGCTTGCTGTTGCCGCTCGCCGAGGGCATCACCCTGGCCAAGTACCTCATGATGGCCGAGGACGAAGAGGTCGAGGAACAGCGCGCGCGGCAGACCCTGGACCGCGGCGCCAAGGATGCGATGCTCGAACTCGCCAAGTTCATTGCGTCGGCCGCCGGCTCCGCCCTCGGAGAATTGCCGTCCGCGGAGTTCGAGGTGGAATCGGATGGCTGTCAGGGCGTGCGCGCGGGGGTTCGCCCGGCGCTGAAGTACAACGAGGGTGACACCCTTATCGTCGGCCGGGTGCGCGCCGCCATCCACGACTTCCCGGAGTTCGAGGCGCTGCTGATCCTGCCCGAGCTGCCCCTCCGTTGAACGGCGGGCCATGCGGCCCATGAAGGGCGGGCCATGCGGCCCATCGTCGCCAGCCAGGCGCCCGCGAACTGGCGCTAGGCGCCCATGATGTGGAAGCCGGCGTCGACGAACAGGGTCGTCCCGGTGATCGAGCGCGAACCGGGGCTGGCGAGGAACAGGCACGCGTTGCCCACGTCCTCGGCCGTGATGTTGCGGCGCAGGGGCGAGCGTTCGGCGAAGTGGTCGATCATGCTTCCGAAATCCTTCACGCCGGAAGCGGACAGGGTCCGCAGGGGCCCGGCGCTGATCGCGTTGACCCGGACGCCGTGCGGGCCGAGGTCGGAGGCCAGGTAGCGGACGCTCGCTTCCAGTGCCGCCTTGGCGACACCCATCACGTTGTAATTGGGGATCACCCGCTCCGAGCCCAGGTAGGTCATGGTGACGATCGATCCATCGCGGCCCTCCATCAACGGCAGCGCTTGTCGTGCGAGCGCCAGCAGCGAGTAGGACGAGACTTCCTGGGCGATCATGTAGCCGTCGCGCGAGGTGTCGCGGAAGGCGCCCTGCAGGTCGTCGCGGTTGGCGAAGGCGATTGCGTGCACGAGGGTGTCGAGGTGTACGAACTCGTTTCCGACCTCCTCGAACACCGCCTCGACTTCAGCCGGATTGGTCACGTCGCACGGCAGTACGAGAGAGTTCGGCAGCTCTTCCGCCAGGGTGCGGACGCTCTTCTCCATGCGCTCGTTGACGTAGGTGAGCGCCAGTCGCATCCCGGCCTGTGACAGAGAGCGTGCGCAGCCCCAAGCGATCGAGCGCTTGTTGGCCACGCCAAAAATGAGTCCTGTCTTGCCTTCGAGGGCGTTCTGCACTGCTGGGCTCCTTGGTCCGGGGGTTGTGAGGAGACTAGCTGCGCCGATGCTCCAAGTCCAAGTAGGTGAGGAGGTTACCCGGTGAAAAAAAAGCCAGGAAAGTCGGAGCCCGGAGCCGGACCCGGTCGGTCTTCGGATGTGGAAAAGCCCTCGTGCACACATCATTCGCCACAGCGGCGGCTGCTTCCCCTACACTGGGCGCCGGATGGAGAGGGGAAACTCGATCATGGGGGCGCGCTGAGCGCCTCCGAGCCAGCCGGCGGGTCCGTGGCGGGGAACACGTTCTCCGCGAAGCGGAATGCCGCTGCAAGTAGGCGGGAATGCCTGCGCGGGGCCAATCCGGCTCAGGTGCTGGCGTGTCTCGTTCAGGGGGATCCTTTGGGTGTTCGGGTGGCGGTGCGGGCCGCTCTGGTGCGGCGCGCCCTCCTCCTCGACGCCGACCGAGCCTACCTGCGCTGCCTGGCGCGTTGTGCGCGCTACGCTACGGATCTGCGCGCCCATGCGGCGCTGGGCCGCTGGTTGGCGCAGCACGTGGACGCAGCCATCGACGAGCTGCTCCGATCGGAGGCCCGCCTGGATCCGCTGCCCCTGGATCCCACCCCGTCGGTGTTCGCTCAACTGGCGCGCCCCCTGGAGCTGGACCCGGACCAGGCGCGCAGCGCCTGCGTCGCCTTCAACGCCTGCGCCTATCAGGACCGCCGGGCCTTTTTCGATGTATTTCTGCGTGGCCTCGCTCTGGACCAGGTGGCCGGAACAGAGGGGATCTCCGCCAGTGAGCTGGCGCGTCGGGCGCGAACGGCTCTCGACGCGTCGCTCGGGGCTGTGGCCCGGAGCGAAGCTGGCGGTTCGGGGGCGCGTGACCGGAGGGATGGATGACCATGTGGAATGAAATGGACCCGCTCTCGGGATCGGTGGGTGAACCGGATCCCGTTTTGTACGGAGCTCACGCGGCAGCAGACGAGTTCTCCAGGGTGCTGGAACCTGCGCCCGGGGAGGATGCTCCCGCGCCGATGGGGCTGGCCGAATTGCGCCGGGCTCTGCGTGAGCTGCGCGAGATCCACCGCGCGGAGCAGGCGTTGCTCCTGTCGCAAGCCGCGGAGTTCAGGCTCGCCGCGCTGCAGCGGTCGGCGGATCGGTTTCCACTGTTCGGGCCCATGCCGGGCGCCCGGTGCGAGTCCAGCTGGGCGCTAGGCCTCTGCGACGAGCGTGGATTTGCGCGGGCGGACCGCGTGCCCTTCGCGCCGATGCTCGAGGACCTCTACCGTCGCGGCCTCGGCGACCCGGGGATCGACGCCGCTGGCAGGCTCGATGGCGCAAGCACTCCCGGATCGGGACCCCTCGGCCATGCGGTTCGGCTGGCGTCGGCGGCCGTGGCCATGGAGCCGTGGCCCGAGTCGCGCCTGACCCTGGCGCGCGCGCTGACCGCATACGGAGCCGATGCCGCGGCCGAGCGCGAGCTTGAAGCGCTCGAGGCCACACCGGGGATCGACTGGTCGTCCCCCGCGGCACGGGTGTTACGGACGGCGATCATCGGCCACGAGGCGGCCTGTGCGGCGTGGCGCGGTGACCCCGAAGGTGCACTCGAAGGCTTCCTCGACCAGCTCGAGCGCAACCCGGGCTTCCATGCCGCCGCGATGACCGTCGCACTGGCGTTGACCGTCGGCGACCGGGACGCGTTCGAGCACGGCACGCGCGTCGTCGGCATCCTTCACCGGGGCTCGCGCGGAGACGTGCACCCGGAGTGGGGGCAGGTCGCCGCTTGTCTGCGCAGTCACGCGCGCACGGAGGGCTTCGAGCTCGGCATGCCGGCCGGGGCGCGCGCCGACCTGTTGCGCCAGACGGACCCCTGGAGCGTGCAGATCGCAGCGGTGCTGTTCGAGGGGCGCTGAAGCCATGGTGTTTTCCAGCGGTGAGCCGATCGACCTGTTGCTCCCCGGCGCGTCGCTGGAGGGCCGCGCCGTGGCCCGCAAGCTGACCACCTTCATGCGCCTGCTGGTGCAGGATGCACGCTCCGAGAGCACCGCGGTCGTCGTTCCGGATCCTGCGCGCGCGGCCGACGAGCTGCAGCGCCACGTGACCGAGCGCACGCTCGCGGCGCTCGACGAGCTACTCGGGCGGGCGATCAGCGAACATCTGGGTCGCGATTCGTTCGCGTGGTTCGGCTCAGAGGACATCGGCGAGGGGGAGGCCTGGATCTTGCTCGGCGCGATGCATCCGAAGGCCTTTCCGGGCGCGCTGCCGCGCGTCGGAGAGTCGCCCCTGGCGCTCGCGACACGGCTGCTCGAGATCGCTGGAGGCGCCGGCATGCCCGCGTTTCGGGTCGAGCGCTGGCGCGCACGTCTGCTCTGGGCGCGGGCCGGTGCGGGTGCAGCGTTGCAGGCGCTTCGAGCTTGCCTGCAAGTGGCACGGGCGGATCCCGAGGTCCGGGACCAGGGCGAGTGCCTGGGCGACCTGGCGGCTGCGGAATTGGACCGGGGCCGGCCGGGCGCGGCCAGCGAGCACCTCGCGGGCGCGCAGGCATGCGGTGCTCTCGGGGATCGACTGCGCGTCCTTACGGACTGGGCCCGGTTGCTCGACGCGCGCGGGCGCCCGGCCGCGGCGGCACGCGTGGGTCATATGCGCCTGCCCGGCCCCATGCTGGAGCTCCGCGCCGATCGGCCCGAGTGGCTCCCGACCCTTCCGGGAAAGGGAGCCGACGGGGGTGCGATGGCCAACCGGGGTGTCGACCTCGGGGCGTCCTGCGCAGCCCTTCGCGACGAGCTCGGGGCGTCGGTGGCGGTTCTCTTCGCGCGCGCGGCGGGAGGCTTCACTCCCGTCGATGTGGACTGCGGTCCCGATGACCGCGAGCGCCTGGCGGAGTGGTTCACGGGGCTCGAAGGTTGCTGTCGGGAAGCGACCCATCCGGCCCACGCACTGCTGCTCTCTGCCGAGCCGGTCATCGTCCGTGCGAGCCTGCGGTCCGGTGACCCGGCGGGTCGCCTCGGGCTCTCCGCCGGTACGCGCGCCCTCGCGCCCGGATCCCTCAGCGTCGCGCTCGCGCCGGTGCTCGACGCGGCGCAGACACTGGTCGGCTGGGTGCATCTGGAGTTCTCGCACCACCTGGTCCCGACGCGGGCGCGCCTGCGCTCCGTCGGGCGCGCGCTCCTGCCACGGGTCGTACAGGGGGCCGGATCGCGGCCGTCCGCGACGGGTGAGCGCGGCGTGGTCGAGACGCTCGGCGACCCGCGCGCGGCGTTCTTTGCGGAGCTGGTCGAGAGCCTGGGCGTCAAGCTGGCCCATCGTCGCTGGTGGGGGTGGGTTCACGAGGACGCGCAGCTCGCGCTCGTGGCCGGTGGTGGAAAGGGTCTGCGCGGAGCGCAGGTCGGAGCGGCGAGTGGTCTGCGGCGCGCGCTCGACACCCACGGCTGCTTCCAGTTTTCCGAGCCGGACGGGGTCGCGTCGATCCACGGCGCTGCGGCGTCCGGCTGGAGCGTAGCACTGCTCTTTGGCGATCGCGTGGTCGGGGTGCTCGCCATGGAATCCGAACGACGGGCCGACTTCCGAGCGGAGGATGTGCGCCGGCTCGCGAGCGTGGCGCGTGCCAGTGGCCTTGGACTGGTATTGACGTCCTTCGCCCATGAACACCGCGCGCGCGCGGGAGACGACGTGCACTTCAGCACCACGAGCCCCGGGTTCGCCGCATTCGCCGCGCGCCTGGAAGCGCTGCGCGGTACGCGGCACGGAGTCGTGATTGCCGGGCCAGCGGGCTGCGGCAAGGCGACCCTGGCGCACTGGTTGCATCGCGCGGGCGCCGACGGTTCGGCGCTCGAGTGCCTGCACGCGCCGCAGCTCGGCGTGGATGGCCTGCGCGCCTGGGCGAGCGCCACGCCGTCGGACGTGTTGCTCTCCGGTGTCGAGCAGCTCGACGTGGCCGGGCAGCGTGAACTCGCACGCATTCTCGAGCGGCGCGCGTGCATCGCGGATTCTCCGGCGCGGCGCGGGCTCGGTCGATGGATCTTGACCCTGTGCTCTCACGTCGCGGCTGCCGGCGATCTCATTCCGGAACTCGTCAGCGGGTTGTCGCGCTTGCAGGTCTCCGTGCCCGGACTGGCGCAGCGGCGATCGGACGTGCCTGAACTGGCACGCTTCCTGCTGCGCAGCCTGGCTCGCCGCGAGGGACTCGAGCCCGCGCGCATGACGGATGCCGTCTGTGGCCTGCTCTGGCGCCAGCCATGGCCCGAGAATATCCGTGATCTGTCCCGGGTGCTCCACCGCTGGGCTCTGTCCTGTGCCGGGCGAGAGATCGACGCGCATGAAGCGGCCGAGACCTGGAGCGCTGTCGTGCCGCCGCCGCTGCGTCGCCTCGCGCCGCGCTCCGTGTCCATCGCGGATCTCCAGAGCGCGCTCTTCACGACCCGCACCGCGTCCGCGCGTGTCAACAAGACGCGCGCCGCTGCCTATCTTGGCTGGGACCCGGACACCCTCGTCAACCACATGCGTGTGGCCGGGATCTCCGGGGCCAGCGCGGGCCCCGATTCCTGGGGCAGCGCTCCGGCGCACTGAGCAGATCGCCTGGGCGCGGCGCGCGTACCGCGCACCCGGGATCCGCTTCAGAAGATTGGCGACGGTTGGGTCACCGCGGGTCCCGGGTGCGCTACAAGGGGCGTCATGTCCGCGCCGACCCGCAAACCCGCCAGCAAGCTTGCCAGCCTGACCCTGCATCTGGCGCTCGTACTGATCCTGCTGAGCGTGCTGCTGCACGGCCTGCTGGGGCCACTGCCGGCGGACAACCTGCGCATGCAGATCGTCCTCGGGGTCGGCTCCCTGGCCTGGCTGCTGGCGTCGTCCCTGGGTGGCAGCGGCGCCGGAAACACGCGCCTGATCGTTGCCGGGGCGATCGCCTTGCAGCTGCTCGGACTGGTGGGTGAACCGAGCCTGTCGGACGACGTGTACCGTTACGTCTGGGAGGGCGATCTGGTCGCGCAGGGGGCGAGCCCCTATGCGCACGCCCCGAATAGCCCCGCGCTGGCGGCACAACAGGAGGCGCTGCACGAGGTCTACGCGCGCCTGAACAATCCTGATGTGAGTGCCGCCTATCCGCCCGTGGCCCAGTACGCCTTCGCGCTGGTCGTGGGCACGACGCGCTGGATCGTGCGAGCGGCCGGCATCGGTGGGGATCCCGGCATGCACGCGGTCTTTGTGATGCGCATCTTCTTCGCCCTTTGCGCGGTGCTCGCGCTCTTTCCGCTGTTCAGCCTGCTCGACCGTGCCGGGCGTTCGCGCTCGTACGCTGTGCTCTGGGGCTGGTCGCCGCTCGTGGCGCTGGAGTTCGCGGGCTCGGGTCACTTCGACAGCCTGGGGATCCTCTTGATGCTCGTCGGCCTGGTCTTGTGGTCACGGCCGAGGCACAAGAAGTCAGGTATCGACGATGGGGGCGCGGTGGTTGCCTTGACCCTGGCGACCCTGGTGAAGTTCCTGCCCGGCGTGACCCTGTTGTTCGCGCTGCGTGAGCGGCCGCGCAAACGTCTGCTTGGTTGGGTGGTCTTCCTGAGCTTGCTGATGTACCTGCCGGTGCTGTTGCTCACGGGTGGCGGCCAGGGACTGTGGCGCGGACTGACCGCGTACGGGCGCACCTGGGAAGGCGGAAGTCTCGTCCACCGCTGGCTCGACCCGGCGCTGCGGGCGGTCGACATGCCCTGGGATCTGGATCTCCAGCTCGTCGGGCGCATCCTGCTCGGAGTCGCCTGGTTGCTCTGTTTGCTCGTCGCGTGGCGTCGGCGTCTCGGACCCGTGCGCGCCAGCGGCATGTTGTTCGGCGCCTTTCTCGTGCTCAGTCCGACGGTCCATCCGTGGTACCTCACCTGGGTCATGCCGTTCCTCGTGCTGCGTCCCAACCTCGCCTTCCAGGTCTGGATCGCGGCCGCACCGCTGATGTACTGGCCGCTCTCGGGCTGGCTGCGCGAGGGCGTCTGGAGCGAGCCCGAATGGCAGGGCCCGGTCTTCTCGATCACCTTCGGCGTGCTGTGGTTGCTCGCTGCCGGCGCGTCGCTGCTGCGCAAGAAACCCGCTGCTTGAAGGTCTCCGACTTCGACTTCGAGCTGCCGGACGAGGCCATCGCGCAGACCCCGGCCGAGCCCAGGGATGCGGCGCGCCTGCTCGTGCATCGCATCGCGGCAGACGGTACCGAGCATGCCATCGTGCGCGACCTGCCGGCGCTGCTCTCCCCGGGTGATCTGCTCGTCCTGAATGACGCGCGCGTGCGCCCGGCACGGGTCTTCGCGCGCAGGGCAACCGGCGGCTCGGTCGAGCTACTGCTGCTGGGCCCACTCGTTCCGCCGAACACTGCAGCTGGCGCCGCGGGAGCCGGGTCCGGGCCCGAGGGCAATCTATGGCGCGCGATGGTGCGCCCCGCACGCAAGCTCCAGCCCGGCGCGGCGCTCGAGATCGAGGGCGCACCGCTGCGCATCGTGCCCGTCGAGCGTGAACTCGACAGCGACGGTCAGCCCGGGGCGATCTGGCAGGTGGCGCTCGAATGCGGCGATGGGCCCCCGGTCGAGGACCAGCTCGAGAGCTGCGGCCGCATGCCCCTGCCGCCCTACATCCGGCGCGAGCGCGGCGGCGACGAGCGCGACGCTCTGGATCGGGACCGCTACCAGACTGTCTACGCGCAGGCCGACGGGGCGGTCGCGGCACCGACCGCGGGCCTGCACTTCACCCACGGGTTGCTCGATCGCCTGCGGGCAGCGGAGATCGAGGTGACGACCGTCAGCCTGATGGTCGGGCTCGGGACCTTCCTGCCCATGACGGTCGATGACACGGCGCAGCATCACATGCACGCGGAGAGTTTCTTCCTGCCGCAGAGCGCGGTGCGCGCGGTCGATGCTTGTCGAGCCCGGGGTGGACGCGTGATCGCCGTCGGCACGACCAGCGTGCGCGTGCTCGAGGCCTGCAGCCAGCCGGATGGCGGGCTCGCTGCCGGGGCCGGGTCCACGGACATCTTCATCCAGGACGACTACCGCTTCCGCACCGTCGACGGACTCCTGACGAACTTCCACCTGCCCAAGAGCACACTCGTGATGCTCGTCGGTGCCCTGGCGGGACGCGAGCGCGTACTCGGTCTGTACGCGGACGCGATCGAACGTGGCTATCGCTTCTACAGCTACGGCGACGCGATGTTGCTGTTGCCCTGAGGGCGCGCGTTCAACGCTCGAGCAGGCCGCGCACGGCGCGCGCCGCGCCCGCCGGATCCTCGCTGGCGAGGAGTGCCGAGCCGACTGCGGCGCGGCCGATGTGGCTCAGCTCCTGGGCGTTGGCGGGGCTGATTCCGCCGATCGGGAAGAGCGGCACCTCACTGGCCTGGGATGCGACCCAGGTGGTCTCGGGACTCACGCCGCGCTCGAAGCCCTTGGTCGCGGTGGGGAAGACCGGGCCGAAGCCCAGGTAGTCGACCTTTGCATCGAGGGCCTGGGCGACCTGCGTGACGTCGTGGGTGGAGAGGCCTATCAACAGGTCCGGACCGAGCTGCTCGCGCGCTTCCTGCCACGGGCAGTCGGTCTGGCCCAGGTGCACGCCAGCCAGGCCCTCGTCGGCCAGCAGGTGCGCCACGTCGACGCGGTCGTTGACGAGCACGGGCAGCGGGCGCTCGCAGGTCGCCACACGCTCGAGCACGGCGCGGCACCAGTCGCGCGCGGCGCGCGCCTCCGTCGGGCCGCCGTCCGCAGCTCCGACGGGCTTGGGGCGCACCTGGATCATGTCGACCCAGGGCAGGATCGACTCGAGAATCGTCAATGCATCGCGCTCACCGGTGAGCTCGGGCGTGAAGATGAGCATCACCCTCGCGTTGGCGAGGGTCTCGCGCAGACGGTTCGCTTCCCAGCGCATGGCGCGTTCGTCTCAGCAGCAGCCTTCGGCCGGGTCGCAGGAGGCCTCGCCGGCGGGAATGTCGCGCTGGACGCCACGCTTGGTCTCGTCCGGGGTGCGCAGGCTGCCCTCACGGCAGTCGAAGGGAACCACCTCGTCCGCGCTCAGCTCGCGCAGCGGCGGCACGGGGATGAACTGATCCTGGTAGGCGGGCCCGCTGTAGATGTCGAAGGTCTTCTTGCAGACCGCCGTGCGCTCGCCGCGCTCGAGCACGTGTCCGTCGTCATCGGCCACGCTGCTCCAGGGGCCCTTGTAGATGACGGCCTGGCCGTGATCCATGCACTCGCCTTCCTTGCCCTTCCATGCCATGACGGTCATCGAGCGGAACTCGATGCCCTGCACCACGGCCCAGGGCTCCGTTTGATAGGCCGCGACCTCGACGCCGTACAGACCGGCCTCGGCAAAGGCCTCCAGGAAGCGGTCCTCGCGCATGGCGCCGGAGATGCAACCCGACCACAGCTCCGGGTCGGCCTGCATCTCGAGCGGCACGTCCTCGTCGCTCACGATGTCGGAGATGGCACAGCGCCCGCCACGCTTGAGAACCCGATGGATCTCCGCGAACAGGGTGCGTTTCTCGTCGTTGCCGACCAGGTTCAGGACGCAGTTCGAGAGCACCAGGTCGATGGAGTTGTCGGCGATCAACGGAGCTTCACGGCGCAGGCGCCGCTCTTCCTCCGCGAGCGCTTCGCGGCCGGCGAGGCCCGTGACGGGGTTCGCGGCGAGCCACTTCCCGAGCTCCTCGTGATCGAGCTCCAGGTCCTGGATCAGCCCGCGGCGGAACTCGACGTTATGCCAGCCGATGCGGTCGCCGACCTCCTTGCGGTAGCGCCGTGAGAGCTCGAGCATGTCGTCCGTCGTGTCGACGCCGATGACGCGCCCCTCGCTACCGACGAGCTGACTCGCCATGTAGCAGATCTTGCCGCTGCCCGATCCCAGGTCGAGCACCGTGTCGCCGGGCTGTACGAACTTGCTGGGGTCGCCGCAGCCGTAGTCGCGGTCGATGACCTCGCTCGGCAGGGCTTCGAGCAGGCTGGCGTCGTAGTCGACGGGGCAGCAGAGCTCGGGCACCTGGCGCTGGGCGCCCTCGGCGTAGCGCTGGCGGACGGATTCGAGCAGGTCGGATTCGGGGGTCATGGTTCTTCCTGGGGGCGGTGCGTCGCGCGCGGCGGGGGAGAGGCGCACGAAGGGTACTGATGGCTACCTTGATAGGATACCCGAGCCCTTGACCAGGTCCCTTAAATCGGTGAAGCCCGCACAAGGGCGGGCTTCAAGCCGACTGCACCGACGGAGAGAGGAGTCACTCTCCGTGCGACGCAGGGGTCGCGAAGGGAAAACTCGGACTAGGCTGATTCGCGTTTGCTCTTTTTCGGGCGTCCGCCCTTGGGGCGGCGTGAGTTGAGACCCTCGTGGAACTCTTTCCAGTCCTTCTCCGAGAACAGCCTGACGCGCTCACCGCAGTCGGCACAGTAGGAGTGCTCGATGCTCATCAGGTAGCGCACGTAGGTGTCGCAGGTCGGGCAGAACTTGGTGTCTTTGTAGAAGTCGAGGTTGTCCATTTTTTTGTCTCTCTCGTGGCGGGTCGTCAGGAGAAGAGCAAGCGGGTTGCCAAGCGCGTTCGCGACCGACCATTTATCGTATAAGTGTTTTTGAACAAGTGGTTTACGGTCATGGGACTCCTCTGGGAGGTGGCCCGGCGGCGGGCTGGCGTGTTCAGAAAGCTGAACAGCCGAAGGCGGCCTCAGGGGCGCCCTGGTCATCAAAGAGCCCGATTCGACGCCGCCGGCGGGGCGCCAACCACGGCCAGTGCTCCGCTGCAAGCGCCTATGCTGCAGTCGCTAACGACTACACATGGGCCAACCACGGGTCCATTCCAGAATGCAATGTCTTTATTTTTGGACGCTGCGAGGGATGTTGCGCAGGATGAACGTGCTGCTCAGGCGCCGTCGTCGAGCGAGCTGCGCATGCCCGCACGGGCCCCGTCGTCCACTTCTCGGGCCACAGCGCGGTCCAGGGCCGCGAGGACCCCGGACTCGTCCCTGTGTCCCTGCGTCAGGCCCCAGGCCGCCGCCTCGCGCACCTGGGCCGACGGGTCCGCTTCGAGCGCCGTCATGAGGGCCGCTCGTCCAGGGTCGCTCGGCCGGTTGCCGAGCACGATGGCGCTGTTGCGGGCGAGTCCCACCCGCCCGGGTCGGCGCAGGGGCGAGCCCTGGAAGCGTTCGGGGAAGCCCTCGCGCTCGATCAGCCAGTCGATGGGGGACGCGTCCCTCAAAGCCTCGTGTTGCCCGAAGCGCTCTTGCAGGTCCGGCGCCTTGCGACCCCAGGGGCAGACCTCCGAGCAGATGTCGCACCCGAAGGCCCAGTCTCCAATGCTCGCACGGAGCTCGTGTGGGATCGCGGCGCGGTTCTCGATGGTCTGGTAGCTGATGCACAGGCGCGAGTCCACGACCCCGGGCTCGAGGATGGCGACGGTGGGGCAGGCGTCGATGCATGCGGTACAGGTGCCGCAACTTCCCGTTTCGAGCTCAGAGCTTGGCTCCATTTCCCGGTCGAGCAGGATCTCCGCGATGAAGAACCAGGGCCCGAACTCTCGGTTCAGAAGGTTTGCGGCCTTCGATTCGAACCCCAGGCCGGCGCTTGCCGCGTGGGATCGCTCGAGCACAGGGCCTGCGTCCACGATGCCACGCGAACGCTCCACCAGCCCGGCCTCCTGGAGGCGCCGGCCGAGCTTCTTCAGCTTCTTGCCTATAAGGTTATGGTAATCGCGACCCGCCGCGTAGCGCGCCACCCGCGCTCCGTCGGCCAGGGCGAGCGGCGGACGGGAGTGGCCCATGCCCAGCACCAGCATGCTCTTGCCGTCGGGCAGGATACGGCGCGGGTCCACGATGCGCTCCCGATTGCGCTCCAGGTAGTCCATAGACCCGTGGTGTCCGGCCGCGAGCCACTCCTCGAAGTGGCCTGCCGCCGCGGGTGGGGCCAGGGGCGCGATCCCGGCCAGGTCGAAACCCTCGGCGCGGGCCATCTCGATCGCAAGCTCAGCCGTCATGGATCCATCTTGCCACGCTCAGGCGCGCTCCGAGCTTCCGGGGCCGGATCGGGCGGCCGGTTAGGCGAGTTCGATGGGCCGAGAAAAGCGGCTAGCTATCAGGTCCCCCCTGGTCAGTTCGCACCCCACGACCTCGCCCATGCCCCAACCGTCTGTCTCATATGGACTTAGGTCCGAGACCCGTCCCTACACCGCAAATTCTTCCAACTTGCGGGCGAGGGACGGTTACCGGTTACCTGGGCCCGCCTATGCTGAAGTGAGTACGGGACTGGATTCGAGGACACCTGCCCATGGAGCCTCGCGTCAGCACTTGTCCCGGCGAGCATCAGACACCCCCCAGACGGACCAAGGCGCGGACCCACGTGGATCCAGTGGACCTTTTGGGGAGCCGGCGCTCGTTCCTCCCCAAAAGAACATGCAGGCCCTCAATCCCCTCAGCTCTGGCCCGTCCATCACAGGGGCGGAAGGGCTGGGTCGGCTGAGGTCGCGCATCGAGGAGCTGCAGTCGGACGTACCGAAGGCCGAGCGCAGCCGGATGTTGTCGATCATCGACGACGGCGAGCGCACCCCGGACTCGGTGCGAGACGCAGTCTCGACGCGCCTGATGGAGTGCTTCCGCGGCAACATGCACCGTGCCTGCTTCGGGCTGCTCTACGAGCTGAATAGCCAGCACCTCCTGGCCCAGGTGGCCGGACGTTTGCGGCGCTACACGAGCAAGGCCGACCCGAACGACGTCCTGCAGGAGGTCTTCTTCAACGTCTACCGATACCCGCATCGCTTCAACGCCGAGCGCGATGATGCGTTCCGCGTCTGGTCCGCGATGATCGTGCGCAACACGGTGCTGAAGCACCTGCGCTCACAGTCGCGCGGTGGACGGGTCGAGATCCCCTTCGAGGATCTCTCGGATCAGCCGGAATCGATGGGGCAGACACCGCTGAGCGGGGCCATCGAGAAGGAGAGCAACGAGGAATGCTCGCGGGTCTACCTGGCCTACCTGCAGCTCTACCTTCGCTTCTACAGCATGCTATCCGAGCGCGAGCGCAGGGCGCTGCACCTGGTCGAGGTCGACGGCCACAGCTACCGGGCCGCCGCCGCGGACCTGGAGATCAAGCTCGAGAACCTGAAGATGGTCATCTTCCGCGCCAGGCGCAAGATTCACCGGGCCATGCGGCGCGTTTTCGAGGGCCTGGCCCCCGATTGCCGCCCCGCCCGTGACCCCAAGAGGGCCCCCCGTGGTGCTGGAGAGAATTCACGGGCTTCAAACGGAACAAGGACTGCAACTCCCGAAAACCGGGTGACTAGGAATCCTGTCGATGGCGCCGATGGTGGCGTAGGTGGTGAACGATGAGCTTCGAAAATTGGTCAGAAGGACTCACGACGGTCTGTTCCGCGTTCCAGGCGGATCTATCGTGCGTGGTTGACGGAGAACTCGACCGAGGGGCCTCGGATCGCGCGATGTTGCACATGGAGTCCTGCACCTGTTGCAGTGATTTCATCGAGGGCACGCGCCGTCAGGCTCAGATGAATCGGGACATGTCCGATCCCGATCGCCTCTTCGCCCGCGTGGCGATGCTGACCGGCACCGACCTGGCCGCCGAGGCCGCCGAATTCGACCTGAACCATCGCCTGGCCACTATTTTCTACGAGCTCGGCAAGGCCTACGCCCTGGCGGGCCTCGACCCGGACGCGTTCCGCGAGCGGATCTTCCGCCAGCCGGTTCCGGTGGTGACGACCAAGATCCGTGGACGGGGTTTCGTCGACGGCGTCCTGATGGGCGGCACTGCGTCGGAAGCCAGCGTCACGGGATCCGAAGTGAACTGGCAGCGCGCGCGCCACCTGCTCAACGGTCAGCTGGAGAAGATCGACGCGCCCCTGGACAAGGGACGCCGGCTGCTCGATGAAGCGGTCGCGATCGACCGTGAGCACGAAGAGGCGCGTCACTACCTGGCGCTGCTCCACAAGGCGGGCGGCAGGAACCTGCGCGCGGCGGAAGGCTTCCGGGACGTCTTCGACACGGCCCTGACCCTGACGAACCGCGTGCACGCAGCAATCAACCTGGGCCGGACCTACTACGACGAGGGGGAGACTCGTCGTGCAATGGTCTTCTGGCGCTGGACCCTGGCCTTTGGCGACGTGGCAGAGGACGAACGTTTCTGGTTCGTGCGCTACAACGTGGCCCTGGCTTACATTCTTGAGCACGACGGCGCGCGCGCCGTTGCAAGCCTGCGGGCGATGCTCGACCGTTTCCCCGAGCGTGCGGCCGATGTGGCCCGCATGCTGTCTTCGGGCTCGCCGAAGATCCGCATGGCGATCGAATCCCAAGAATCGCTTACCCGGGCACTGTTGAGAGATTGCCCCGAACTTTTCCTCGCAGCAACCGCTCAGGACGACGAAGGTCCTGAAGGGGTGAAATCATGAAAACAACCGCAGTGACATTCGCGCGACCTATCCGGGACCTCTGGAGGTCCCTGACGATGGCCGCCATCGCAACCCTGGCTCTCGCTCCTCAGAGTGCGGCCGAGGATCCTCCGCTCTCGCCCAACGGCGATACGGTTGGATCGCACCCGGACGCCTCCACGAGCGGAACAGAGGGCGATACCTACTTCTACGACCGAGCGGTCTTCTTCGTCGAAGGTCCGGCGACCCTGGTCTTCAGCCCACTGGTCCGCTACGTCGGCACAGGTGAGGTGTTCGGGGTCGAAGCACTCCTCGACGGCAACATCCGGCTCGAGTTCTCACCGGAACTGACCGTGATGGTCGACATGAGCCTGTTCGACGACCCGCGCGTGTCCGCAGGCTTCCGCGCCGCGACAACCGGAGCTGTGTCCAGAGTCCGTTGGGACCTCGGGACTCACCGGTCGGCAACCGAGACCCTGGCGACCGGCGCCCAGGTCGTGTTGCCGGTGACTCGCCTGCGCCGGTCGGGCATGCTCGACCAGGGGCTGGGGTTCGACACTTACCATGCGGGGACTGGCCGCACCTCATACTCGGTGGGGATGGATGGGGACTCCTTGGTGATCAGGTCGCGCTGAGATACGCGTGCTCCGGACTTACACGGCCCCCTGTGCTTTCGAGCGCGGGGGGCCGTCGTTACTGAACCAGGTTTATCGCCGCACACTTCTGAAGTGTGCGGCGATAAACCTGGTGCTGTAAACGGGCCTCCTTTGTAGGCGGAGCGATGCTCCTCGGGCTCAATGTCCCATTGGCCGAAACCAAGAACCCACAAAGGAGACCCGATGAAGAAGCTCAGCGACCCGGTCCGAAAAGTCAATGCTCAGTCGGTAGGGCTCGACGTCCACAAGATGGTGACGGTGTATTGCATCCTGGACAGCAACGGTTGCTTGGTCCGGGAGGGCCGATTTTGCTCATGCCGGGAGGAGTTCGAGGCGTTCATGATGGAGGCGCTCAGCGCCGGTGAAACCCACTTTTCCTTCGAGGCGAGCAGGAGCTCGCTGTGGGTGCACGGGCTGATGCGAGGACACGTGGACAGCGAGCACGTTCACGTTGCGCAGGCGAAGCGGATCCGTGCCATCGCAAATTCGAATGCCAAGAACGATGCGAATGACGCGTGGTGGTTGGCATACCTGACATATGAAGGGCGGCTGCCAGAAGCGCATGTCCCTGGGGATGAGATCCTCGAGTTGAGAATCGCGACGCGCGAAAGGCGTTCTTCCGTTCGGCAACGGACCATGACAATCAACCGGCTGAAGTCGCACCTGGCCCAGCTCGGCGAAGTCGTACCGAGCTCCTCGATCAGGACCAAGAAGGCTCGCCAGTTCCTTGCTGAAAAGGCGTCCGCAACAGGAGGTGCGCGCGGTCAAGCACTACGGGCGTGTATCAAAGAGCTGGCCTTCCACGACGAAGCCATCTGCCAGTGGGAGCAAGTGATCAAAGAAATCAGCGGATGCCTACCGGACGTTGCGCTGATCGAGGACGAGATCCCTGGTGTTGGCAAAGCCCTCGCGGCAACGATCGTTGCTGAAGCAAGCGATGTCAGGCGATTCCACAGCGCCAAAGCATTCGGGTGTGCTTCAGGGCTAACGCCCTCCGATCGCAGCACCAGTGGCCGGGTGCAACACGGTGGAATCACGCGCGAAGGGAGCCCTCATCTTCGACGGGCACTGACGCAGGCGGCGATGGGCTGTCTACGCGTGAAGTCCGGGTCAGGCAAGGCGGTCGGGGATTGGATACGAGCGAAGCAAAATCGGATGGGCAACAAGGCCAAGGCCCGGGCTGCGGGAGGGCGGAAATTGGCCGAGGTGATCTGGCGGCTGTTTCAATACGGAGAGTGCTTCGATGCAGGTCGAGCCTTTGGAGGGAGACGCGCAACGAAGTAACCCTGCCAGATAGAACTGCCCAGTGAAGCGGATCGAACACGGGGATCAGATCGAGGACGTTAGTCAGCCCGGCGAACCAGTGGTGGCCTTGCCAACTACTCCGGCATCCAAGCCGGCGTCGCATGCCGAAACCTGATTGGGAGGCTGGCGTCCGTAGCAGCAAAATGGGACATCGAGCCCGAAGAGGTGAATGGCTTCGAGCTGACCCCACCCTCGATTCGCAGGACCGGAGGAAAAGCCCCAGAAACAACTGAAACCAAGACTTGACCCGCTGCCGTTTAGAGGTGGTTCGGTAACGCCCGGAATTTCTTGGACTCCGGTGTGACGGCACAGCGCGGGCGGGGACACTCTCCTCAGTCGCCAATGAACAACATCCACGAATCCGCTGCAGAGAGGACCGCCCCCGTGGTCACTCCCCCGCCATCACCGGAGAGCATCCGAGAGGAGCGCCTGCGCGAGATCGTCGACTCCTTCGGACCCGCCTTCCGGCGCCTGGTGGCGGTGTACGAGTTCGACGCCGGGCTCCGCGAGGACCTGTTGCAGGAGATCCTGCTCTGCGTGTGGCGTGCACTACCCGGGTTCCGCGGCGATAGCAGCCTGCGCACCTGGGCCTTCCGGGTGGCACACAACACGGCCCTCAAGCACCAGCGTGGCCACGGGCGCGCGCGCCACCAGGCCGAGACACACGCACGGGATACGCCGCGCCCCGAGGCGACGCTCGACGACGATCCGGCCACGATCTCCGAGCGACGCGAGGAACTGCTCCGACTCCAGCGCCTCGTTGGCGAGCTGGAGCCCGTGGACCGCCAGCTCGTCATCCTCCAGCTCGAGGGCTTCTCCCGCGCGGAGATCGCCGAGATCACGGGGCTCTCGAGCACGAACGCATCGACGCGACTGCACCGGCTGCGGGCCAGGTTGACACGTCGCATCGAGGACGAGACGCGAGAAGGCACACAATGAACGAATCCAACGAACAACTCGATCCGCTCCAGGAGCTCTGGGGCTCGCAGCAGACGGCCCCCGTCGAGGCAGACATCGCCACGCTCCGCACGCAGGCGGAGGACCACAACACCGCCATCCGAAAGCGCAACCAACGCGAGACCCTGGTCGCGCTCGCGCTCGCCGGCATCTTTCTGCTGATGGCCATCGCGAAGGCCATCAGCGAGAACCTCGTTTCCGCGGGAGGGGCGCTGCTCGTCTCCGCCTCGATGCTCTGGGTACGCTACGCCATCCGCCGCTGGGGCCACTCGGAGATCACGCCCGAGGATCTCTGGAGAGACGGCCGCAGCTTCCTGGCTCTCTATCGCCGCGAGCTCGTTCTCCAGCGCCGACTCCTGCAGCACGCGTGGCTCTGGTACGTCCTCCCGATCTTCGGTGGGATCGTGCTCGGCAGCTGGGGAGGCGCGCTGCAACGCCACGAGCCGGTCGAGTCCTGGCTCGGATCGATCAGTCTGCTCGCAACGCTGGCCGTCGCGCTCGGAATCGTCGTCCTGAACCTGGTGGCCGCAAGGGGCCTGGGGCAACAGCTCGCAGGAATCCCTCCGGCGGAGGAAGCGTAGCCCGGGTCGGTCTACAAGACTCTCGCTCTGCCGCGGCCCGGATCAGGTCGTCCAGCGAATCCGTTGAGGATGGTCGTGGCTCCGTACCAGGTCAGCTCACCTGACTGTGGCCACGATCCTGTTCCACACGGAGGGCTCCAACCGTACAACGGCGCTCCATTGACCACGCGGCGAGGTGACGGTG
>JBLHKW010000062.1:0-27142 GCA_047618565.1 Planctomycetota bacterium
CCCGAGTCAGGGCTCGGCTTGCGACCGATCTTGTGCCCGTCCCGGCGCGTGAAGCCGAAGGTGCGCTGCGGACTGAGGTGACTACCAGCTGCCTTGCGGCGACGCTTCTTGCTCTTCGTTTTCATGCAGATCTATAGTGCATGCGCGCGAGAACATAACCGTCCAAATGCCGAATACCTGCCGCGAACGCCACCTATGGCCAGTTTACGAATTCCGGCGCACATTCCCAGCGTGCCCCATCCTCGGTTCTCGTGTCCCGGCCCGCCTTTGCCCCGTCACCGCCGGCGTCGGTAGCACCCTTTGGGTGCCGGCGCCGGGGGTGACGGGGCAAAGGCGGAGACGGGCCCGATTTTTGCTCCAGATCCCGAGGCCGAGGAAGCCACAAGAAAGCCGACCTGACCCAAACCCCACGCCCAAAAAAAGCCGCTCGATAAACCAAATGCCTTCCGCGGGGGCGCGAATCCCCAGGCCGCTCAGGCTAAACTTCCTCCCCATGGCCTCGGATGTCCGCACCTCGCCCTCTCCCGTGCCCGGGCAGCGGGTCGTTTTTCTGCTGGTTCTCGTGGGCTTCACCTGTGCCCTGGCCTGGAATCTCTCGCGCCATCACTCGATCGCGCGTGCCGGCTGGGATGAGAGTACGCACCTGCAGCTGCCAGCGGCGCGCATGCTCACTGGCCTGCGGGTGGGTGAGCCGATGACGGCGCTGGACGCGCTCCACGACTGCAGCCAGTATCCGTTCGTGGCGCCCATCTACCTGGCGCTGACCCAGGCTGTGTTCGGCTTGAACGAGACCGTTGCGCGCTGGAGTGTGTTGGCTCTGTGGATCGCAACGCTCGCTGGCTTGCTCGTACTCGGCCAGCACATTCAACGGGCGTTACGCGGGTCCGAGCCACCTACCTCCTTCGTTCCATCCCGTGGCGCCGCGTACATCGCCTTTCTCCTGCCCGCCACTCTGGCCTTCGTGAGCCCGCTCGGTGCCCGTTACGGGGCCACCCTCTTCCTCGAGGTGCCCGTCGCGTGTGCGCTGAGCTGGACCCTCGTGTTCTGGTTCCGTGCGCTCGCGCGGCCATCGACCGGCGCCGACATTGCGGCCGGGGCCTGGGTCGCGCTGGCCTTGTTCACCAAGTTCAACTACGGGGTGCTTCTGGCCGCTGGTCTCGGGCTCAGTTTCCTGCTGGAGGCCCTGCTGAACCGCCGCACGGCGGTTTCGCGCCCTGCCTTCCGTCGGCTCGCCGGGCTGGCCCTCGTCCCCGCGCTCGTCTGCATCTGGTGGTTTTTTCTGCCGCTCCCCGATGGGCCGGCGCGTGCCGCGCAGCACCGTGCGGCCTTCTGGGACTATCTGGTCGCAGCGCGCGGTACGGAGGCCACGCCCTGGGCGCGGCGCGCGCTGGACTGGGTCGCCGGCGTGTCGCCCAACCCGGTCGTGCTCTTCTTGACGTTCGCCGGCGTGCTGGCGAGCCTGGCTCAGGCGAGGACGCCCCTGGTGCGCACTCTCTGGTGTGTTCTCCTCGCTTGCGGTCCCGCGGTCTGGTTGCATCCATTCCACCTCGACCGCTTGCTGCTCCCGGGGTCCGTGGCGCTGTGGGCCGCGGCCGGCATCGGGTGGTACACCGTCGTTCAGCGCCTGGACCCCTGGCGCGATCGACGACGCTCTCTGGTCAGCCTGGCCGCGATTGCGCTGCTCGGAATCTCCATGGTCTCGTTCTCGACGGTCGATGCGGCTCGCCTGTTAGGCGTCTTCAGCGAGGAGGCGGAACTGCGCGCGTATCAGGAGAGCGCGGTGCGCGACCTCGGCTGGACGGGCGCGATTCCGTCCGCCGGACTGCAGCCCGCCGAGCACGATCAGCTGGTCGACTGGATCGAGGCTGAACTCGGACCCCAGGAGAGCTTCGCGTGGGTGGGCCTCACCAGTGAACTGTCCCCGGCATCCATCCATCTCGAGCGCCTGGCGCGCGGCGGCGACCGCGGCCGCTTCCTGCGCGACGTGGAGCGACAGATCGACATCACCGCGGTACCCGGCATGCCGGATCCCGGCTGGGACGTGGCGCGCCTGGGCGTGTTCCTCGAGGCTTTCGACGTGGTCTTCGTCACGAGTCCGCCCGACCTCAAGGACCGTTCCGGCGCGCGCTGGCTGGAGGATCGCTACCAGCGCCCGCTGGTCGATGAACTCGGGTACGCGGTCGAACCGCTGGGCGAGCTCGACATCGCGGTGCCGCCGCGCGCGCCGATCCATGCCAGGCTCTACGCCATGCGCCTGCACCCATGAGCGCCTTCCATTTCCCGGATCCAGAGCTGAACCGGCCGCGGGATCACTTCGCGGCACCCGTGCTGGAGCTCGATGTCGTGCTCGACCTGTTCGCGGAGTTCGCGGAGAGCTCGCTCGGCCGGCGTGCCCTGCAGGACCTCGAACCGCGCACGGACACGGAAGCGGCGGCGGCCCTGACGCGCCTGATCGAGATGCAGCGACTGATCGCCGCCGAGGACGCTCCATCCTTCGCCGGCGTGACGGATCCGGCCCTGCCCGGCGCGACCGAGCGCGGCCTGCTCGAAGAGCAGTTCATGGGTGTGCGCGGCTTCTGTTCGGCTTCCGGGCGCATGGCCGAGTGGTTCGAGTCGCGCGCCAGCGACGCGCCCGAGCTGGCCGCGGTCGCCGCAGCCCTGCCGGATCTGTCGAGCGTGGTGCGCGCGGTGGATCGGGTGCTCGATGAGCGCGGCCGCGTGCGCTCGGATGCTTCGGACCTGCTGGCGCGGCTGCTACGGACGGAACGCAACTGCAGCGACCAGATCGACCGCATTCTGGGGGAGTTATTGAGGCGCAGCGACGTGCGCAATTTCCTGTCCGACGGCAGCGTCCATCGCCGCGCGGGCCGACCGGTGCTCGCCGTGAAGGCCAAGAGCTCGGGGCGTGTGCGCGGCATCCTGCACGACCGTTCACAGAGCGACCAGTCGGTCTTCATCGAGCCCGAGGCGGTCGTCGAGCTCGGCAATCGCCTGGCGGTGGCGCGCGCCGATTCACGGCGCGAGATCGACCGCGTCCTGCTGGAGCTGTCCCATTCGGTGGCGGACCGCGCGCCGGTCATCCGCGCCGCGACGGACCTGGTCGCGGAGCTGGAGTTGGCCTGGATCGGAGCCGGCTACGCAAAGGCCCATGGCGCGCGTGCCGCGCTCCTGCCCGGTAGCAAGGGAGCTGCGCACGGACTGCTGTTGCGGGCCGCACGCCATCCGCTGCTGATCGAGCAGGTGCGCGTGGGGAATCTCTCGGAGGTCGTACCGATCGATCTGCGCCTGGGCTCCGAGTTCGACATGCTGATCATCACGGGTCCCAACACGGGCGGGAAGACGCTGGCGCTGAAGACCGCTGGCCTGTTCGCCGTGATGACGCGCATGGGCTTGCCCGTTCCCGCGGCGGAGGGCACCACGATCCCCCTGTACGACCGGATCGAGGCCGATATCGGCGACGAACAGGAGATCCGCCAGAACCTCTCGACCTTCGCGTCGCACCTGGTCCGCATCCGCGGTGGGCTCGAGCGGGCCAGCGAGCGTTCGCTTGTTCTGCTGGATGAACTCGGTGGTGGAACGGATCCGGACGAGGGGGCGGCGCTCGGCGAGGCCGTGCTCGAGTTCCTCCTGAAGCATCGCGTGCCGACCCTGGTCTCGACCCACATCGGCAAGCTCAAGGAGCTGGCCTTCCGGCGCGCACGGGCGGAGAACGCGTGCACCGAGTTCGATCTGGAGACGCTCGCGCCCTGTTACAAGCTGATCCTCGGGACCCCCGGGGAATCGGGCGCGCTCGCGATCGCCCGTCGCTTTGGCCTGCCGGCCGAGGTTGTGAATGCCGCCGCCCAGCGCACCGAACGGCGCGAGGGCGAGCTGGCGGAACTCATGGAGGACGTGCGCCGGGCGCGCGTCCAGGCGGAGCAGGCACGCAGCCAGGCCGAGGAGCAATGGGAGGATTCCCAGCGCACCAAGCGTGACCTGGAGGAGCGCGAGGCGAAGCTGGAGCTCCGTAGCGAGCGCCTCGAGGGCGAAGCCCAGCAGGGCCTCGAGGAGCGCGTGCGTGACGCGGTTCGGGAACTCGCGCAAGCGCGCGCCCTGCTGGACCAGCTCCCCAAGGAGCATGCCGCCGAGATGGCCGAGCGCCTGGAGCGGCTCGAGCAGCACCTCACCGGCGCGTCCCTGACCGGTCGCCGCCAGGCCTTCCTCGACGGCCTCTCAAAGGGCCAGCTGGTCTACCTACCGCGCTACCGCAAGCGCGTCGTGATCCAGAAGATGGATCGCACCAAGCGCATCATGACCGTGCGCGTCGGCAAGCTGAACATGCGCGTGAGCTTCGACGAGATCACGTCGTTCGATCAGCACTGAGGGCTGACGCCCGTCCCTTAGCAGCCCGTGGTGAAACTCACGACCCGCTCAAATCCGCCAGGCCCCGCCCTGGCGGCGTTGCGCTTCCTCCGAGTATCCACGAATACGCGTCGTCAGCGCGCCTTGCCAGATCGAATCCTGACGGCTTCGAGCCCGCCGTGACTTTCACCACGGGCTGTTAGCCCAGCTCGAGCTGCTTGCGCGCGTCGATCACGTCGCGGTTCATCTGCTCGACGGCTTCCTTCAGCTTCGGGGCGAGATCCCAGTCGGGGTCGATCGCGCGGCGCACGTTGCGCATGAGCTGGACGCCCATGCGGAAGCAGCGGCAGACGTCGCCCAGGGTGGCGTCGGTCTCGTACTCGAGGTCCTCGAGGTTGCAGCCGTCGGCCCAGGCCAGGGATGCCTGGGTCAGGCCCCAATCGGGGCGCTTCATCTCGGGCTGGATGCCGTGGTGGACCTCGCCCGCGCACAGGTCGGCGACGACGGAGGAAATCTGGTAGCGCAGGGTGCCGAAGAGCTTCTGGGGGACGCGGCTGCGCTCGAAGCGGCGGCGGTCCTCGAAGACCAGGCCCACGAAAGCCATGGCGAGGGCGCGCGGGGGCAGGTTCTCCAGGACGCCGCGGAAGAGCATCTCGGTGATCTGTAGCTCGAAGCCGTTCACGATGCGTGCCACGCGGCCGCGCGCGGTCAGCTTGTCGCCGTCGAGGTAGCCGAGGTCCGTGAGCAGGTTGATGTGGGAGTCGATGACCCGCTTCTGTTGGCGCCGGTTCTTCTCGCGCGCGCTGGTCTTCTTCTCGCGTCCCTGCCACTGGTGGAAGGACTTCTCCCAGGCCTCGTGCACGCGATCGCGGCCCAGGCGGTCGACCAGGTGCAGAATCGTGGAATAGGACAGGCGAAAGCGCGAGAGCACCGGTTCGGGCTCGCTCGCCATCCAGCGGTCGACGGGCGCTTCGAGCAGCTCGCGCTGGCTCAGGCGGCAGACCACGACGCCCTTGTCGTCGATCCCCTGACGCCCAGCGCGGCCCGCCATCTGCATGAAATCACGCGTGCGCAGCCAGTCGAAGGTGATTCCGTCGAACTTGCGCAGGGACTGGAACACGGCGGCGCGCGCCGGCATGTTGATTCCGAGGGCGAAGGTCTCCGTGGTGAAGAGCAGCTTCAGCAGGCCGGCCGTGAACATGCGCTCGACGACCTCCTTCTCGACCGGCAGCATGCCCGCGTGGTGGTAGCTCACCCCGCGCCGTGCCATCTGGAACAGCCGGCTGTGCATCTCCTTCGAATCGAGCTGGAACAGGTCGATCAGGTCGCGCTGCAGCAGGTCCATGCGGCGCGCCTCTTCAGGTGTGAGCAGCTCGCGCTCCTCGTTGGCGCGTGCCAGTCGTTCGCAGTCCTTGCGGCTGAACGAGAAGACCAGCGCGGGTAGCAGTTCGCGCTTCTCCAGCTGGTCGAAGAGCGCTCCGGGGTCGGAGGGCTCCGTGTGCGTGTGCCCGGAGCGTGGGCGTCCGCGGCCACCGCCGAACTTGCGACCGCGACCTCCTTGCCCGCGCCGGCGCTTCGGCTCGGGCGGCATGCTCGCGACGACCTTCTTGAGATTCGAGGCCTCGACCAGGCCCGGGCCCTCGAGGAAGAACCAGTATTCCAGGGGCACCGGACGGTCCGCCGAGTGGATCACCTCCAGCTCGTGGTCGCGGATCTTTTCGAGCCATTCACCGATCTCGTCCACGTTGGAGATGGTCGCGGAGAGACAGATCAGGCGCACGCTGGCGGGCAGAAAGATGAGCGCCTCCTCCCAGACCGTGCCGCGCTCGCGATCGTCCATGTAGTGGACCTCGTCGAAGATCACGAAATCCACGTCCGAGAGCAGCTCCGGGTTCTCGAAGATCGCGTTTCGCAGGATCTCCGTGGTCATGATCAGCACGCGCCCCGCGGGGTGGATCGTGACGTCGCCGGTCATCAGCCCGACGTCAATGTCCGGATCGTCCCGGAAATCGCGGTACTTCTGATTCGACAGGGCCTTGATCGGAGACGTGTAGATCGCCCGCCGGCCGCGCTTCACCGCGTCCTCGATGGCGTACTGAGCGACCAGTGTCTTGCCCGCGCCGGTGGGGGCAGAAACCAGGACGTTGCGCCCCTGAGCGATGGCGTGCACCGCCTGGACCTGAAAACTGGACAGCTCGAAGCCCTTCCAGTGCGTGGTGCGGGGATCCGGCTGCGCCGCACCGGGCTCGCGCCCGGGTTGCGGACGGCCGGAACGGTGTCGCGTGCGTGCGGGTTTCTCGTCGGGGGAGGGCATGGGGCGGATCGGGGCGCGGGCGTGGGCGGGACAACCTTCGCGGAGGGTGCTTGAGCCGCGGCGCTCAGAGAGGTATCTAAGCACCCTCAAGGCCGAACAGATACCGGAGAGCCCGCATGGATTCCAATAGCAAGTACAGCAACTCCCTCACCCGACACCTATCCACCCTGAAATTGGTGTCGCGGCTACTGGGCCACGAGCTCCATTCCCAGGGGGGTGCGAAGAGCATCACGCTGAGCCGCGATGAGGTTGTGGAGATGCAGACGTCGATCGACATTTTCATCGAAGAGGTCGGCCGTGGCGGTCGTGGAAACGGCACTGGCATGGCCGGTATCACGAGTACGACTGACGTGGAACTGGTCCCGGCGCGGAACTAGCGGGCCGGCGACCCATGCCCCGGCCCGGTTCTGTGGCCCGCCGCCCGATGGGCGCGGGTCTGACGACCTCGATTCCCCCCTGGTTGCCCCTGCTGGTGCTCACCGCCGGGGCTTTCGTGGGGGTACGGGCACTCATGCGGCACGCGGCGCAGAGCGGCGTCGGCGTCGTGGATACCCGCCGCTTCAAGCTCCACGAGCGTGGGGCCTATTCGTGTTCCGCATGGCGCGACCGGGTGGCGCGCGTCCTCGTGGGGACCGCAGGCACCCTGGTGGCCGACGATAGACAGGCCGTAGGGGCCTTCTGTTATGAGCTGGCGGGACTCTCGTTCATCGCCGAGGTCGGCTCACCGGAGGTGGTCTGGCCCGACGGGTTGACCGTACCGCTGCGCTACCGGGAACCCGTTGCGTGTGTGCGTACGGGCGACTTTTTTCTCGCCGTCGACGACGGCGGCCAGGTCTTGCTGGGCAAGAGCGTCCTTCCGCACGACGCCTACGGCGCCAGCCTGCCGGTCGTCGGGCGCCCTGATTACGCTCTCGAATTCGTGCGCCCCGGCGACCTCCTCACCGAACAGCAGTACCGCGATGGATTCGCGGTGGCCTCCTCCATGTGGGACTACCTCGCACCGGAGGACATCGCCTGCCTGGGCCGCATGGTGATCGACGCGAGTCGACAGAGTGCGCCCGATGGCCTTCCGGGTGGCGTCGTGATCGATCTTGAGGACCGTCGCAGGATCCTGTTCGGCCGTCCGCCGATCGGCTCCGTTTCACCGGACGAGGCGCGTACCGGAACTGCGGGGGAGTTGCCCCTGCTCCAGAAATGGAAGAACGTCGCGGCTGCCGCCCGCGCCCTGCGTGACGGCAAGGACTGGGTCCTGTTCGATGCGCGCTGGGATGTGCCCGAGGTGATCCTGCGTGGAAGCGAGTTCGACCTGACCCTGGCTTCGTACGCGACCGGGGGGTGAGCGGCTCCGGTCGAACCCTGGTGCTGGTCTGGGCCTTCTCCGGCCTCGGGTTGCTGCCAGCGTTCGACAGTCCGCAGGTCTCGCGCACGGCCCTCGTGCTCCTGCCCTGGCTGGTCTGGGCCGGCTGGCCTGCGGCCGACTCGTCCGATCCGCAGGGAGCCGGCGCTGGCTGGATCCGGCGCATCTTTCCGGCCCTCGCCCTGGCGGCGCCGATGCTGGCCCTGGCGTCGGAACTCGACCGGGCCTCGGGATGGGCCCCGAGCGACCCGCTCCACACGGCAGCCATGGGCCTGGCGTTGTGGGGCATCTACGGGGCTGCGAGGGCTGAATTCGCACGCGCCGGCGGTCGTGCCGCACGGGTCTACGGGGCGTTCTGGCTGGTCGTGGTGCTCCTGGTACCGCTCCTCGTGGCCGTCGTGCAGCTCGGCGGCGCGGCGCCTCCCTCCTGGGCCGGGATGGCCGTCGCCGGCAGCCCCGCGGGTTGGTGCATCGGCCGGCTCGCGTCGGATTCGACCCTCGCGCCCGGCGCGCTCCCGGACGGAGCCCCGAGCCTGGCCCTGGCCCTGGCCGCCTGGGGCGCCGCGGTCGCGCTGCGCCGTGGGGGCAGGGCGTGATCTTCCTGGCCTCGTGCATGCTGGCACTCGCAGCGTTTCCCGGCCAGGGTGCCGCAGAGCGCTTCCACCGTGCGCGCTACGAGCTGCGCGGTCCACTGGAGAGCGTCGTGTTCGGACAGCCTGGCGGCTCGAGCGAGCGCGGTACGACGCGCATCGTGGCGAAGCTGCGCCGCGGGGAGCTGCGATCCGTAGTGGTGCCGTTCGACGGACGGCGGACGGCCGCGCCGGCGCCGCTCGAGCGGGTGGCGCCGCCGGCCCGCGCGGACGCGGACCCGCCCGAAGGCCGCGTTTTGTTCATCGAATTCGTCGATTCCGATTCGTCGACGGGGGCCGGGACCGTGCTTCCCGCTGGCCTGCTGGCCCGTGCCCGCCCACCCGTCGAGATTCCGGTCGGCGCCCTGAGGGTCATGGATCTCGCCTGGCTGCTGGCCTGTTCGGGTGCCGTGTTGAGTCTGCGCCGTCGTCCCTTTCTGGCCCTGGTCCTGGGAGTGACCGGCGCCGCCGGTGGCGTGGCCCTGCGTCGCATGTTGCCGCCCGCGGTGCCCACGGGGGTGACCGTCATCGAGGCGGACCTCTCGGCATCCTCCGCTCTGAGGGTCGACGCCGGCGCCGGATCCATGGGCCTGTCCCTGGACGAGGGGGCGCTGCGTGTGACGACCCGGCCCCGGGGAGCAGCACTGGACTGGACCCTCGACCTGTCGCAGGCCGGGCGCGCCTCGTATTCCTGCGGGGTGGCGGGAAGCGTCAGCGTCGTCAGCCGATTCACGGGGGATCCCGAGCTCGGGCTGGCGTCCGCCGCGAACGACTGGGCGCCCCTGGCGCAGGTCTGGACACGTTCCGCGGCTGGTGAATGGGCTTTTCATGGGCGCTGGAGCACCGGGACAGCCCTTCCGGCGCCCGGGACCGCCGCCCAGGACCCTGTGGCCATGCCCCCCGGTTGGCTGGCGAGCGGCCTGCCTCCGGGGCGCGGCGTCCTGATCGCCCGCCTGGCGCCAGCGCTCTCAGCGGCACCCGGGGCATCGCCCCTGGGCCCGGGGGCGGCGGTCTGGTTGCGGGCGGCCGGGTTCGAGTAGGTCGCTCCGGAGCACGTCTGGAGCCGGGTCCCGGGAATCCCGGCCTTGCGGTTGATGTTCCTGGGATGCCGACGTACTCTCTCCGGCTCGTTTTTGATGGCGGAGGTTCCGACCTCAGCCTGCGACCCCCAGCCGTGAGCCCCCTATCTGAATAGCGGGGGGCCGAGCGTACAGACGATCATGCGAACGACACACGTCCGAGCCCTAGATGTAGAGGAACGTTGGTTCCACTACGACGCCAGCGAGCACATCCTTGGCCGCATGGCGGCAAAGATTGCTTTCCAGTTGATAGGCAAGGATCGTCCTACCTACACGCCCAGTGAGCTCGGCGCGACGCACGTCGTTGTGACCAATGCCGAGCTGGTGCGCGTCACGGGCAAGAAGGACGAGGACAAGACCTACAAGCGCTACAGCGGCTACCCCAATGGCCAGAAGCTGATCCCGATCGAGAAGATGCGCGAGCAGAACCCGATCGACATCGTCACGCTCGCCGTCCGGCGCATGCTTCCGAAGAACCGCCTGGGCCACACGATGCTCAAGAGCCTCAAGGTCTACGCGGGCACGGATCATCCCCACAGTGCCCAGGCGCCCGTCCTGCAGGCATCGACCACACCGAACCCCGCCGACAACGGCTAAGAAGCGCGATACGAATCATGGTTGTTATCAATCCTTGGACCTGGGGACTCGGCCGTCGCAAGACAGCCGTCGCTCGCGTCCGCCTGAAGCCCGGCGCCGGTGGTTTTGTCGTCAACGGCCGTCCGTTTGACGAGTACTTCGTCACGATTCAGTCCCGGCAGCGCGCCGTGGCTCCGCTGGTCTCGACCGAGACGAACGAGAGCTTCGACATCTTCTGCAACGTCAACGGTGGCGGCCCGAACGGTCAGGCTGAAGCGGTTTCGCTCGGCGTGGCGCGGGCGCTCACGAAGCTCAGCCCGGCGCACGAAGAGATCCTGCGCGCCAACAGCCAGCTCACGCGTGACGGTCGTGAGAAAGAACGCAAGAAGTACGGTCGTCGCGGCGCGCGTCGTGGCTTCCAGTTCTCCAAGCGCTAATCGACGACAGCTCCTATGGCTGGACATTCTCACTCAGCGAATATCAAACACCGCAAGAATGCGGTGGATGCCAAGCGCTCGAAGATTTTCAGCAAGCTAGCCCGTCACATCATCTCCGCCGCCAAGCAGGGCGGTGGAGATCTTGAGACGAACCTGAAGCTCCGCTACGCCGTCGAGAAGGCGCGCGCGGCGAACATGCCGAAGGACAACATCGAGCGCGCGGTCAAGCGCGGTTCGGGCAGCAAGGATGGCGACGATTACGAGGAGCTCATGTACGAGGGGTACGCCCCTGGCGGCGTGGCCCTGCTGGTGTGCTGCCTGACGGACAATCGCCGTCGCACCGCGCCGGAGGTCAAGTACACGTTCGAGCACGGCTCGGGCAACATGGGCGCGACCGGCTCCGTGGCCTTCATGTTCGACTTCCACTCGATCTTTGTGATCGAGGTGGGGGAGTCCAACGAGGACGACCTGATGGAGACGGCCCTTGAAGCGGGCGCCGACGACCTGACGGTCGAGGGCGACGTCGCGACCGTGCTCGCGGGCGCCACGGAATTCCTGGCGGTCAAGCTGGCACTCGAGGCAAAGGGCCTGAAGGTCCTGTCGGCCGAAACGGGCTATGTTCCTCAGAATTCGATCGCGGTCGAGTCCAAGGAAGACGCAACCAAGATCCTCAAGCTGATCGATCTGCTCGAAGAGAATGACGACGTTCAGAACGTCTACGCGAACTACGACATTCGGTCCGAGTGGATCGACGAGTTCCAGGCTTGATTTAGGGACCCGACTTCGGTTCCCTCAGGTGGCCGCGGTTTCCGAGCTCGCTTCGAGCCCTGCGGTGTTCTCATACGGGTGAGCGATTCGTTTCACCCGGTCCCGTTTTCGACCGCCTTGGAAGGAACTACTGATGGGTGATGGCCTTCGTACCGTCCGCGTTATTACCACGGACGATGGTTTGCTGGCCTCCGCTCGCTCGGCGGTCGAATCGATCCCGGGCTGGGAAGTCGCGCACCTCGCCACGCAGGACGAGTTGCTGACCCGTCAGCCCGTACGCGGCGACGTGCTGCTGATCGACTCCTGGTTGCGGGGCCGCAACGTCTACGAGTTCTGTCGGCTGCTCGCCGGCCGTACGCGCTGCAGGACCTACGTGGTCACGGAGCGCGAGAACCACCTGGCACAGCCCATCGCGCGTTTCTGCGGCGCCACGGGAGTGATCTCCAGGCCCCTCACGAGATCCGCGCTGATGGATATCCTCGAGGCCGACGACGGCGAGATCAAACTGGCCTCCGACCAGCGCGACGGCGCGCGGGAGATGGTGTTGCCGGAGGCCCTGCTGGCGGACCTGACGCGCGAGCAGCCCACGGAGTCCGGACTGATCCAGGCCCTGATCGACAGCGAGACCGGCCTGTTCAGCTACGCCTTCCTGCATTTCAAGCTCGACGAGGAGTTCAAGCGGGCACGGCGCTTCGACCAGCCCCTGGCCTGCGTCATGCTCGGTTTCGATGGTCAGTGCTCGAACGACGTTCTGCGTGAGCTGGCTGCGATCTTCCTGGAAGCCTCGCGCGACACGGACCTGATCGGGCGCTTCGACGAGAACTCCTTCCTGTTCCTGCTGCCGAATACGGGCCTCGACGGGGCCACGATCATGGCCGGCCGGGTGGCCAGCCTGACCGAGGAGCGCGACCTGGCCGACCTGGTCGGGGACCAGCTCGTGATCTCCGTCGGAATCTCCTGCTATCCGCACCCGGATATCGAGGACCGCGATCAGCTCTACGGAAACGCCCGCGAGGCGTTCTTCAACGCCCGCAACGATGGCGGGGGCGTGGTCTGCGTCACCTGAGCCAGAACCGGCCCAGGGCCGGACGATGGTTGGCGGCTCGGGGCAGGGAAAATGCTCCCGCCGGCGCGCCGCATGGAGGGGCGGTCTTCCATGACGCCTCACACCTCCTTCTCGTTCGGCCGAATCTGGCGGCTGACCGGCGCCCAGTGGGCGTTGCTGGCGGGTTTTCCGGAGCGGGCCTTCGATCTGCTTCGGGATCCGCTGCTGGCCGATTCGATGCTGGCGGGGTCCCTGCGCGAGAAGGCCATGGACCGCCTGTGCGCCTGTGCGGCCCTGCGGGCGGGCGAGGGACGCGAGGGATCGGTCCTGCGCCTGCTCTCGCTGGTCGAGGTCGAGAGCGCGGATCGGGCGCGGGATTGGCGAGCGCGGCTCGTGCGCGAGCCGCGCAGGCCGAAAACGGACGGCGGAGTTCTCTCCGCGCTGCTGGCTGACATGCGTTCCTCCGACGCCGGAGACCAGGATCGATCCGCGGCGGAGTCTTCGGGTTCTGGCGAATCTGCGGGCGCCCCCCCCTTCATCTTGCCCGGCTCGCGCCCCGTGTCCGTCCCCAGCGGCTCCGGTGGACCGGGCGCATCCCTGAGATTCCAGATGGCGGTCGACGACGGGGGGGAGTTCCTCGTGGTCGCCGGAGCGCGCATCACCCTCGGGCATTCGTCCTCGGGCGTCGCGGACATTCCGCTGCTGGCGGACATCGAGTCGATCCACGCGCACTTCATCTGGGCCGAGAGCTTCCACGCGGGTCCGGGCTGGAAGATCGAACCCAGTGCCAAGGCGCGCGTGAGCATCGGTGGTGTGCCGGTGGTCGAGGCGCGCTCCCTGCGCGATGGCGATCTGGTCGAACTCGCCCCTCAGCTCTCGTTCCGGTTCCGGCTTCCCGAAGCCGCGAGCGCTTCCGCGCTGCTGGAATTCCAGGGCGGTGCGGAGGCCGAGGGGGCCGCGCGCGTGGTGCTGCTCGCCGGCGGCGTTGCCGGCCGCATACGCATCGGCGCCCTGCGCGCGCGTCACGTTCCGGTCGGTGGGCTGGAATTCGACGTGTCCTTGACCCTGGGTGGACGCTGGCCGGGCCAGGACGGGGATCAGGTCCCGGAGGACGGGGCCGCAGCGCATCTGGAGGTCGAGTGCGAGGGCGGAGTGCGCCTCGCGAGCGTGCCCGCAGAGGAGGGCGCAGGCGTGGCCTGTTCCATCCCGCTGCCCCTGGCAGGGCGCCTGGAGGTAATCGCCAATGCCCGTCCGTCCCGGCGCCTGCCCTTTGGCATCGCCCTGCAGCCCCTTGAGCGGCTGTACCCGTGACCGATCCGGGCCATCGGGGCGCGCGCCGTGAGCCGTGGAGTGAAAGAGCGGGGCCCTTTCTCCGAATGAAGAACCGGGCGGATCCTGCCCCTCCTCGCAGAAGTCCGGGCCCGCGGCCGCAAAACCCCCATGGCATCCATTAGCATGACGATCGCCCACCCCGGAACGGACCCCGCGGGCGACCAGGACATGGACTGGGAATCCTTCTACAACAACTTCCGCACTCCGGACTTCATCTCCGGATACGAGATCCAGAACCGCCTGGGGGGCGGAGCTTTCGGCGACGTTTACAAGGCTCGCAAGCAGTCGATCGGCAAGGCCTACGCGATCAAGTTCCTGAAGATCGAGGACGACGGGCAGCGCCAGGCGGTCGAGCGCGAGCTGAGCCAGGTGCGCCACTTCGCCGCCATCGATCACCCCAACCTGGTCAGCATCGAGGACCTGGGCGTGGTCATGGGGGTGCCGTACCTGATCATGGGCTACGCGGGCGAGGACACCCTCGCGCGCCGACTCAAGGCGGGTACCCTCGACAGCGAACACGCGTTGCTCTACTTCGTGCAGACCGCGCGCGGCGTGCTCGCCCTGCACGACCGGCGTCTGGTGCACTTCGATCTGAAGCCCAGCAACATCTTCCTGAAGGGTGATGTCGCACGCGTCGGCGACTACGGGTTGAGCAAGCTCCTGACCGATGGTCGCACGACCCTGTCCTACGGACGCGGCACGCCCCAGTACATGGCGCCGGAGATCCTCAAGAGTCGCGCGGACCACCGCGCCGACATCTACTCGATGGGAGTCATCCTGTACGAGGCGCTCAGTGGTGAGTTGCCGTTCGAGGGCGAGCACGGCAGCGGCCTGGTGTTGCGTGAGATCGACGACCCGCCGCCCTTCCCCGCAAGTTTTCCGGCCAACCTGCGCCCGATCGTGGAGCGCTGCCTGCGCCTGTCACCCGACGACCGCTTTGCGAACGTGGGCGAGATGCTCGAGGAAATCGGCCAGTCGGCACGCCAGGGTGACTCGGTGCGCTTCGACTGGAGCAGTGGCGCGAGCGATGCCTACCGGCCGCACACGACCCCGGGGCCCGTCGCGGAGGCAGGATCCGATCGGCCCACACCCGGTTCGGCAAACGAGGAGATCCGGCAGACGGCGGCCGACCTGGCTCGCGGAGCGGTCGAGGTCGCGCGCGGTGTCTGGGACGGGCTCCGCAGCACGAACGGCAATTCGGGCGCAGCGTCCCAGGCCGCGAGCGCGCAGGGCGAGGCCGGCCCGGCGAGCCGGCCCGTGGGGGAGACGTCGATGCCTAGGGGCGGTTGGCGCGATGAGGTCAAGCGTGCGCGCGAGGGTGCTGGCTCGAGCGCTTCAGCCGCAGCCAGCAATGAGGACGAGCACTCGGAGCCCGTCTCCCGCACGAACCTGGGCGCCGACGGTGCGCCGGTGATGGCGGCCATTCCGGTTCCGCCGCGGGTCGCCGGCGGTCTGGTCGGGACCCTCTTCTCGACGGTAGTGGTCAGCCTCGAGGTGCTCGTCTCCCTGGTCGGCAGCTTGCTGACAGGATCCGTCGGTGCAGTACGCGCGGGCTGGGAGCGCTTCGGACGCACCTCCGGAGGTTTCGTTCGACGCAGCCTGCGTTTCACGTTCTTCATGATGGCGATGTCCGTCGTGGGCTTCTGCCTGATGACCATCGGCATGTTCCTGATCGAGGCGATGGGGGCCTGATGGTCGACTGGACACCGAATATTGACCTGCTGCAGGCCTTCGACGACGGCGAGTGGTCGCGCGTCGAACGCGGCTACACCGGTCGCTTGCTGGCCTACGTCGCGCGCCGCGTGATGGACGTTCAGGCGCGCGAGGACATCGTTCAGGACGCCTTCCTCGGCGCGGTGCGAGGGATCCCCTCGTTCGACTCGATGTACACCTTCGAGCAGTACCTGTTCGGCATCTGTCGCAACCGCACGATCGACTTCCTGCGCCGCCGCAAGGCCGCCCAGTGGGCCACCAGCGAGGACGACGATGACCGCTCGTCGGCCCTGGACCAGATTGCGCAGGACTCCGAGACGCCCAGCACGATCGTGCGCCAGGAGGACATCCGTGGCAAGGGCCGCAAGTTGCTGTTCGAGATCCTGCGCGACTGGGTGCAGGAAACCTGGCAGGCCGGTGAGTTCAAGCGGCTGATGGTGATCGAGGCCTTGCTGTCGGCGGGCTGGCGCAACCGTGACACCTGGGAGCACTTTGGCCTGCGCGACGAGACGGCGGTGGCCGGAATCAAGTTCCGCGCCCTGAAGCGTCTGCGCGAGCTGGCCGCCCAGTGCGACCCGGCGTCGAGTCTGCTGCCGGCGCTGGCCGACGAGACCGAGGCGGGCGGTACGGGGCTCGAGGTCGGGTCAATCTGGCGCGAAAACCGGGTCAGCTGCCCCGCGCGGCACTGGATCGCGCGTGACATCGCCGGGACTCTCGATGAAGGGCCGCGCGACTTCCTGAAGTTCCACCTTGAGCAGATGGGCTGTGAGTGGTGTCAGGCGAACTGCGACGATCTCTCCAGCGGTGAGGCCGATCTGGAACCGCTCCTGGAGCGCGTGCGCGCGTCGACAGCGGCCGTGCTGCGCTCCCGCACCGTGCGCTGAACCGGCGCAAGGCGCGCCAGGGGACCTCCTGGCATGCTTCGCCCGTGTAAGGCTTTTTGAGGTCCAGCGGAGGTGCGGCGCGGGTCCGCCCGATCCTCTAGCCCGGATAATTCATGAAGCGCGAGAAGCACCACCAGAAGCCGAAAGGACGGCGAAGCCGGCCGGTCGTCGCGTTTGGGCCGCGTCTTCATGAATTATTCGGGCTAGCATGGACAGCTCCCCGATCCCCGATCCCTGCCCCCGTGCCGTTTGATCCATGCGACTTGCCCTTCAGCTCCAGCTCTCCGCGCTCTCCCTGGCCGGCCTGATCTCTGCCGCTCCGGCACCCTCTTTCAGCAATCCGCCGACGACGAGCGCGGCCGGCGTCGAGCTCGCGAGCACCGTGGCGCTGGACGCGGCCTTCGCCGCCCTCGACCTGGAGCGCATCAAGACCGAGCTGGAGTGGATCGCGTCCGATGAGCGCGCCGGGCGTGACACGCCCAGCGCGGGGCTCGAAGAGACCGCACGTTACCTGGCCAGCAACGTGGCGCGCACCGGCCTGCAGCCCGGCGCCCACGATGGCTACATCTATCGTTACCCGCTCGGCTGGCGTCAGCTGGATCTAGGCCGCAGCGGGCTGGTCGTATCCCAGGAGGAGCGCACGCTCGATCTCGCGCCGGGCGTGGACTATTACCTCGGTCGCTCGACCGAAGCCGTGGACCTGAATGCCGTCGGCGATTGCGTCTCGGTCGGTGACGGCGGGCGCTCCGTGTTCAAGCGCATCGACCTGAAAGGCAAGTGGGCCTGGTGCGAGGACGAAGGAAGTTCGACCCGACGCATCGCGAGCCGCGCCCAGGATGCCGGCGCGCTCGGTGTGGTCTTCACGCCCGGTGCTGACTACGACCGCGAGCCCTACGCGGAGCGTTTCGCGAGCATCATGCGGCTCGTACAGCGCGGCTCCCTCGGCAAGAGCGCGCCCGGCGACCCGGGCGACGCGCCGTTCGCGAACGTGTTCCTGACGCGTACCGCAGCGAACAAGCTGCACGCCTTCCGCGGTGCCGCGCCGGATTCCCACCTGGCGGCCCGGGCAAAGTTGGGCGTGAAGCTGGCGGAGGTGCGCCGGCTCACACACCCGGGCGGCTTCCGGATCTTCGAAAACGTGTGCGCCCTGTGGCCGGGCACGGATCCGGAGCTCAAGAACGAGGTCGTGATCCTCAGTGCGCACTACGACCATATCGGTGTCCGCAACGGGGAGATCTACAACGGCGCGGACGACAACGGGTCCGGGTCCGCCGGGCTGCTCGCGGTCGCGCGCGCGCTCAAGGCTTACGGACCCATGCGCCGCTCGGTGCTGATCATGTGGGTCAGCGGCGAGGAGAAGGGCCTGCTGGGGTCAGCCGCCTGGACCTCGCGTCCGTGGTTGCCGGAGGGGATGTTTCCGATCGCCAATATCAACATCGACATGATCGGTCGCAACGACCCGAAGAAGCTGCTGATCACGCCCTCGCGCAAGTTGCGCGACGAGTACAACGGCCTGGTCAAGCGCGCCGAGCGCTTCGCGCCGATGGAGGGTTTCGACGCCCTCGGCAGCGCGGATGCTTACTGGCGCCGATCGGACCACATGAACTTCGCCGACAACCTCGGCCTGCCGGTGGCATTCCTGTTCGCCGATGTTCACGCGGACTACCACAAGAGCACGGACACGGTGGAGAAGATCGACTACGACAAGATCCAGCGCTGCACGCGGCTGCTGCTGCGCATCCTCGACGACCTGCAAGCGGATCGCCTGGATCTGGCGGACGGGGTCCCGAGCGCGGAGACCTTCGCCATCAAGGTGCGGCGCGGCATGGCGCAGACGGACCTGGCGCTGTTGCGTTCCGCGGCCGTCGACTACGCCTTGCAGCACGGCGAGTACCCGAGCGACGTTGGGCCCCTGTCGGAACTGCTCCAGGCCGAAATCAGTCAGCGCGATCCCTGGGGCAACCCGTACAGCTACGACCGCAGTGACCCGGCGGCGCCGCAGATGATCTCCTTCGGCGCGGACGGCAAGCCCGGTGGCCGCGACGAGGACGCCGACCTGGTCCTCAGTCTCTGAGAGGTGGCTCGCCGGACCGCGCCAGGTGCGCGAGCAGGTCCGCAGCCTGGCGCCCGGTCGAGCGTGTCACCCAGGCGCGCTCGACGATGCCAGCGGCGTCGATCACGTAGGTGATGCGACGCGGAATGGGGTCGCTGCGATGGCCGCACGCGCCAAAAGCCAGGGCCATCTCGCGCCGGGTATCAGACAGCAAGCGGAACGGGAAGCTGTGCTCGTCGGCGAAGGCACGATTGGCTTCCGGCGGGTCGAAGGACACGCCCAGAATCTCGACCCCCAGGGCCTCGTATTCGCGGGCTCGATCACGGAACCCGATGCCCTGGCGTGTTCAGCCAGGCGTGGCGGCTCTCGGATAGAACCACAGGACGAAGCGCTTGCCGGAGAGATCCGCCAGGCGGACCGTCCGCCCCTCCTGGTCCAGCAGGGCAAAGTCCGGCGCCCGGTCGCCAACCGCCAGCATGGGGGGCGTCCGTCGCAGCATCAGGTTCAGGAGCCAGTGCAGCACGCACGGATTCTATCCGGCCCGGTGGCGATGGATGTTAGGGTTTTCGGACTGCGAGTCGCGCAGCGGCGATAACCCCCATGAGCGAACCCATACAGCGCACGCGCCCCTCACTCGCCATCGGTGGTCTGTGTGCGCGGGAGTCTGCCGGCATGACGTTCGCGGATCTGGACGCCCTGGCCGCGGGGGACCAGGTCCCCGACATCGGGCAGCTCCTCCCGGGGCGCCAGGGGCGCGCGGTCCGCTTTCGCGCGCTGGTGGAGCGCTTCGCGCCGAGCCCGGACGCGGTCTTCGTGCACGTGCTCTCCAGCGACGCTTCCTTCAGTGCAAACCTCGACCTGCAGCGCCTGACCGAGCACGGGCTTCTGGTCTACGCGCTCGACGGCGGCCCGTTGCCCGATGGCGCGGGCGGGCCGTTCCGTCTCTTCGTCACCGAGAGCGAGGACTGCAGCATCAACGTGAAGTCCGTGGCCCGCATCACCTTCGCCGCCGAGCCCGGGGCGCACACGGCCGCATGCGCAGAGGAGCCCTCCGTTGGCTGAGACGTCGAACACTCCGGATCCCGCCGATGGCGAGGCCGTACGCGAGCGGCTGGCGCGTCTGGTCGGCCACTGGCATGGAAAGGGCGTGGGGGATTACCCGACCATCGACCGCTTCGAGTACCAGGAAGACCTGCGCTTCGAGTCGGAGCCGGCCTACCCCGTGATGCGTTACGAGCAGCGCACTCAGCTGGTGAACGGCGAGCCGAGCCACTGGGAATTCGGGTTCCTGCGCTGGCTGGAGGACCTCTCGATCGAGGTCTCCAATGTGCAGGTGGGTGGACGCGTCGAGGTCCTGCATGGATCCATCGAGACTGTGGGCGAGAGCGTCGTCCTCGGGCTTGAGAGCGTCGTGCTCGGCCACGACGCGCGACTGGTCAGGACGCGCCGCTCCATCACCGTCGATGGCGATCGGCTGCACTACCAGGCGCACATGCACACGAACACGCTCGAGACACCACGCATGCTCCTGCACCTCGAGGCGCGGCTCGAGCGTAGGTAGGCACGCTCAGCGCCCTTGGAGCGGGCCTGGTCCGATGCTAGCCTCCGTGGCCGGATCCTCGCCCGAAGCCCGATACGAAAGACCTCGAGATGGCCGACACAGACGACATGGACTACGGACCCCTCGCCGGACTGATCGGTACCTGGGAGGGCGACAAGGGCATGGATGTGGCGCCCGAGCCGGACGGCACGGAGGAGAGCCCTTATTTCGAGACGATCGTGTTCGACGGCGCCGGCCAGGTCGAGAATGCCGAGAGCCAGTGTCTCGCCGTCGTTCGCTATCACCAGGTCGTACGGCGCAAGTCAGATGGGGAGATCTTCCACGATCAGGTCGGGTACTGGACATGGGATGCGAAGACGAGCGTTCTGGCGCAATCGCTGACCATCCCGCGCGCGGTCTGCGTGCTTGCGGGCGGCGAGTGCACGGCGGTTGCTACGAGCGGTGAAAAGGTCACGCTGAAGGTCACGGCGAGCGACGGGGACGCGGACTGGGGCATCGTCCAGTCGCCGTTCATGCGCGACAATGCGCGCACCGTGGCATTCGAGCACACGATCGAGATTGACGGGAACTGGATGGAGTACTCGGAGACGACCCAGCTGCAGATCTACGGACGTGCCTTCGAACACACCGACACGAACCAGCTCGCGCGGAGCTAAAGGACAGACCCATGCCCGTTCTCGACGGCCCCGCATTGATCGAGGATCGCGTGCGCGCGATTCGCGAATTGCATGTGGGTTTGGGGAACATGCGCGCTCAGCTCGATCTCAGTGGCGGCATCGATTCGGGAGTCATGCTGGGCTTGCTCGCCCGGGCCGTCGGGCCTGAAAACGTCACCGCCGTGTACAGCAGCATCCACTCGGGGGCGGAGTTCCTCGAGCGCGCGCGTCTGGTGGCACGCGCGTTCGAGGTTGCGCTCGTGGAGCTGGACCTGAGCGAGCTGTTCGACCGCTTGACGGGCATGATGCGCAGCTCCCTGTCGGCCGCTGGAAGTGACCTCGACGTCGTCGAACAGCGTGTCCAGGCTGACCCGACCACGCTCGGATCCCTGCGCTCCGGACTGCGCGCACCGATCGGTCGTGGCTACAACCGTCTGACCGGCGGCGGCATTCGCCACGGTACGGGCAACGAGTGCGAGGATCGGTTCCTGCGCTTCTATCAGAAGGGTGGCGACGGCGAGGTCGATACCAATCCGATCGCCATGCTGGCGAAGGGTGAGGTGTTTCAGCTGGCGCGCGCCCTGGGCGTTCCGCGGCCACTGATCGATGCTGTTCCGTCTCCGGATCTGCACGCCATCGGTGACGTCCACAATGACGAGGACGAACTGCTCGCTCTCACAGGCGTGCACTGGACCTACAGCCGCATCGATTTCGAGCGCGGCGACTACACGCGCGTCGGCAGCATCGAGCGCATGAGCCGCTTTCTCGACACGGGTTCGGAGGCGGCACTGTTCGCCCCCGCAGCGCCCACGGAGGCGTCACTCGCCGAGCTGGTAGCGGCGGCGGACTCCTTCTTCCCTGGTCAGTCCGCGCGGTCGGTCGAGGACCTGTTGCTCTCCTGCCGCAAGCTCGAGGCCGCGACGCGCCACAAGGCCAACCCGAACATCCCTGCCCTCGGGGATCGAGCGCGACTCGTTGCGGCGGGTATCCTCGGCGACGCTCTGCCCGGCTGTTGACCCGCGCGCCGTCCACGGACGGACCTTGGCCCGACTCATCGACGCGCTGGCCACCGCGCTGCGCGTCCTTGGACCCGAGCAAGGGCTACGGGTGATCGCGCGCGTCGACCGCTTCGAGGCCCTGATCGCGGACCTGGAGGGCGAGGTACACCTCTCCTCCGGCCTGGATCCGGCGATGCTGGACAGCTCTGATTGAGCGCGGATAACACCGGCGTCCCGATTCCCCGTCACAACCGTGGAGGCGCAGCCGTAGGGAGCCATCGGTCCGTTCTCTCTCGACGCCACCCCGAAGGATCGCCATGCCGCTGTATCGAACCGCGCTTCCGTCGTGGATCGCCGTACTCTCCCTCTTCACGGGCTGCGCCAATGTGCCGCTGACCGAGACCGGCTTTCTGAAGGACTATTCCGAGCTCGCGCCGGCACCCGAAGCCGAAGTCTGGGGCATCCCTGACACGGTGCACCTGTTCCGCTCGGGCGCGCTCGACGCGGGTGGGTACGACGCGGTGCTGGTCGAACCCGCCGTATGGGTGCCGTCGCCTGCTGACGACTTCGAGCCGAGCGAGGCCAAGATGGCCTGGCTGCTCGAGGAGTTCTCGGACTGCCTGAAGAAGGGGCTTGGTGAGGACTTCGAGGTGGTCGACGAAGCACGTCCGGGAGCCCTGCGCGTGCGACCCGCACTGACGGCCATCAATCCCCAGAACGTGCCCCTGAACCTGATCACCGTCCTGCTCGTCCTGCCCGTGGACATGGGCGGCATCAGCGGCGAGATCGAGGTGCTCGATGCGCTCACCGGCGAGCGCGTGCTGGCGATCAGTGCGCGCCGTGAGGGCAATCCGTTCCTGTGGCTCGAGATCTTCACGGTCTACGGCCACGCTCGCCACGGCATGTGGAAGTGGAGCCGCATGCTGGCTGCCATGCTGCAGCCGACCGGGCAGTCGGCCGATCCGCCGACCCGCTAGCCCGGATTATTCATGACCTCGCGGACGAAACCCCATGAACGGCCGGCTTCGCCGTCCTTTCGATCCCTGCTGGCACTTTGCGAACATTGGCGTCCTCGGCGACCAAGAAAGGTCGCCTGCGGGGCCAATGCCCACAAAGCACCAGCAGGGCCCGAATCGAGGCGTTTCGCCTCGCGGCTCATGAATAACCCGGGCTAGCCCGCGGCTCGCAGGGCCGCCTGGGCGGCGGCCAGGCGTGCGATCGGCACGCGGTAGGGGGAGCACGAGACGTACTCCAGGTCCAGCTTGTGGCAGAACGCGACCGAGGCCGGATCACCACCGTGTTCGCCGCAAATGCCGATCTTGAGGTCGCTGCGCGTGGCTCGGCCGCGGGCGGTGGCGATCTGCATCAGGTCGCCGACGCCGCGCTCGTCGAGGCTGGCGAAGGGGTCCTTGGGGAAGATGCCGCGCTGGACGTACTCGGGGATGAAGCGCGCGGAATCGTCGCGGCTGATCCCGAAGGCGGTCTGGGTCAGGTCGTTGGTGCCGAAGGAGAAGAACTCCGCATGGCATGCGATCTCGTCGGCGGTGAGCGCGGCGCGTGGGAGCTCGATCATCGTGCCGACCAGGTAGGGCACGCGGATCTGCTGTTCGGTGAAGACCTTTTCCGCCACCTCGCGCACGATCTGTTCCTGCAGTTCCAGCTCGCGCGCGGTGCTGACGAGCGGAATCATGATTTCGGGCCGCGGGACGGTTCCCTTGCGAGCGACGTTGCAGGCTGCCTCGAGGATGGCCCGCACCTGCATGCGCGTGATCTCGGGGTAGACGATCCCGAGCCGGCAACCACGGTGCCCGAGCATGGGGTTGACCTCTTTCAGGGCCTCGATGCGGGCGTCCAGGGCGCTCGGCTCGATGCCCATCTTCTGGGCCATCTCGGCCAGCAACTCGGGCTCGGCGGGCAGGAACTCGTGCAGCGGCGGGTCGAGCGTGCGGACGGTCACCGGGCGACCCTGCATGACGTCGAAGATGCCCTCGAAGTCGGCGCGTTGCAGGGGCAGCAGCTTGGCGAGGGCCGCCTTGCGGCTGTCCTTGTCTGCGGCGAGGATCATCTCGCGCATGGCCTCGATCTTCTCCTCGCCGAAGAACATGTGCTCGGTGCGGCACAGGCCAACGCCCTCGGCGCCGAACGCGATGGCCGTTGCGCACTGGTCCGGCTGGTCGGCGTTCGTGCGCACGCGCAGGCGGCGCACGTCGTCCGCCCACTTCATGATCTGCCTGTAGGTGGTGAACGTGATGCCCTTGCGCGCCTGTTCGCGCTTGCTTCCTTCACCGAACAGGGCCTGGATCACCTCCGAAGGGTGCGTCTCGAGCTTGCCCTCGAGCACTTCTCCCGTCGCCCCGTCCAGGCTCAGCCAGTCACCCTCGAGCACCTGCTTGCCGGCAACGGTCATCGAGCGCTGCTTGTAGTCGATCACGAGCGCGTCCGCGCCCGCGACGCAGACCTTGCCCATCTGTCGCGCCACCAGGGCCGCGTGGCTCGTCATCCCGCCGCGCGCCGTCAGGATGCCCTTGGCGACCTGCATGCCGCGGATGTCCTCGGGTGAGGTCTCGATGCGCACGAGGATCACCGGATCTCCGGCCGCGGCGCGCACGCATGCGCGCTCCTGGCTGAAGACGACGTGTCCACTGGCGGCGCCGGGTCCGGCGTTCAGGCCGCGGCAGAGTAGGCGTCCGTTCTCTGCGGCCGCGTCCTTCTCGTCGTCGTCGAAGATCGGCTGTACGAGCTGATTCAGTGCCTCGGGATCGATACGCAGCAGGGCCTCCGATTTCGTGATGCGCCCCTCGGCGACCAGGTCCGTCGCGATGCGAACCGCGGCGAACGCCGTGCGCTTGCCGGTGCGGCACTGCAGCATGAAGAGTCGCCCCTCCTCGATCGTGAACTCGAGGTCCTGCATGTCGGCAAAGTGGTCCTCGAGCAGTCCCTGGATGCGTTGCAGCTCCTGCCATGCGAGCGGGCTCGAGTCGGCCAGCTCGGCGATCGGGCGCGGCGTGCGGATGCCCGCCACCACGTCTTCACCCTGGGCGTTCATCAGATACTCGCCGTAAAAGCGCTTCTCGCCCGTCGAGGGATCGCGCGTGAACGCGACACCCGTGCCCGAGGTCTCGCCCATGTTGCCGTAGACCATGGCGACGACGGTCACCGCCGTACCCCACTCCGCAGAGATGTGGTTCATCTCGCGGTAGGCGATCGCGCGCGGGTTGTTCCAGGATCCGAACACCGCTCCGATCGCGCCCCATAGTTGTTCCTGGGGATCGTCCGGGAAGGGAACCTCCGAGCGCTCCGCGATGATGGCCTTGAACGTCGCGACCAGGTTGCGCAGGTCGTCGGTGCCGAGACCCGTGTCCTCAGCGACGCCGCGCTCCAGCTTCAGGTGTTCGAGGGCTGCCGAGAAGGGCGAGACCTCCTCGCCCGGACCGGGTCCGACTCCGAGCACCACGTCGCCGTACATCTGTACGAAGCGCCGGTACGCATCCCACGCAAAACGCGCGTTGCCCGAGCGCTGCGCGAGCCCCTCGACCGTCTCGTCGTTCAGGCCCAGGTTGAGGACCGTGTCCATCATGCCCGGCATGGAGACCCGCGCTCCGGAGCGCACGGACACGAGCAGTGGGTGGGCGGGATCGCCGAAACGCTTGCCCAGGCTGTTCTCTACGCGGCCGAGGGCCGTCGCCACGGCCTCGGGCAGTCCCTGCGGGTACGCTCCGTCGTGGTCGACGAAATGCGCGCAGACGTCGGTCGAGATGGTGAAGCCCGCCGGGACGGGCAGGTCGAGCTTGCACATCTCCGCCAGGTTGGCGCCCTTGCCCCCGAGCAGGTTGCGCATGCTGCGGTCGCCATCGGCCTCGCCATCGCCAAAAAAGTACACTTGAGGGGCCGCGGGCTGCCCATGCGGGCTGTCCTGGTCCTCACTCGTCGTTCGGTCACTCGCGTGGAATGTCATGATCGAACGAGTTATTCGGCAGGTGGTGCGCTTCCCTTTAACAGTTCGAAGTGATCGATCTTCCACTCCTGGCCCACGCGCAGCTCCGTCAGCCGCTCACCCAGGCCTGGGCGGTTCAGGGGGGCCTGGCCGTAGACCCTGGGCGGGTCCGTGGCGAGGGCCAGGTAGCCCTGCCCGAAGGCGTCGTCGACGGCCGCGTCGTCGCCATCACGGCGCTGGCTGCCGGCCCAGATTTCCCAGAAATCTTCTCTTACCAGCTGTACGACCAGCGTATGGGACCCCACGCGGGCCACGATACGGGCCCTGCGTGGCGACGCGCGCCCCGCCTCCTCGATGACAGCCTTGTAGAGGGCCCATCTGAGCAGCGGGACGGTCGCCAGGAGCTCATCTCGAAATGCCCGATACCCGAACTCTGACAGCTGCTCTCGCTCCCGGAAGCCCGCGGACAGGCAGCGGTATTCGAGGTCGGTCAGGTTCCCACGGAACGCGGTTCGGAACGTCTGAAACGTCTGTATCGGGTCCCGGAAGCCGACATCCAGCACCTCGCGCGGAGAAGGCGGAGGGACCCGGCAACCGATCGAGATCGAGAGCGGTCCAAGTAGCAGGCTGCACAGCCCGACCCACATCCCGAGCCTGGCGCGAGAGCGGGTTCGGCGACGATTGTTCATTTTCGGCCTTGGTTCCATTCCGCAGATACTACCGAACCACGGTCCTCAACCTCGAATGCACTGGCCTTCTCGCGGACTGCCAGCGCCTCCTTCCATCGGATCGGTTAGGATTCCGATGGTATTAGCCCTCTTAGTGTTGCGATGAGTAAGGACAGCTTCCAAATGACCCCCACAGTGCTCGGCCGTGTAGGCCTCCTCTCCAGTGTTCTCCTCGGGCTTGCCAGCTCAGCTGCCGCAGCCGAGGCACGCGCCCCCGAGCTCGTACAGGCGGGGACGCCCCTGACGACCGCGACCCAGGAGCCCAAGGGGCTCTCGGATGCGGAGAAGGCCAAGATCGCCCAGAAGAAGGCGGCTCTCCAGGCCCAGAAAAAGGCCGGCGGGGCTACCCAGGGCAGCGGCGCCCGGGGTGGCAAGGGAGCGCTCACCCACGAGGGCGAGCTCGTCAATGCGCGCTACGGCGGCGATCTTGAGCCGAATGCCAAGCTCGACGTGGAATTTGGCACGGAGACGCACAACTTTGGCCAGGTGGTCCAGGGCCAGGTCCTCGAGCACACGTTCACGATGGTTGCCGCGGGTACCGCGGATCTCGTGATCCGGCAGGCCAAGCCGACCTGTGGCTGCACGGTCAGCAAGGTGCTGCTGCAGGGCGAGGGCGAGGGCGAGGGCGCGGAGTTTGCCGTCTACGAGATGGGCACTCCGATCAAGCCGGGCCAGAAGGTGCAGATCACCGCGGCCATGGACACCAAGAACAAGAACAACAAGGCGGAGGTGCGGAT
>JBLHKW010000063.1:0-27049 GCA_047618565.1 Planctomycetota bacterium
AAGAAGCGCAGGCAGGTGATCGGGTTGCCGTACAGGTGCTGGTGCGTGTAGGCCATCAGCTCGGCCGCGCGCTTGGTGGCCGCGTAGGGCGAGACCGGGCGCGAGATGTCGTCGGTCTCCTTGAACGGCACACTCTCGTTGCCGCCGTAGACGCTCGACGAGGATGCCAGCACGAAGCGCATCTCGGGGCGCAGGCGTACCTCTTCAAGCAGGCCCAGGGTACCGCGGATGTTGACGTCCTCGTACAGCAAGGGGTCCTTGAGGGACGGGCGCACACCTGCCATTGCGGCGAGGTGAACGACCGCATCGAAGTTCCCGTCGGCGAAGATCTTGCGCACCAGGTCCCGGTCGCGGATGTCGCCCTCGACCAGCTGCGCGTCTTCAAGACCGGTCAGGTTCTGACGCTTGATGGCGGGGTCGTAGAAGTCGTTGAAGTTGTCGAGGATCGTGAGCGCGTGTCCGAGCGCCAGAAAGCGCTCGCACAGGTGCGACCCGATGAAACCTGCTCCGCCAGTGACGAGAATGTTCATGCTCACTCGACCGTGACGCTCTTGGCGAGGTTGCGCGGCTTGTCGATGTCACAACCACGCATCTCGGCGATGTAGTAGGCGAGGAATTGCAGCGGGATGGTGTTCAGGATCGGAGAAACCCATTCGCTGGTCTCCGGGACGTGGATCGAGGCATCGGCAATCGAGTGGCTCTGGGGGTCCGAGCCGACGCTGATCACCTCGCCACCGCGCGCCTTGACCTGTTCGATATTCGCGCGCACCTTCTCGGCCACCTTGCCGACGCTGTTGACCGAGACGATGGCCATGCCGGGCTCGATCAGGGCGATCGGTCCGTGCTTCATTTCCCCCGCAGGGTAGCCCTCGGCGTGCATGTACGAGATCTCCTTGAGCTTCAGGGCGCCTTCGAGCGCAACCGGGAAGTTGATCCCGCGCCCGAGGAAGAGGAAGCCCTTCGCGTCCTTGTAGCGCGCTGCGATCTCGCGCACCGACGTCGTGAACGACTCGCTCAGGAGCGAGTCCATGAGGGGCCGCAGCTGGCGCAGGTCGGCCAGCAGGCGCTGGCCCTGTTCCAGGTCCAGGGTGCCGCGCGCGCGCCCCATGCGCACCGCGAGCATGAACGCGGCGGCGACCTGGGCCACGAAGGCCTTGGTGCTGGCGACGCCGATCTCGGGGCCGGCGTGGGTCAGGATAACCTGGTCGCACTCGCGCACCTGGGTGCTGCCCTCGACGTTGCAGATGGCCGCCGTGGTCGCCCCGAGTTCGCGCGCCAGTCGCGTCGCGGCCAGGGTATCGGCGGTCTCGCCGGATTGGGAGAAGGCCAGGCACAGGGTGCCCTCGAGCAGGCAGGGATCGCGGTAGCGGAACTCCGAGGCGAAATCCACGTCGACCGGGACGCGCGCCAGGCCCTCGATCAAGTAGCGCGCGATCCAGCCCGCGTGCAAGGCCGTACCGCATGCGGCCACCTGCACGCGCGTGATCGAGCGCATGAGTTCGTCGTCGAAGCCGCCGTTCTCGAAGTGGAAGTCGCCGCGCTCGTCGTCCATACGCGCGAAGGCGGTGCGTGCCAGGACGTCGGGCTGCTCGTGGATCTCCTTCAGCATGAAGTGCGGGAAGGTGCCTTTGCCCGCGTCTTCAGCATCCCAGTCGACATGGTCCACGGGGCGCTCGACGGGCGTGCCATCCAGGTCGGTGATGCGCAGGGAGCCGGGTCGCAGCTCGACCACATCCCCATCCACCAGGAAGGTGACATCGCGTGTGTGCTTGACGAGGCCGAGCACATCGGACGCCAGGTAGGCGGCATCGGGCGTGACCGCCACGGCCAGGGGCGGCCCCTGGCGCGCGCAGACGAGCTCGCCTTCGCCGTCCCCTACCGAGAGCACCGCAATCGCATAGTAGCCCTGGATGCGGCGCAGACTGGCGCGCGTGGCATCCGCCAGGCTGCTGCCCTTGGCCAGTTGCGCGTCGATCAGATGCGCCAGCACCTCGGTGTCGGTCTCGGACTCAAAGGTCACGCCGGCCTGCTGGAGCTCGGCCTTGAGCTCGAGGTAGTTCTCGAAGATGCCGTTGTGCACGACGGCGATGCGCGCGCCGCCCGCAGTGTGGGGGTGGGCATTCGCGTCGATCGGCGCACCGTGCGTCGCCCAGCGCGTGTGACCAATGCCTGCCGCGCAGCCGACCAGATCATCGCCGAGAACCTCGCGCAGACGATCGAGGCGCCCGGCGCGCTTGCGCACCTCAAGGCTGCCGGAGCGCACCACGGCAATCCCGGAGCTGTCGTAGCCCCGGTACTCGAGAACCCGCAGGCCTTCGATCAGTCCCTCGACGACCGAGCCGCCTCGGCGAATGGTTCCGACGATGCCACACATATGGGTTCTTGCGCTCGCTGGCGCGTTCTTGGTCTCTCAAAAAGCCTGGGGGAGCAGGCTCGGGTCAATGGGTCGCGGCGCTGACCCGGCCCCGGAAGTTCTCGAGGGTGCGGACCAGCCCATCGTGCAGGTCTACCTTCGGCTCCCAATCCAGGATCCTCCGGGCCTTCTCGATGTTCGGCTGCCGTACCTTCGGATCATCCTCGGGTAGTTCCTTGAACAGGATCTCCGATTTCGAGCCTGTGATCGCAAGGATCTCCTTGGCGAACTCCAGAATCGTCATTTCGTTCGGGTTTCCGATGTTGACCGGGAAAATCTCGTCCGACCCGAGCAGGCGCCAGAGGCCCTCCACCAGGTCATCGACGTAGCAGAAGGAGCGCGTCTGGCCTCCGTCTCCGAAGACGGTCAGGGAGTCCCCACGCAGCGCCTGGGACATGAAGGCCGGCAGGGCACGGCCGTCATTCAGCCGCATGCGCGGCCCGTAGGTGTTGAAGATGCGCACGATGCGTGTCTGGACTCCATGCGCCCGGTGGTAGCCCATGGTCATGGCCTCGGCGAAGCGCTTGGCCTCGTCGTACACACCGCGCGGCCCGACCGGGTTGACGTTGCCCCAGTAGTCCTCCGACTGCGGGTGGACGAGCGGGTCCCCGTAACACTCCGAGGTGGAGGCCAACAGGAAACGCGCGCCCTTGGCATGCGCCAGGCCGAGCGCCTTGTGGGTCCCGAGCGAGCCCACCTTGAGCGTCTGGATCGGCAGCTCCAGGTAGTCGATCGGGCTCGCGGGCGACGCGAAGTGCATGATCGCGTCCAGGCGGCCGACCACGTGGATGTACTCGGTCACATCGCGGCGCTCGAAGTGGAAGCTCGGGTCCGCGAACAGGTGCTCCACATTCGCCAGGTCGCCCGTGATGAGGTTGTCCATGCAGATGACCTCGTAGTCCTCCGCAAGGAAACGCTCGCACAGGTGACTCCCGAGGAAGCCTGCGCCTCCGGTGACCAGCACGACCTTCTTCTCATTCCCCATTCGGATCTCCTTTGTCTTCCATGTTCTGTGTGGCGGGATCCCCGCCGGGATCGCTCGGTTCAGGCGGCGAGGAGTCGTCCTCGCCAGCCGGTGTAGGTGCGACGTGACCGACGGGCGCGAACAGCAGTTCGTCGCCGACGTTCAGCCTGAAGCGTGCTCCAAAGGCGCGCAGTTCGTGATCGCCGGTGGCGCGCACGCGGGTCTCACCCAGGGCCAGGTCCTCGTCGAGCACCTCGACTTCTCCGCGCACTTCGATCTGCAGTCCAGGAGCGCCGAGTACCTGGAAGCCAGGATCCGGCTGGAACGGACTCGAGCCTGCGGAGAGCAGCGGCAGGTCGATCAGGTGCCCGGGGTCCAGATCGAACACCTGGTCCCGGTAGGCGACCCGGCCGACGCCGGTGGAGCGATTGCGGATGCGCACGATCTGTCGCTGCACGTGTTCGATCACGATCGGACCGGACTCGAAAAGCAGCACGGCTCCACCCATGAGCTGCACCCGGTCATCGGGGTGCATGTTGAGGGTCACGTGTTCGGCGTGCTGCAGGATGAAGGTGGGCTCGCCGCGGCTGGGCGATCCGATGACACCGCAGCCCTCGCCGAACAGCACGATCGAAGTGCCGTTGGGCCAGAGCACCTCGAGCCGTCCGCCCGACCCGCAGGAAGCCCAGCTGCCGGCCCTGGCGCGCTCGGTCTTGCGGTAAAAGGTCAGGGGCGTGGACTGCGCTCGTCCGGCGTGCCGTATCTGCACCGGATCCGAATGGCGTACGATCAGCACCTCCTCCGGGCCGGGTGGATACTGATCGATGCTTCCAGGGGGCAGCGGCCCCTCGGGCGTGCCCATGGGGCGCGGGTGCCGCTGCGTGTCGATATAGCAGCCCGTGCTCAGGAGCAAGGTCAGTCCCAGGACGGCCGCGGCGCTGGTGTTCGAGAAGGACTGTCCCACGTCGAACCTCAGCCGGTTCCCCTGGAATGGGGGCCGAAGTAGCGCTCGACAAAGCCCGTGTCGTGCTCTGCGGAGCCGAAATCGGAGTGCTCCAGGATGTCCCTCAGGATCGGGATCGTCGTCGCCGGTCCCTCGATGATGAATTCGCCCAGGGCTCGCAGCATGGTCTGGATCGCCTCCTCGCGCGTCGGCCTGTGGACCAGGAGCTTGGCGATCATGGAGTCGTAGTTCGGCGGAATCCGGTAACCACTGTAGCAATGGCTGTCGACCCTTACGCCAGGGCCGCCCGGCGGGATGAAGGCCTTCACTAACCCGGGGGACGGCTGGAAGTCTCGCTCCGGATCCTCCGCATTGATGCGGCACTCGATCACGTGGCCCGAGGGCTTGATGTCGTCCTGTGAGTAGCGCATGCCCTCGCCCGACGCGATGCGCAGCTGCTCCTGGATCAGGTCGATGCCGTTGACCATCTCGGTCACCGTATGCTCCACCTGGATCCTGGCGTTGACCTCGATGAAGAAGAAGTTCCCCTCGCGGTCGAGCAGGAATTCAACCGTCCCGGCATTGTGGTAACTGGCCGCCTTGGCCATGCGCACGGCGGCGGCGCAGATCTTCTTGCGCTGGCGCGGCGTGATGCTGGCCGACGGGGACTCTTCCACGAGCTTCTGGTGCCGGCGCTGTACCGAGCAGTCGCGCTCCCCGAGGTGGATGACCTTGCCGCCCGGAGCGCCGAGGATCTGCACCTCGATGTGGCGCGGATGTTCGACAAACTTCTCGATGTAGACGTCGCCGTTGTTGAAGGCAGCCTTGGCCTCTGCGCGCGCGGCGTGCAGGCCGTTCAGGAGACTCGGCTCGTTGCTGGCGACGCGCATACCGCGCCCGCCGCCACCGGCCGTGGCCTTGACGATCACCGGGTAACCGATTTCGCGCGCCACCTTGAGTGCCGTCTCCTCGTCCTCGACGATGCCGTCGGAGCCGGGCACGACCGGAACGGAGGCCTTGATGGCCATCTCGCGCGCACGCGCCTTGTCGCCCACGGACGCGATCGTCTCGGGCGCCGGCCCGATGAACTGGATCTGGCAGGACTGGCACACCTCCGCAAAGTGCGCGTTCTCGGCCAGGAAGCCGTAGCCCGGATGGATGGCCTCGACGTCCGCGATCTCGGCCGCGGAGATGATCTTGGGGATGTCCAGATAGGACGAGATACTCGCCGCCGGGCCGACGCAGATGGTCTCGTCCGCCTGGCGCAGATACAGCGCGTCCGCATCTGCCTCCGAGTAGATGGCCACGGTCTCGACCCCGAGCTCGCGGCACGCACGAATCACGCGTTGGGCGATTTCGCCCCTGTTGGCAATCAGGACCCGTCGGAACATCAGCGCGTCTTGACGAGGAACAGCGGCTGCCCGAATTCGACCGGGTCCCCGTTCTCCACGAGGATCTGGACGATCTCGCCCTTGCACTCGGCCTGGATCTCGTTCATCACCTTCATGGCCTCGATGACGCAGACGACGTCCTCGTCGCCCACCTGGGCGCCCTCCGTGGCGAAGGGCTCGGCCTCCGGCGACGAGGCGCGATAGAACGTGCCCACCATCGGGCTCTTCAGCTGAAAGAGGTTGGGATCGATGACCTCGTCGGCGGCTTCCGCGCCCGGCACGGCGGCCAGGTTCGGCATACTGGCCAGGGCCGCGGGCGCCGCAGCACTCGACATCATGACGACCGGCGGGCCGGCGGCGGGGCCAGGGGGCAGGCCACGCTTGAGGTGGATGCTCAGGCCAGCCTTCTGATCGTCGATCTTGAGCTCGCTCAGCTCGCCGCGCTCCATGAGGCGTAGGAGGTGGCGCAACAGCTTGAGGTCCATGGGCAGTGTTCTTGGGGGGATGGGACGACCTCGCCTGGAAACGGAGACCGTGGCGGGGAGTGTAGCGGCCCGATGCGGCCGGTTCTCGCCCCAACTTCGGACGATCACCTGGCAGCTTGCTTCAGGGCGGTCCGGTGGTCGAAGCCTTTTTCGAATTGCAGGCCTGCTCGGCCCCTGGTCAGCCCGCCTCGCCCTTGCGCCAGGTGCCGGACTTCCCGCCACTCTTCTCGAGCAGCTCGACCGCCTCCAGCCGGATGCCCTTGCTCAGGGCCTTCGTCATGTCGTAGACGGTCAAGCTGGCGATCGAAGCCCCCACCATGCTCTCCATCTCCACCCCGGTCCGGCCCGTGCAGGAGGTCCGGCAGCGCACCTCCAGGCGGGTGTCGTCGAGGGCCTCAAAGTCAATTTGGACCCAATCGAGCGCCAGGGGGTGGCACATGGGGATCAGGTCCCCGGTGCGCTTTGCGGCCAGGATGCCCGCCGTCCGGGCCACCTCCGTCACGGGCCCCTTGGGCCCCCCCTCGGCCATGACGTGTTCGAGCAGGCCGGGCGGAAAGACCACCACGGCGCGCGCGAGGGCGCTGCGCGCGCTGGTCGGCTTCTGGCCCACATCCACCATCCGCGACCGGGTCTGGCTGCCGCTGTGCTCGACATGGGAAAGGTCACCCGCCGCGCCCTGTGAGCTATTTTCGCCTCTTGTTTCCATTATCAACCTGTCGGGAGATGCTTCCAGGTGGGTCTGAGTATCAAATAGGTTCCCATACAAACAGACTGGCCCCGGGGACCCTACATTTTGCTCAGCCGATTTTACTCGACCCCATGAACCTGGTGCGACGATAGCGGCTGACGAGAACCCGTCCCAATGAGAAACAGATGACTTGGAATCCTGCAACGCTGCTCGCCCTTTCCGTCCTTATGACTGCTCCCTCCAGCGCAGCCGTGGTGGGCCAGAATACCGAGGCCGGTGACCTGGCGCAGATCATCGCACAGCGCACCCAGGTCGCCGAGGAGCTGGGCGTCGGTGAACTATGGAGCGAGGCACGCAGCCTCGCGACCCTGATCGGGGACGAGGCCGGCAGCGCATTCGACGCGGCCGTCGACCGCCAGCTGGCGAGCGAGGGGCAATCCCCGCGCGCGCTCCTGTTCCTGGCGGCCTCGCGCCTCTTCGGTGAGAACATCGACTACGAACTGATCGTCTCGAAGCTGCAGCCGCTGCTCAGCGGTGCGGACGAGGAACTGGCAGTGGCCACCGCCGAGCTGCTCGGATCCAGCGACCTACGTGCGGACCTCTCCGGCGACGATCGCAGCGATCTTGCAGACGAGATGATCCGCGTGGCGCGCGATGGCGATTCGGCCCCCGACAGGCGCGTGGCGTGTGCCATCGCCGCCTACGAGATCGGTCTTGGACCGCAGATATCCGCCGGCCAGCGGGTGCTGTTCGGGTTCCTGGACTCCAGCGACCCGAGCCTGCGCGCCAAGGGCGCCCTGGGCCTGGCCGCCATCGATGCGGGCACCGAGAACCGCGACGTCGAGTCCGAGTTGAGTCGACTCGCCCAGCTGCCCGGTGCGGAGGGACGTCTGGCAGCTGCCTACCTCAAGCAACTGGACATCGTCCGGCTGAAGGAGACCCAGCTTCGCCGTATGCGGGAGATGTCCGAGGACTTCACCGGCAACGGTTTCGCCGACGACCCCGGCATGCGGCGCTTCGCGGTCGCGCTCGACCTCGTGCTGCGCGATCACCTCGAGGGCGACAAGGTCGACCGTGAGGAGCTCGTGGAAGCGGCCGTCAACGGCATGCTGCGCAGCCTCGACCGTCACTCGGCCTACTTCTCGCCGCGCGCCTACAAGCGCTTCGAACAGGACCTCGAGGCCGAGTACGGCGGCATCGGTGCCTACGTGCGCGAGGATCCCGAGGACCACCTCTTCACGATCACTCGCCCGATCTACTCCGGCCCGGCCTACCACGCGGGCCTAGCCACGGACGACAAGATCGTGCGCATCGGCGACTGGCCGACGATCGGGAAGCCCGTCGACGAGATCATCAAGCGCCTCAAGGGGCGTCCGCAGACCCCCGTCACCCTTTACGTCTGGCGCCGCGGTATGGAAGCTGAACTCATCGATCGACCGAGCGATGAGATGGCGGTCACCCTCGAGCGCGCCCAGATCGTCATCCCGCCCGTGCATTCAGAAATGCTCCCGGGCGGCATCGGGCTGGTGGAGCTCACCACGTTCAGTCGCGTCGCGAGCCAGGAGCTGATCAAGCGCCTGGACAAGATGCGCAGGCAGGGTATGCGTGCGGTGATTCTGGACCTGCGCAACAACTCAGGTGGCCTGCTCAGCGAGGCCGTCAACGTGACCGACCTGTTCTTGCCCAAGGGCAAGTCCGTGGTCAGCACCGAGAGCCGTCTGGGTCGCGAGCACGCCTACAAGACGCCGCGCCCGGCCTTCATCCATGAGGACATGCCGGTCGTCGTGCTGATCAACCGCTTCAGTGCCTCGGCCTCCGAGATCGTCTCGGGCGCCCTGCAGGACCACGGCCGCGCGATCCTCATCGGACGGCGCAGCTTCGGCAAGGGCTCGGTACAGAACCTGGTCACCCTGCCCGGTGAAGGTGATGACGAATACGCCGACGAGAACGATAACCGTCGCTACGACAACTGGGAGACCATCACCAAGGACTGGAACGGCAACGGCGAGTTCGACTACGCCCCGCGCGTCAAGCTGACCGTCGAGCGCTACCTGCTCCCGACCGGACGCTCGATCCATCGCGAGCTGGACGAGGAAGGCAACATAGTCTCACCCGGTGGCGTCGAGCCCGACCAGGACGTGCGCCAGAAGCGCTGGGCGCAGTGGAAGCTCCAGGAGATCCAGCGCCTGGTGACCGAGCGCGTGACCCAAGCCTGGGCGCGTGACCATTTCGATGCCAACCGCGAGCTATTCGACCAGATCGCCAGCGGGGACATGGATGACACGTCCCTCTATCCGGGCTTCGAGGAGTTCTACGCATCCCTCGATACGGTACTTGCACGGGGCGACGTGCGTTTCCTGTTACGGCGCGAGGTGCGCCGCCTGGTCCAGGACCGGCGCGGTGAGGCGTTCCCCCTCGGTGGCGATTACCAGGAGGATCTGCAGCTGCAAGCGGGCATCCGCTCGGTGCTGGAACAGCTAGGCGATTCCGCCGAGGAGATCGACGCCTACGCGGTCACCTTCGAACCGCGCGCGGAGGACAAGGAAGAAGTCGAGAACAAGATCGTGCGTAGCCCGGGCGCCGAAGCGCGCGCTGGCCTGGAGGCGGCACGTGCCCTCATCGCGGCGGCAGGCACCCAGGACGGCCACCTGTCCGAGGCCAAGCTTCGCGAGTTGAACGCCATCATCGACGAGGCGCTCAACGAGAGGAACTGAGCCTCGAGGCACCGCGAGCGGGAGCCCGAGCGGGTTCCCGCTCCCGTCCCTGGCTCTAGGTGCCAGGGAGTCTCGAGGGCCCATCCTCGTCGGCGAAGTCGGCCAGGGCGGGCAGCACGAGTTCGCGCACCAGGATCACCACCCCGGCGGTCAGCGGCAGCGCGATGAGGAAGCCGAACATGCCGAGCAGCGCGCCGCCGGCAAACACGGAGACGAGCACGACCACCGCGTGCAGGCCCAGTGTCTCTCCAAGGATTTTCGGGACCAGGTAATAGCCCTCGACGACCTCGGCCACCACGAAGACGACCGCAATGCGCCCGGCCATCGCCACCAGTCCCGCGCCGGGCGCCGTCATGGCGAGGATCAGCGCCAGGACGAATCCTCCGAGCGGCCCCACGAACGGGATCAGTGAGAGAAAGCCGCTGCCCATTCCGAGCAGCAGCGCGTAGTCGACCCCCACCAGGGTCAGGCCGATGGTCAGGATGACGCCCTTCAGGAAGCAAACGATCAGGCGCCCGCGGAAGAAGTTTGCGATCACCTCGCCGATCTGCCGCCCGATGCGCGTGACCCGGTCCCGTTCGCGGATGGGGATGTAACGCGCAACGAAGCCGTGGATGCGCCCCAGCTCGAAGAGCAGGAAGTAGGTGTACACGGGCAGCAAGACGAGCAGCAAACCCAGACCTATCAGGGACCCGAACCAGTGCCGCAGGGTGCTCCATATCCCACCCGCGCGGCGCAGCACCAGTGTGCTGGCATCCGCCGCCTGCTCCTCCGACAGTTGCGCCCAGAGGTCTCGCATCACCTCTAACAGGGTCACATCAGCGGCATCCGCAACGGTTGCGGGATCCTCAGTTCCTGGGTCGGAAGCCGCGCTCTGATCCTGCCCCGGCAGTGGCGTCTCTTCGGTGCCGCTGGCCTCGCCTTCCTGGTCCTCGCTGGGGAGCCATGTCTGGAGCGCCTCTGCGATCTCCTCGCCGGTCTGCCCCAGCTGATCCAAGATCGGCGTTCGGGCCAGGCGGCGCATGAGGTTCGCCCCCTGGACCACGAGCGCCAGGGTGATCATGGCACCCGCGACCCCGCCCGCGATGAAGATCAGGTTCACGGCCCGCCTTCGGCTCCAGCCGCGGCGCTGCAGTCGCAACACGGCGGGGTGCACGATGAAGGCCAGCAGGTAGCCCAAGAGGAGCGGGTTGAGGACTTCCCGTACGCGCCAGCTGAGCCAGAGCGCGAGCACGCCGACGATCGCCAGGCCCAGGTTTCGTTTCCCTCGCGGCAGGCGATCGAGCATGTCAGTCCTCGTCGTTCTCTGGAAGGGGCCCGGTGAGCGGCCCGCTCATCGGGGAGATCTCACTCAGGGCCTGAACCTTGTAGTTCCCGACGAAGTACTCGTCGAAGTCGAAGCCCTCCACGAAATCGTCGATCGTGTCGCTCTCTCGGCGCCTCAGGAACTGGGCGTCGACCAGCAGGAAAACGACGTTGCCCCAGTCCAGCGTGGTTTGGATTCCCCAGGAGCGCCAGACGGATGCGGCGATCGGTCCGAAGATCTTGCGCGCGTAGATGCGCATCACGTCCACAAGCTCCTGACCCGTCACGTGGCGCTTGTCCTCGTCCGCCTCGGCGCCTGCGCCGGTCTTCTGGACGGCCTGATCGAGGGCTTCAAACAGGAAGCGTATGGCCTCGGGTTTGTAGCGGCCATCGCTCAAGGCAACCTGACGCAGAGCTTCGTTCATCACTTATCTCTCTCGAATGCAGCTGCGGGATGCAGCGCGTGCAGCGCGCGTTCGACGGCTGCCTCGGGCGACATGTTCAGGTCGATATCTTGCCTTGCCTGCATCCAGCGATCCAGACGCCAGCGTCGGCGGGCTTCACACCTCCCGCTCGGCGCGGCCCCGGAGGCCGCTTCGCGCTCCGCGCTCAGGAACATGTCGAGACCCAGGTCGAGAAAGGTCGCGGCCCGAAGCCGGGCGCCGGCGCGCACCGTCTTGCCCGGAAAGTCCCCTTCCAGCTCCCACAGGCGGTCGGCGGCGTCCCGTTCGCTGCGCTCGCCGTGCAGGACATCGCGCAGCAACTGGCGCATCTGGGGCGCCGCGCGTGCAGACAGCTCCAGTGCCCGGCCGGGCGATCCGTCCGATAGCTCCACCAGGAGGTCCACATCCCCCTCGGTATGCGGGGCCAGGATGGCGCGCGTCTGCTCCTGCGACAGGGGCTGAAACTCGACCGGGATGACCCGGCTGCGGACCGTCTGGAGCAGGCGCGCCGGAGCCGAGGTCTCGAGCACGAGGATCGTGTCCGGCGCCGGCTCCTCCAGCACCTTGAGCAGGGCGTTCTGGGCGGCCTCGTTCATGCGTTCGGCCTCGCGCACCAGCACGACGCGGTAGGTACCCTCGTAGGCCTTGAGCAGCAGGAATTCCTCGAGCGCGACTCCCTGGTAGGCATCCTTGGGCCGCTCATCGCGGTGCGAGATGAAGTGGATCGTGATCTGATTCTGAGCGCTTGCGACGGCGTCGATGACGAACAGGTCCGGGTGGTTCCCGCTCAGGAAGCGCTTGCAGGGACCACATTCGTTACACGGGGCCGCGATCACACCCTCGCGCCGACTTGCACTGCTCTCCTTGCAGAACAGGCCCAATGCGAAGTGACGGGCTGCCAGGAACTTGCCCACGCCGGAGGGTCCCTGAAAGAGAAAGGCGTGCGGCAGTCGATCGACGGACGCGGCGCGCCACAGGCCTTCGATGGCCTCGCGATGCCCGTGCAGCTCAGGCAAGGACACGCGTGACCTCCTCGACGATGCGCTCGTGAACCTGCTCCATGGTGCCGTCTCCATCGACCCGCAGGACATCCTCGGTGCGCTCGGCGTAGCGCGCGAATCCGGTGGCCACCTGGCGCTGGAATGCTGCGCCCTTGTCCTCGATGCGATCGCGTGCCGCCCCACGTCGCTCCAGGGCGCGCTCCACGTCCATGTCGAGCCAGAGCGTCAGGTCCGGGTGCGGCTCCCCGGCCCAGGTCTGCAGCAGGTCGAGCAGGCGCGTCTCGTCCTCGCCGCCCGCGACAGCCTGGTAGGCGAAGGTCGAGCCGTGGAAGCGCTCACAGACCACGTCCGCGCCCCGGGCCAGGGCAGGTGCCACGCGCTCGTGCAGCATCTGGCGCCGTGCGGCCGTGAACAGCAGGGTCTCGACCGGAGCGGTGATCTCCACCTCGCGCGATAGCAGCAAGCTGCGCAGCCCCTCACCGAGGGCCGTGCTGCCGGGTTCACGCAGGTGCAGCACCTCGCCGCCGCTGCGCTCCGCGAGCCAGCGGGCGAGCTCGACCGCCTGGGTAGACTTCCCGCATCCATCGATCCCGTCGATGACCAGGAAGCGACCACGGGGGGCGGCGGAGGACATGGGGCGCATGCTAGTGGGGACGGTGGAAGAGCTGGCAGCATTTCTCGAGGTCCCTTCAAGAGCGACCCGATGGTGCATGACGGGGCTCGCCTTCTCGTTTCGCCGGCCACGGGAGGCGCAGCAAGGAACTTTCCAGGGCGCGGTTACACTAAAGGGTGGTCCGACTACCCCCAGTCCGTTCCCCAGGTCTCTCTCAGGCATCTCGATGTACCGAAACATTCTATCTATCGCGTTGGTTTCCCTTGCCGCGCCCGGCGCCTGGGCTCAGGCCCAGGGGGGCGTGGTGCCCGCACCCGGGGTCCCGCCGACCCCCGGTCAGGCCGTCGAGGCCGAGGTCGGCGTACCCATGCCCGGTGAGCGCATCGATCCGGAGCTCATCCCAGCGGGCGTGGTCGAGAGCATGCAGGTGGTGATCGAGCGCGAGCGCGAGAACCCGCGGCCCTCCGGAATCCTCCATCGCGCCCGCAACGGCGCCCAGGGCAGCTGGATCGTGCCGACCCGCAAGTCCACCTATCGCGCCCATTCGGGCGAGCACTACGCCACCAACAAGTGGGGCGACACGCGCATGGGCATCGCCTTCGGCGAGCCGGTCGACGTCGCCGGTGCCTGGGTCGCGGGCCAGTACGAGCAGCCCGTGTGGGCCACGGGGTTGTTCGCGGTCGGTTTCCGCGCGGGCGAGGAGGTCGGGCGCACCGATGTGCTCGAGAGCCTCGGCACGGACTACCGCTGGTTCGCGATGGACCTCGAGAACGTCGATCGCATCGAACTGCGCGCCCAGGGGGTGCTCGATGGCGCCGGGTTCTATGCCCTCGACGACCTGACCTTCACGCCCAGGGACACCGAAACCGGAGCGGCGCTTGAGGCGCAGGTGCTCACGTTCGACGACTTGCCCTGGCGCTTCACCCTGACGGGCTCCGACTACGCTGGTCTGACCTGGGAAACCGGCACGGGCGATTTCCAGAAGCCCGGCCCCGAGGTTGTTCACGACCCCAAGTCGCCGCCCGGGCACAGGGCCCCGGAACAGGGTGGTGATGACGGTGGTGCGCAAACGGCGCTGCTGGGCGGCGGCGGTACCCTGCCCGCGATCACGGACGGGTTCGCCGGACCCTCCATTCTGGATGCGGGTGCCGGATGGATTCCGCCGGACACCTGCGGCGCGGTCGGGATGACGCAGTACATCTCGGTCGTCAACCAGCACATGTCCGTTTACGACAAGCAGACCCACACGCGTCTCGTAAACGTTTCCCTGCAGAACTTCTTCAACACCGGCGGCTCGGCCGGCGACCCGCGTGTGGTGTACGACCATTTCGAGGAGCGCTGGGTCGTGATCGCTTCGAACTTCAGCAGCTTCCCGTCCGGTTGCTACATCGCCTACTCGATGAGCGACGACGCGACCGGGAACTGGTTCAAGGGCTTCATCCCCTTCAGCTCCGGTTCGGACAGCGGCAACTGGTGCGACTACCCCACCCTGGGGATCGACCAGCACGGCATCTACATGGGTGCCTACATGGTCGGCGGCAACTTCCTGATGAGCCTGTTCGCCGTGGACAAGGCGCCCTTGTTGGCCGGGAGCCCCAGCATCGGGACGGTGACCGCATGGCGTCAGCTGGCCTGGGAGGGCGCTCTGCAGGGCTGTGTCACCCACGGCACACCCGCGGGCGAGTACGTCGTATCCCGTCGCAGCAACACCCAGTTACGCATCCGGCGCGTGAACCCGCCCCTGTCGGCTCCCACGCTTACCGAGCTGGGTAACGTCGTCGTCTCGTTCGGGGGCGCCCCGCCCGCGGCGCCCGCCATGGGCAGTACGGTTCCCCTCAGCACGGTTGGGCCGCGCTTGATGAACGCTGTCTACCGCAACGGTTCCGTCTGGACCGCGCACACGATCCGTGCCGCCGAGCGCGCGTCGGCGCGCTGGTACGAGCTCGACCCGATCGGGATGGTACCGGTGCAGATCGGTCTGGTGCGGGATGACGTGAACCACTATTTCTTCCCGGCCATCGCGGTCAACGCCCTGGGCCATGCCGTGCTGGGCTTCACCGGCTCCAGTCCGGTCATGTTTGCCGGAACCTGGTACACCGGTCGACTGGCCAGCGATCCCGCGGGTGAGATGGCCCCCCCCGTCGAGGCGCACGCCGGGCTCGGGGCCTACAACCAGGCCAACTCCGGCACGAACCGCTGGGGTGATTACAGCCTGTCGAACGTCGATCCCGAGAACGACCTCGATCTCTGGACGATCCAGGAGTACGCACGCAACAACAACCGTTGGGGCACCTGGATCAACCGGTTCGAGTTCCCCACCGGCTGTGTCGGGGGGGCGAGCAACTACTGCACCGCAGCGCCCACGTCGACGACCTCGGGTGCGGTCATGGCGCAGACCGGGTCCCTGAGTTTTGGCGACAACGGGACCGTCATCGAGGTCTCCAACGCACCGGTCAACAAGCCCGGATTGTTCTACTACGGCCCGGCCCAGATCCAGACGCCGTTCGGTGATGGCTTCCGCTGCGTGGGCGCAGGCGGCGTGGGCACCTTCCGTCTCTATCCCCTGGTGCAGACCGACGGCGCCGGGGCTGTTTCACGTCCCCTGGACTTCACGCTGCCCCCGGCCAACAGCGGCACGGGCCAGATCACGGGCAACAGCACCTGGAACTTCCAGTTCTGGTTCAGGGACCCGGCTGGCCCCGGCGGCAACGGCTTCAACCTGAGCGACGGGTTGAGCCTGACCTTCTGCCCCTGACCTTCCGGCCTCTGTTCGGGCCCCGGATTCCGACTTGATCATGGACGGGTAGCGCTGCTGGCGCTGCCCGTCCTACTCTTTCTCGAGCTCGGAGCGCACGGCCTCGGTCAGCTCGCACTCGCCATCGAGTTCGAGGGCGCGCCGCGCGGCCGCGCGCGCTTCCTCGCCTCGCTCCAGCCCCAGAAGGCACTCTGCGGAGTAGGCCCACAACTCGGCCCGCTCCACATCGCTGAGTGCCTCGCCCGCGGGCATGGCCACGGAGCCGTCGTCGGCCCCGGAGGCCTCGAGCATGCCGGCGCCCGGGTCCGCAGCGAGGTGATCCGCATCGAGCTGGGGCGGCACGAGTGCCGTCACCCTGAACTCACGCAGCGCCTCCTCAAAGCGGCCTTCGGCCAGAAGGGACCTGCCCCAGTCGCGGTGCATGTCGCGCAGGAACAGGTCGATCTCGTTGGCCTCGGCGTAGCGCTGGCTGGCCTCGGCGAAGCGTCCGTTCTCGTAGTGCCAGGCCGCGACCTGACGGCGCACGGGCAGGTCGCCCGCATTCCAGTCCAGCCAGCGTTCGCGCGCGCGCATGGCGCCGTCGCGGTCCTCCCGATGCGCAAGCAGGCGCGCGAGTGCGAGTTCGGCCGATAGCTTGGACACGCCGTAGCCCGGGAAGGCCTGCTCGGCCAGCTTGAAACACTCCTCCGCCAGGTCGTCATCGCCCTGATCCACGTGCAGGGTCCCCAGGGCGATCAGGGCACGATAGTCCCGTCCGCCGGCCTCGACGACTGCGGTCCAGATGGATCGCGCACGGACCCGTTTACCGGCGGATAGGGCCATCTCGCCGCGCAGAAACTGGGCGCGCATGGGCAACACGCCCGCGCGATCGATCAGTCGCAGGCCCTCCTCGGCATCGACCGTGTTTCCGGCCTGCCAGCTGCCCCATGCGAGCGTGCACCAGTCCTCGGCCCAGGCCTCGCGCGCGCGACCCGCGTCCGCGCTACCGTCGTCCTCCGGAGCGTCCTTGCGCAGGCGTAGGCGCAGGCGCGCGAGCACCTTGGGTTGCCAGCGCGGTTCGATCTCGATCCCCGCCAGGAACTCGTCGACGAAGACCAGAAAGTCTGCGTCCAGCTGTTCGGGCGTGGTGCCGAACACCTCTTGCATGGCCTGGTCCAGGTCGAGCCCACGGTCGAAGGCCTCGAGCAGGCGGATCATGGGCCGGAAGCCGTGCTCGGTGATGAGCATGCGGCACAGCAGTCCGCCCTGGTAGTAGCCGAAGATGATGCGCGGGCCCCGGAAGGCCCGGTTCAGCTCGCGCACCGGGATGATGTTGGCGTTGGCGCGCGCGTCGATCAGCTCGCGCCGCATGTTGCGCGTCCACATCGGGCTCTTGTTGACCTCTTCCCAGGTCGCCAGGCCCTCGGTGATCCAGCGCGGGCAGCGGTTGTGGGAGAGGCCCAGGTGGATGACGTGCGAGAACTCGTGGAACGAGGTGCGTGCCCACGAGAAGCTGCCGCGCATGTGGGACAGGGGCGACAGGCTCGTCACCACCGGCCCGAAACAAACTCCCAGAGCCGGGAAACCCTGAAAGCCGACGGAGCGCACGGAGAAGTCCTCGTGCTTTCGGAAGACCTCGATGTGCGTCGGCTCCGGGGTGTAGCCGTAGCGCTCTGCCAGCTCCACGCGCGCGTCCTCGTAGAACGGCACCAGGTAGGTCCTCAGGACCTCGGCCGCATCCGGCTGCCAGGCGAAGGAGAGCTCGCCGAAGTCCTCCTCCACCATGCGGTCGCGCATGTGTTGCAGCACGAGCATCATGTTGTTGCGCCATGCGTCCTGACGCCCGGCGGCGGCGATCTCGGCCTTGTCGAGAGCCTCGCGCGCGTCGTCCTCACGGCCGACGTTCGCCAAGGCGCGGCCAAGGTAAGTCCAGGCCTCGTGATCGGTCGGGTCGCGCTCCACTGCGCGCTGCAGGAAGGGCGCGGCTTCGGCGAAGCGGTAGAGCTCGATCAGGTGCCGACCGACCTCGCGCTCCGGGCGGCTGTCGAGAGCCGTGCTGCGCGTCAGTTCCTCCAGGATGGTCTCGCAGTCGTCGCGCCGATGCTCGACCCAGGCCAGGGTGGCCTCCATGGTCCGTTTCTCGCGGCGCAGGGGTGCGAGCTCGTCAAGCTGGGTCAGGGTCTCCCGCGCACCGCGCAGCTGACCGTCGTCCAGGGCGCTCGACGCGGATGCGAGCAGGCCGTCGACGGACCTTGGGTTCGCTTCGAGCAGGTGGGCAAGGATCGCCTGCGGGCTGCGGCTCGAGCGGCGGCGGTTGTATCGGTGCAGGCGGAACTGGCCCAGCAGCCCGTCCTCATGTTTCGGGTGGAGCTCGAGGGCCTTGCGGTAGAGGTCGCCAGCGGAGCGCTTCCCCTCGGCCTCGACCTCGCGCTCGCTCTCGAAGTACAGGTCCGCCAGGGCGACGAGCACATCCGGCTCGGGCCCGCCGGATTGCTGCGCGGCGCGGTCCGCGGCGACGAAGGTATGGGATGCCCGCTCGATCCGGCCCAGAGCACGCTCGCAACGTCCCTTCGCGAGCAGGCCGCGCCAGTCACCTACGTCGTCGGCCGAGATGGCGTGCTGGAAGATCAAGCGCGCTTCGGCGCGCGCGCCGCTGGCGTCGAGCGCGCGTCCCAGGATCCACGCGTCGCGCACGTTGCGCTCGGGCTCGAGCAGGTCCGTCGCCTGGTCGAGGAGTTCGAGAGCTTCCGCACTGCGGCCGAGGATCAGGAGGATGTGGACGAGATTGCGCACGCAGCGCGCGGCCAGGGCTGTGTCGTCCCCGGCGCGCGCATCCGTCACGGCCTGTTCTGCATCCTGCAGGGCGTGGTCATTGCGACCTCGATCGAGCCGGCACAACGCTCGCAGCGTGCGGCTGGCGGCGTCGCCCGGCTCCTCTTCGATCAGCTCGTCGAGCAGGCGCCCTGCGCCGCGCGCATCGCCGCGGCGGCGCAGCAGATCGGCCTCGCGCCGTTCGGCCGCGACCAGCGCCTCCAGGGAGTCGTCGGTCTGGATCCAGGGTTGTGCGCTCGGAGCGGCCCCGGTGATCGCGGGGATCGCGGGGACCGTGAGCGCCAGGGCGGTCAGGGCGAGGGTGATTCTCATCAGGCTAGTTTGGGCGTCTGCGGGTGCCTCTGGGGGCAACGAACGGGGCATAAGCACGAAAATCTTGTGTCACATGGCCGGCTCGGCTGGGGACGGCAGCGGCGGATCCAGAGCATCGTTGTGCAGGGCCCCCAGCTTCGGTATCCCCATCTACATGTATAGGCTCCGATCCTCATCTGCTGGCTCTCTTCTATCGGTCGTTTGCCTCATTTTCGTCAGCTCTCTGACGGCTTGCTCGAATCCGCCGCCGCTCACCGCGACCTACGACCCGGGACGCAGCCCCACGGCGGTTCCGATGTGGGTCGGGCGCCCGCTCTCCTGGGGCAAACTCGAGTCGATCCAGGCCTGGCAGGCGACAGCTGTGGCTCCCAGGGCCTCATTCTGGGCGGTCGAGGCGGACCTGCAGCTGGCGGAGGGCCGACTCAGCTTCGCAGGCAAGGACGCCAGTCCGGACACGCTCGACACGCGCACCCGCGATCGCCTCCAGCTGGCCCGCACGGGTTTCGAGCGCGTGCTGACCTCGGTCGGGGCGAATTCTGGCCAGCGCACGCGCGCCAGCGTCGGCGGCCAGCACACGAGCGCCCTGCTGCGTATGCCCGGTGCCGGCCGCAGCGACAGCTTCGCGGGCACACTCGTGACACGTGCCCAGTGGGGTGCCAGCTCCGCGCACCCGAGCAACATGAACAATGGCGGCTCCTCCTGGCGCCGCATCACGGTGCACCACTCCGCGATGTCGAATCCGCTGCCGCTCTCCGGGTCCCTCGCGGATTCCAGCGGTGCGGTACGCCGTATCCAGAAGGCCCACATGCAGTCGTCCGGCTACGGCGACATCGGCTACCACCTGCTGATCGATCCCTCCGGTCGCGTCTTCCAGGGACGTGAACTCAGGTGGCAGGGTGCCCACGCGGGCGGCTCCAACAATGTCGCCAACATCGGCATCTGCCTGATCGGCAACTTCGACGACCACCGCCCGACGTCGGCCGCTCTCGCGAGCCTGGGGCAAGTGGTCGGCAGCCTGCGCGCCGAACATCGCATCTCCGCTTCCAACGTGGTCGCCCACAGCGACCTGAAGAGCACGCGCTGTCCCGGTGCGAACCTCAAGCGCTGGGTGGACGGCTACTCGCGCGCGGTCGCCCAGCGCTGACCGTTCGGTAAGGTCAGGTTCGGAGCCGCATGGGATCCAAGCAGCAGGGCGGCAGGTCCGGTGCTGGCGTTCTCACCGTAGGCATCGACTACCGGCCCGCGCTCCAGAACCGCGAGGGCATCGGGCGCTACACACGCGAGCTGGTCAAGGCCCTGGCTGCGCTTCCAGCTGCGCCTGACCTGCGACTCTACGGATCGACCCTGGCCCCGCCGCGCGTCCCCAGCGCGCCCCCGCCCGGGACGTGCATGCGGCGCTGGCGCGTGCCGTCGCGGCTTCAGCCCTGGATGCTGGCCGCGACCTCGGGCGCCGATGGCTTCCTGGGTGGCGCGCGCATCTTCCACCACACCCAGTACAACCGCCTGCCGGTAAAACGTGCGCTCGAGGTGGCCACCCTGCACGACTGCATCTACCTGCTCGAGCCGCAGTTCGTGGGCCCGGATGCTGCCGCGCGGATGAGCGCCCAGGCGCGCCAGCTGGCCTCCCATGCGCGCCGCGTACTGGTGCCGAGCGAGTACGTCCGCGGGCGCGTTGCCGAGGCCTTTCAGCTGCCAGCGGAGCGCATACACGTGACTCCCTTGGGCTGCGACCATCTCGCCCCGGTCGAGCCTGGCAAAGTTGGCAACGTTGGCATCCCGGCGCGTCCAGGTCCGCCCTACGTGCTCACCGTCTCGCGTATCGAACCCCGCAAGAACCACCTGCGCATGCTGCGTGCCTTCGAGGGCGTCGTGGGCGCCGGACTCCCCCACCGCTGGAAAGTCGTCGGCCCGGCCGGCCACGACGCCGACGTGTTCTTGGATGCCCTGGATCGGTCCCCTGCCCGTGAGCGTGTCGACTGGGAGAGCGAGGTCAGCGAAGCGCAGCTCTCCACCCACCTCGCCGCTGCCAGCGCCTTCCTCTTCACCAGTCTCTCGGAGGGATTCGGGCTGCCCCCGCTCGAGGCCATGGCGCGCGGTATTCCGGTCGTCGCCAGCGACAGTACCAGCGTCGGTGAGGTCTGCGCCGGCGGCGCGCTGCTGGTGGACCCGCTCGACGTGGACGCGACCCGGGACGCCCTGTGCGAGTTGCTCGGTGACGAAGCCGTGCGCGACGCCTGGGCCATCCGCGCCCGCGAGCGCGCGGCCTCGTTCACCTGGGAGCGCTGCGCGCGCGCCACCCTCGCGGCCTACGAGTCCGCGTGGTGTGACTCCGACCAGCAATAGCGGTCGGGTAGGGAGAGAGCGGACCGACGGGGGCCGGCACCGCCGGCACGATCATGTCGGGCCTGGATGATGCCAGCGCGAGCACGCCGCGGTAGGTGAGCGGGTGCCCGCGTGGGTGATGGCCGTTCAAGTCCTCTTGCTCATTGTGCCTGATCGTCACAGGAACGCGCGGATTCCCCGGAGCAAGCGAGCTTGAGGGAGCGCACCCGTTTAGGGTCGAGCCGAATGTCCAGACACCTCACAAAATCGCGCTTCAAGCTGGGTGCGCAGTGCCCCACAAAGCTCTTCTACACCCGCAAACGCGACGTCTACCCGGACAAGTCCTGCGAGGACTCCTTCCTCGCATCCCTGGCTGACGGCGGCCATCAGGTCGGGGAGTTGGCCACGCTCTACTACCCGGGCGGCGAGAGGATCCACACCCTCAACGAGGCGGATGCCCTGGCGCAGACCAACGAACTGCTCGCCCAGGAGGATGCCACGATTTATGAGGCGGCGATCCTTCACGGTAACCTGTTCATTCGCATCGACGTCCTCCGCAAGCGCGGGAACATGGTTGAGTTGATCGAGGTGAAGGCCAAGTCCTGCGACGGCGGAGGCGCCGCACAATTCGCTGGCAAGCGGGGCATTTACAAGAAGTGGCTCCCGTATCTGCAGGACGTGACCTTCCAGAAGTTCGTGCTGCAGCAGGCCTTCCCCGCCTTTGAAGTCTCGGCGTTCTTGATGCTCGTGGACAAGCAGGTGCCCTGCCCCACGGACGGCCTCCACCAGAAGTTCTTGCTGGTCCAGGATCGAGACGGACGCACGGGCGTCGAGGTCACGGCTCCCCTCAGCGAGGGGGAACTCCTGCATCCGATCTTGAGAACGATCCTTGTGGATGAGATCGCGGAGAGCATTCTCGAAGCCACGAACCACGGCCCCGCAGCCAACATGAGCTTCGGCGAGTGGGTTACGCTGCTCTCGGACCACTACGAGGATGACAGACGCATCCCGTCGCCAATCGGAGGACTCTGCAAGACCTGCACCTTCCGCGCGACACCCGAGGAACAGGCCGGGGGGATGCGTAGCGGCTTCGAAGAGTGCTGGTCGGCAGCGCCCGAGTGGAGCGAGCCGAACTTCGAGCGCCCGACGGTGCTCGACATCGGCAATAACTGCCGCAAGGCGGACAAGCTCATCAAGGACGGTCGCGCAAGTATGCTCGAGGTGACCGCGGAGGACCTCGGATACGAAACAGGTGCCAACCCCAAGATGAGCCAACGCGAACGCCAATGGTTGCAGGTGGCAGCGGCCCAGAAGGGAGACACCTCCATGGTGATGCGCCGGGAGTCCCTGGCTCGCGAGTTGGAGAGCTGGACCTACCCACTTCACTTCATTGACTTCGAGACGGCGAGTCCTGCGATCCCCATCCACAGGAACCTTCACCCCTACGAGCCCCTCGCCTTCCAGTACTCGCACCACATCGTCCACGAAGATGGGCGCGTCGAGCACCATGGCGAGTACATCGATGCTGGGCCCGGAACGTTCCCGAACTTTGACTTCGTGCGCGCCCTGATGGCGGAGCTAGAGGGCGACGAAGGGACGATTTTTCGCTACGCGGCCCACGAGAACGTCATCCTCGGGAAGATCCGTCAGCAGCTCCGCAATGCAGGCCAGGGGCCCGACGACGGCCTCGACCTCATTCGCTTCATCGAGTCGATTACCCAGGCGCCGGGAACCAAGGGCACGGCAGGGACGCCCGCCTGGCCGACTCCCGAGCGCAACATGGTAGACATGCTCGAGCTGGTGCGGAGCTACTACTACGACCCCGCCATGAACGGGTCCAACTCGATAAAGAAAGTCCTGCCCGCAGTCCTGAACGCCTCCGACTTCCTCAAGCATAAGTACGCGGCCCCGGTCTACGGGACGCCGGATCTGCCTAGCCTCAACTTCAAGGACAAGGTCTGGGTTCAACTCGATGGGGACGGCGCGGTGCGCGATCCCTACGAGCTGTTGCCGCCGCTCTTCACGGACGTTGCGCCCGAGGAAGTCGCCCACCTGATGAGTGCCGACGACGAGCTACGCGATGGCGGCGCGGCCATGACGGCCTATGTCCGAATGCAATTCGCCGAGATGACGGACGCTGAACGCCAAGCTCTCCGCGGTGCTTTGCTCAAGTACTGCGAACTCGACACGCTCGCGATGGTCATGATCTTTGAGGCCTGGAGAGAGTGGTTGGCCTGAACGCGAATCCGTAATACGGTGCCAGGATCGATCTCGCACCAATCTGATCCTGGTTCATCTGTCTCGGGAGGCCACTCATTGATCGTCTCGGACGCGCAGGGGTGATGGCGAACGAGGCGAGACGATCGATCCGGGATCAGATTGCTGCGAGATCGACCCTGGCTCGGTAAGTCGCGCTCCGGTAAGTCGCGCTCGCGGCCTCCCCTCACCCCACGACCACCAGCACCGCCACGCCGACCACTACGCAGTAGGCTGCGAACCAGCGAAACGCGCCCCTGGCCAGGGTCAGGAGCAATCCGCGCAGGGCCAGCCAGCCGACGAGCGCGGAGACCGCCACTGCGCCCAGAACGAGTCCCAGGCCGATGCCGTCGAAGCCGCTCTCGAGCGCGTCAGGTAGCTTGAGGATCGCCGCGCCCAGGATGGCCGGGATGCTGATCATGAAGGAGAGCCGCGCCGCCTGGGTGCCCGAGAAACCGAGTACCAGGCCCGTGCTGATCGTGGTACCCGAGCGCGAGACGCCGGGCGTCAGGGCCAGGATCTGGAAGCCTCCGATCACGAGGGCGTCGCGCCAGGTGGGCTTGCGTTCGGCGGGCGGCTGGTCCGCGGATCCGTGGCGCTTGCGGGCGCGCTCTCCGATAAGAAGGATGCAGGCCGTTGCGAGCAGGCCGAGACCCGCCACGCGCGAGCTCTGGAATGCGCGCTCGAGCAGGTCGCCAAAGACGGCCCCCACGAAACCCACGGGGATCGTGGCGAGCACCATCCACAGGAAGAAGCGAAAACGGCCCGCGAGCACGTCGCGGATCAGCTCCAGGACCTGTTCGCGGTAGGCCCAGAGGGTCGCGATCAGCGTGCCGACGTGCAGGGCCACGTCGAGCGCCAGGCCGCCCTCGCGCAGACCCAGGGCCAGGCGCGCGAGGACCAGGTGTCCCGACGAACTGATAGGCAGAAACTCCGCCAGGCCCTGGACCACTGCCAGGAGCAGGATCGAGAAAGGGCCGACCGCCCCCTCGACCACGGGCTCCGTGACTGCGGCCTGGGTCAGGGCAGGCGCAGCGAGTGCGAGAGACCAGATCAAGAGGTCACTGGATCTTGCTGGCCATCTCGGCGGCGCTGGTGCACTCCATGCCGAAGGCGTCGGCGACGGGCTGGCAGGTGAGCTTGCCGCCCAGGGTGTTGGCGGCACTGGCCAGGGCTGCGTCCTCGGCAACGGCCCGGGCCGCGCCCAGGGCGGCGAGCTTCTTGATCCAGGGCAGGGTCGCGTTCGTCAGCGCGAACGTGCTCGTGCGCGGCACGGCGCCGGGCATGTTGGCGACGCAGTAGTGCACCACGTCGTCGATCACGAAGGTCGGATTCTCGTGCGTCGTCGGCCTGCAGGTCTCGATGCAGCCGCCCTGGTCGACGGCCACGTCGACGATGACGCTGCCGCGCTTCATGAGCTTGAGGTCCTCGCGCAGGATCAACTTCGGGGCCGCCCCGCCGGGTACGAGCACGGCACCGACCACGAGGTCGGCGTGGCTCAGTTCCTCGCGCAGGGTCATGCGCGTGGAGTAAAGGGTGCGGCAGTTCGAGGGCAGGATCTCGTCCAGGTAGCGCAGGCGCTTGAGGTTGATGTCGAGCACGCTGACCTGGGCACCGAGTCCCGCGGCCATGCGCGCCGCGTTGGTGCCGACGACACCGGCGCCGACGACGAGCACGTTCGCGGGAGCCACGCCGGGCACGCCGCCGAGCAGGATGCCCGTGCCGCCCGCGGGTCGCTCGAGGTACTTGGCGCCGGCCTGGATTGCCAGGCGACCCGCCACCTCGCTCATGGGCTCAAGCAGGGGCAGCGCGCGCTCCACCTCGAGGGTCTCGTAGGCGAAGCAGTGCGAGCCACTGGCGAGCACGGCATCCGTCAACGGTCGATCCGCGGCCAGGTGCAGGTAGGTGAAGAGGATCTGGCCCGGGCGCATGCGCGCCCACTCTGGCTTCAGGGGTTCCTTGACCTTCAGAACCATCTCCGCGCTTGCGAACACGGTGTCCGCGTCCGGCTCGATCCGGGCGCCCGCGGCGCTGTAGGCCTCGTCCGTCAGGCCGCTGCCGAGCCCGGCGCCCTGCTCGACGGTGATCGAGTGGCCTGCCTTCGTCAGCTCCTCACATCCAGCCGGGGTGAGGGCCACCCTGTACTCGTGCTCCTTGATCTCCTTGACGACGCCGATCTTCAAAAAACTAGCTCCTGGGTAGGTGAGCCGCCGGCGCGTGCGGCGAGGGAGGGCCTCGCCAGGCCGGGGCCCGAAATTGAGGCGATGAGTCTACTCGAACACCATTCCCAAAAAAGCCTTGGCAGCACAGAGCGCGTCATCCTAACCTGCTCGGCCGCGTGCCCAAGGGTGTCGCGGACCCGAGGGCCATTAGCTCAGTTGGCTAGAGCGCTACGTTGACATCGTAGAGGTCGCTGGTTCAAGTCCAGCATGGCCCACCATGCCCTCACGCTGGTCCGGACCTGTCCCCCAGGCGCCGCGAGTGGCCAGACGGCCCTCGCCGCCGGGGCCGTCAGGGCCGTCAGCGGAAGCCGACCTCGCACGCACGCCGGTCGAACCGTACGGCATTGGATGACCGGACCCATCGATGACCGCGGCCCCCGTCGGGCCCTGGCGACCGAACCAGGAGATCCCAGATGCTGAGCCTGCTCCTCACCCTTTTTACCGCCGCCGCGCCCCAGGGAACGGATCTGGACCAGATCTACGACCAGCTGCAGGAGGAGGAGCGCATCACGCCCGAGGTGCGCATCGTCCAGGCCGTCGTGCCCTGCGTCGTGTTCATCGAGACCGAATCCGTCAAGCAAGGCCTCCCATTCGGGTCCATTTTCACGAGGACCTACGCCGGCAGCGGCTCGGGAGTTGTCGTGCACCCGGATGGATACATCGTGACCAACTACCATGTGGTTGCGGGGGCCAGCACGATCAAGGTCTCATTCGCTCGCGTTCCCGGGCAGTTGGATGCGGACCTGGTGTCCTTTCAACGCACCGAAGACCTGGCACTGCTGCGCATTCGCGGCGGCGGGAATTATCCGACCGTGCGGCTTGGCACCAGCTCGGACCTGCTCGAGGCGGAGCGCGTCGTCGCGATCGGGAACCCCTACGGGCAGACGCACACGGTCTCGAAGGGCATCATCTCCGGCCTGCACCGGGATGTCCGTGTTCCGGACCAGTCCCTGGCCTTCACGGACCTGATCCAGACCGATGCGTCGATCAATTTTGGCAATTCCGGCGGCCCGTTGCTCAACATTCGTGGCGAGCTGATCGGGATCAACACGGCCATGAACGCGCAGGCGGAGAACATCGGCTTCGCGATCCCGGTCGACCGCATCAAGCTCGTGCTGAACGACATCCTGTTTCCGCAGGCCCGCAAGAGCTGGCTGGGATTCGAGCTCGCGCCCGACCAGAACCTGACCGTGGGCAGGGTCTGGGGCAACGGGCCCGGTGAGGAAGCCGGGATCTGTAGCGGGGACCAGATCGTCGCGGTCGGGGGGCGCGAGGTGGCCAGCCCGGACGAATTCCTGCACGCCAGCCTCGAACTCGAGCCGCGGCAGCGCGTCGAGATCCGGCTGAAGCGGGGTGATTCCACCGAAACGACCGTCGTGAACAGCTGGGATCGCCTGGATGGGCTGCTTTT
>JBLHKW010000064.1:0-26272 GCA_047618565.1 Planctomycetota bacterium
GGTGCCCGCTTCTGGGTTGCGCCAGGGGGGGGGGCCTCCGATGCCGACGCCGTCCTAATTCGTTACTCTGCCTGGAATCATGGCGATCGAGCAACATTGGAGGGTGGGGGCGCGGACGGAGTCTGCTCGGGCCAGCAGCGGCGTGCTCCCGACGCTCGTTTATCCGCTGGGCGGCCAGGGAGGCGACCCGCAGGGGGGGGCCAGATGACCAACGCTAGCCTTCCGGCGACGGGCCCGTCCCGCGCAGACTTCCAGGGAAGCGCCCACCGAGATTCGCGCACGACGGGGATGCGGCAGCTCTGGGGGTCCCTTCTCGTGGCAACGCTGGCGGTCCTGGCGCTCTGGTCCGTCGCGGACCACTTCGAGCCCGACCGTCTTCATCTTCACGGCCTCGGGGCGCGCCTGAACGATCAGGCCGGCTACGTCACCACCGCCCGCATTCTGGCGGACACGGGTGAGCTGCGTAGCGGCCTCGTGTTGCCTGCGTTCGCCGATCACCCGGCGTCGCGCGTGTACATGCCCGGCCATTACGTAATGTTGGCTCTCTCGTACAAGCTGTTCGGGTACAGCGTGGGCGCCTCCCTGTTGCCTAACCTGGTGGCCTTCGTGCTCGCCGCCGTGGGCGTCTTCCTGATCGGCGCACGGCGTTACGGTGCGCCTGCCGGAATCGCGGCAGCGTTGTTCACGATCGCATTTCCACCGAACCTCGTCTTCGCCTTCACCGCCATGGCGGAGGGCACGATCCTGGCCGTCGGCGTCGCGGCGTTCTGTGTCTTCAATCTCATCGGGCCGCGCGCGCGCCTCGTGAGCGCTCCGTTCCTCGTCGCCGCAAGTTTCCTGTTCCGCGAGACGGGGGCGCTGTGGGTGATTCCCATGGTGCTGGTGGTGCTCCATGAATCACGCGACAGGCGCTGGCGCCGAGCGACCATGCTGGCGCTTGCGACCGTCGCCGTGGTCTTCGCGGTTCAGCGCTGGCAGCTCGCGAGCGGCAAGGAGGCGCCGCCCCTGACCTGGTTGACCGGTGATGGCTTCAATTACGGGGACGCCCAGGCCGTCGCCGGCTCGCCGGACTCTATCGCGCCTTTCGAGTTCCTGGGGCTCGTGTGGACCAATCTGACGCGTAACGTGGAGTCTCTGGTCGAGCACGTCCTCATGGGCTCCGCCCGTTTCGAGCGCGGGTCGGTCTTCGCGTTGATCGCGATCGTGGTCTCGACGCTCGTCATGGCCGTGGCCCGGATCCGTCGCGACCCGCTGCCGCTGGCGGCCGCAGGCCTGGCCCTCGCGACCTGGGCACTCGCGTTCGGGCTCTACGATGTGATCGGCCTGAAGCTCGTGCGTTCCAGCATGTTCTTCGTGCCACTCTGCGCGATCGCGCTGGCGGGAGGTGTGAGTGAACTCCTGGACCGCGTCCGGCCGCGCGCCGCGTGGACCTTGCCGTTGCTCTTACTGGCCTCCCTGGTGACATGGTTCGGGTGGAGCGCGCCGGCCTCTCGCGGGGCCGGGCTAGAGGTCGTCGCAGGGGATGACGAGGCCGACGCGGCGCTGCGCATCGTCAGTCAGCTCGGGCATGATGAGAGCACCCTGCTCGTCGCGCCATGGCCGCTCGGCATGCAGTACGCGGTCGCCAGGTATCCGGCGCTCTACTCGTTTCCTGTCGACAATGCCGCCACGCTGCGTCTGCTCGCGGAGCACCATTCGATCGGCACTCTCATCGTCCGGCCCAACGGGATGGGCGACGTGACTCCGCGCGTCCTGCGGGGCGCCGGGCTCGCGCCCATGGGACAGCTCGCTGGGGCGGGCGAATCGACCCAGTACGTGGTCTTCCAGCGGCCGCGCTGACGATCGCACCCGCTGCTCAGGAGCCCGGGATCGGGAAGACGGGAATGCGCGCGCCGCTATCGGTATGGATGAACCGAGGTTTCGTCGGCCCGCTGCTGAGCGCCTGAAACAGCTGCTTGTTGCGCTGGTCGAAGACGATGTAGTCCAGGTCGTAGCGTTCCAGGAGCTTGAGCTTGCGCAGGAAACGGAAGGTGTAGCAGCGCCGCCCCGAGAGCTGTTCGAGCACGGGTGCCTGGTTGCAGAGGATGCCGGCGTCCGTGGCCGTATTCTCGCGCAACCAGGCCGCGATCGTGAACAGGTCTTGCTTGGCTGGCTCGAGCTCCTGCGGCCTTCCGAGCTGCATGCCGTTCATGCCAAGCAGCAGCGTTGCCGCAAGGGCGGTCGCCCCGTGGGCCAGGCGCGGTCGCGCGATGCGGCGCGCCGCGAGGCGCGCGAGCGAGCGCACAGCCAGTAACGCGTACAGGTAAACGAGTGGCGCGAGCGGCGCCGTCAGGCGAACCGCGTAGGTGAAGTAGGTCAACACGAGCGCCGCGTAGACCGGAGCCAGCCATTCGAAGAGGGTTGCGCCGCGCCGCAGGGCGATCAGGTAACCGGCCAGGGTGAGCAGGACCAGAACGGTCCGTGCGGCGGCGCCAGTGCCGAGGTGCAGCAGGTCGGCCAGGTCGGCGGCGGCCAGCCCGCCGTTCTTGCGGATGCGATCGATCCAGCCCTGGGTGTCGACCAGCGCGGACGCGGGATCCCCGGGGTCGACCCGGAACAGGGCCGTCCCGTAGTCGTGCAGGTAGAGCTGCTCGGCGGGCACCGGAGCAGCTTTCGCGGCGGAGTGCGAGAACAGGATCCAGGGCGCGCCGAGGGCCGCCACCAGCGCGAGGGCGACCAGCGCCCTCAGCCGCTGCGGGCGACTGCGCCAGCCGATCAGCAAGACGCCCGGCAGGACCAGGATCGCTACCGTGCGCAGGTAGAGCGCTCCGGCAAGGCACAGGGCGCCGCCGAGCATGGCGGGCCATCCGAGTGCCGCTGGCGCGTCGGTCGTCGTCCGTGGCTCGCCGGCGGAGCGGCGCGTCGACAGCAGGGCGACGCCAGCGAAGAAGAGTGTCAGGAACGGAAACTCGGAGAGCACCTCGTTGAAGGCGTCGGTGAACATCGGGCTCGTGCCGGCCAGCAGCGCCACGCTCAGACCGATCCAGACGCCGTGGGAGATGCGCACGGCCCAGTAGATCGCGGCGACCGCGGTCACCCCGAAGGACATCAGCATCAGGTTGATGCGATACGGGTCGTAGCCGTCCTCTCTCACGGACATGGACAGGATCCAGGACATGCCCGGCGGGCGCAGGAAGAAGGGCTGGCCCTGATACAGGTAGCCGTCGCCCCTGGCCATCGATTCCCCGGTCAGCAGGTAGATGGCACCGTCCCATTCCGGGTGCCAGACATCATCGACCCAGTAGAAGAGGGCGATGAATGCGTACAGCGCGATGCACGCAGCCGGAAGGAATCGGGTCAGTTTGTTGGCGGCGGGTTGCATCTGCACTCGGCTGTCCGACTCGCTCCCATCGTAGCGGTCGCCGCCACGCATTTCGACGCCTCTCGGTGCGCGTTTGCCGGCGCTGCGGGTCAGCGCGGAGCGGGCTGGTGCAGCGGATCCAGGTCGTGGGCTGTCTGGCGCCATGCGCGGGCGCCGGCAGGATCTCCACCTTGCTCCGCGAGGGAGCCCAGGGTCGCCGCCAGTGCCGGGTGCGGGTGCAGGCGGTGGGCCGCGGTCAGGTCGCGCGCGAAGCCCTCCAGGTCGCCGAGCTTGTGGTGCAGGAGCGCGCGATTGCGCAGGGCGCCATCCGCCTTGGGAAAGCGGGCGAGCAGCTCGTCGAGCACGCGCAGGCCCGCGCGCGGGTCGCCGTTGTTGCCCAGCAACAGGCCCAGGTTGATGGCGCTCGGCGCCGTGGCCGGATCCAGGACCAGAGCGTGCTCGTAGGCGGCGCGCGCTTCCGCGATCCGTCCGGCGCCCTCGAGCAGGCTGCCGCGCACATGGTGGTACATGGGCAGGCGCTCGACGCGCGCGCTGACCGGCCGGTCCATGTAGCCGCTGGCCCGGGCGATGTGGCTGCGCGCGTAATAGCCCATCATCCAGATTCCCGCGTCGTCCACGTCCTCGGGCGGCGGCTCGCCGGGCCACGTGAATCGTTTCCATGCCGCCTGCGGGCTCTCCGCGAAATGAAGAGGTTTCGGCGCGCTCGGCGGGCCCGGGTCGCGGCGGATGAAGTGGTCGTGGATCTGGACCTCGGCCACGTCGAAGACTCCGGTTCGGCGCATGTGGCAGCTCGCGCAGTCCGCAGCGGGCGGGCGTGCTGAAGGAGCCAGGCCGCACGGGCTCGCGTCGGGCGCGGACCCGGCGGAGTCGATCCCGTCGATATGGCACTGCATGCACGCGTCCCGTACACGCCGCCGTTCTGTATCGTCGTGCAGGGTGCGGTGCGGGTCGTGGCAGGTGCCGCAGACCATCGTGTCCGACTGCAGGAAGCATTCGGAGAGCAGCAACCGCTGGACCTGGCTGACGAAGCCCACGTCCTGATCCGGGCGCGAGGCGACGAACACGGCGCGCCCTTCGAGCAGGTCGCCACCCGGGCGTGGGGGACCGAGCTGTCCAGGCTTCAGGATCACGCGCGCATCGCCCTGCAGGTGGCAGGCCGCGCAGATCGAGAGGCGTTCGATACGCGAGAGCTGCGCTATACGCAGGATGGGGTCGGCACCGCTGTGCTCCTCGCGCATGCGCGCGTGGCGCTCGACCGGTCCGTGGCAGGCGCCGCAGGAGATGCCACGCGGTTCCCATTGGCGTGCGCCCGTGGACGTGATCTCGGAGTGCAGGTTGAGGGGGAACTGTTCCGGCGGCGGCGCGTCCGTGTGGCAGCCGAGGCATTCGCCGGTGATCGGATTCGAGAAGCGCGAGCCGGGAGTGATGCTGTGGCTCGGCGCCAGTTCGCTGTGGCGCCGACCATCCGCCGTGGTCAGGGCTTCGAGCGGCGCGAGCCACAGGAAGTCACCCTGGAGTGCCGCGAACGAGCGATCCCGTTCGCCGGAACCGATGGCCAGTACGAGCTCGGCCCGCAGCTCGTGCTGGGGAGCGCCCGCATGGGTCTCGACGATCGAGGGATTGCCTTCGTGGTTCTCGAAGGCGTAGCTGTATCCGACGGGGGCGTCCGCGACGGCCCCGAGGCCCTCGAGTTCGGAGAGGGTCACCGGGCCGAGCGTGCGGGCCATGCCCGTGCGGCTCCAGTCGAGTGCGATGCGCGTGTGGCAATCGATGCAGCGTCCGCTCGCGTCCGAGGACGGGGGAGCCGACCACGGCGGTGCGAGCGCATGGCCCGCGACCTGGCCCGCGACCCGATCCGGGGGCGCGTCGCTGGGCGCGGAAGTTCCAGACGTGTCGCGCTCACTGGAGCCACAGGCGGCGAGCAGGCAGCCGCCCAGGATGGCCATGGAGCGGTACGCGAGGTTTGATTGGGTACCCATGGGCTTTCGCGGGCCATCTTCGGTCGCGGCCCGTTCCGTCGCAAGATCCCAGTGGGTAGGCTGGCCGGTTCGGCAGCCCATCCGTGGCCAGCTACCCGCCCCGCCCCGTGGGGGACTCCGCGCCCTCCCTGAGCAGGGAGCGTACCAGCAACAGCCCCCATGCCTGATAACCAGCAAACGTACCCGTCCGATATCGAGATCGCGCGCTCAGCCCGTACCAAGCCCATCACCGAGATCGGACGCACGCTCGGGATCGGCCCGGAGGACCTGGTGCCCTACGGTGCCGACAAGGCCAAGGTGCGCATGGATTTCGTGGCGCGCGTCGAGGACCAGCCGCTGAGCAAGCTGGTGCTCGTGACGGCCATCTCGCCCACGCCGGCGGGCGAGGGCAAGACCACCACCACCGTTGGACTCGGGGACGCGCTGTCGCGCATCGGCAAGCGCGCCGTGATCTGCCTGCGCGAGCCCTCTCTGGGGCCCTGCTTCGGCATGAAGGGCGGCGCCGCGGGAGGCGGGCGCGCGCAGGTCGTCCCCATGGAGGACATCAACCTGCACTTCACCGGGGATTTCCACGCCATCGGTGCGGCCCATAACCTGCTGGCGGCGGCGATCGACAACCACCTGCACTGGGGCAACGCGCTCGGTCTGGATCCGCGCCGCATCACCTGGCGCCGAGTGCTCGATCTCAACGAGCGCGCCCTGCGCGACATCGTCGTCGGCCTGGGTGGCACGGGCAACTCCATTCCGCGCGAGACAGGCTTCGATATCACCGCAGCCTCGGAGGTCATGGCCATCCTGACCCTGGCCAGTTCCCGCAGCGATCTGCGCGAGCGCCTGGGGCGCATCGTCGTGGGGCAGACCTACGATAGCGAGCGCATCTCGGCTTCCGACCTGAACGTGCACGGCGCCATGGCGACGCTCTTGAAGGACGCCATCTCGCCCAATCTCGTGCAGACGCTCGAGAACACGCCGGCCTTCATCCACGGCGGACCCTTCGCGAATATCGCCCACGGCTGCAACAGCGTCCTGGCCACCAAGCTGGCGCAACGCGTGAGCGAGTACACCGTGACCGAGGCGGGCTTCGGTGCGGACCTGGGAGCCGAGAAGTTCTTCGACATCAAGTGCGGTAGCGCCGGGTTGCGACCCGACGTGGCTGTGATCGTCGCGACCATCCGCGCACTCAAGCTGCACGGCGGCGTCGCCCAGGCGGATCTCGGGCAGTCGGACCCGGGCGCAGTCGAGGTCGGGATCGAGCATCTCGAGCGACACGTGCGCAATCTGCGTCGCTTTGGCGTTCCCGTCATCGTGTGCGTGAATGCCTTCGTCTCGGATAGCGAGCAGGAGACTGCGGTCCTGCTGGGCAGCGCCGAGCGTCTGGGGGTCCCGGTCGTGCGCGCCAGCCACTGGGAGCACGGCGGGGCGGGAGCGGAGGAGCTGGCCCATGCGGTGGTCGAACGGGCCGAATCGGGTCAGGCCGATTTCCGTCCCCTGTACACGGAGCGCGACGGGTTGCTCGCAAAGGTCGAGCGCGTCGCCCAGGACATCTACGGGGCGCGCGGAGTCGTCACTAACCCGCGCCTGCGTAAGACGTTCGAGCGGCTCGAGCAGGACGGCTACGGACATCTGCCCGTGTGTATCGCCAAGACCCAGTACTCCTTCTCGACGGATCCCTCCCTCAAGGGGTGCCCTTCGGACTTCGATATCCCGATCCGCTCCATCGAGCTACGGGCCGGGGCCGGGTTCATCCTGGTATTGACGGGCACCATCCTTACGATGCCCGGCCTTCCGAGAGTTCCGGCGGCAGAGAGCATCGACGTGGACGCCGATGGGCGCATCGAGGGCCTGTTCTAGGGGACATCCCTGGGGCGCAGGCAGTTCCGATCACAAAGCCCTCAGGTTCCCGTTTTCGCCGGACGATACTCCGAGCGCTCCCAGGAGCGCTGAATCCTTGACCGAAGCCTTGAGCCCAGTAACGAATCAACAGATGAACCGCATCCAGACGATTGTGAGTGCCACCGGCCTGTTCCTGCTCGCCAGTGCCACCAGTTCCTGTCAGGACATGAACACCTTCTTCACCGGCGAGAAGTTCTCGCGCGCGCCGGAGGGGTCACCGCGTGTTGAAGCCGAGTTGACCGTGCGCGTCGACGACGCATTCATGGAGGCCTTCGCCAGCGTCGAGCAGGCCGTTGAACTCGGCGGTGCAACCTCCGAACTTGTGCTCGACCTCGCGGATGTGGGTACCCGTTTCTACCCGGTGCCCTCCGAGGAGTACGAGTCCCAGGAGTCCCGTCCGCGCTACTTCATGCTGGTCGAGATCGACGGCCTGGAGTTCGACTTCGATACCGAGACCGTTTCGACGCCGGCGACGGCCGAGGACGGTGAGTCGGATTCCGATACGGAGTCCGAAGAGGTCGTGAGGGAGCCGGTCACCCGGGTCGTCTTGCGCAGCGTCACCTGCTCGGCCTCCGCTTCGCTCAAGAAGCGTCGCAAGGACGCGCCCTCACTGGTCGTTGGCCACAGCCGCGCCGAGGGTGTCGTGCGGGTTCCGGTCGAGATCGATATGGCAGAGGAGACCTACACCGTGCGCAGCGAAGACGGCCAGTCGGTGGCCGTGCGCCGTGCGGACATCCTCGCAGCCGTGGACCGCGCGGTCGTCGCCTCCCTGCGTGACATGGTGCGTGCCGTCGATCGCGAATTCGCGTTCGAAGGCACGGACGTCGGCCAGGCCCGCTGACAGGCCGTCGAGCGCGCTGAGTCCGTCGCTCAGCTAGCCCGGTCTATTCATGAGCCGCGAGGCGAAACGCCTCGATTCGGGCTTTGGTGGTGCTTTGCGGGCATTGGCCCCGCAGGCGACCTTTTTTGGTCGCCGAGGACGCCAATGTTCGCAAAGTGCCGCCAAAGCCCGAAAGGACGGCGAAGCCGGCCGTTCGTGGTATTTCGTCCGCGTGGTCATGAATAGATCGGGCTAGCCGCCTGGATCATCTCGTCGAGGCGATCCAGGCCCAGGCGCACATTGTCCTCGGGCGGGCCGAAGGAGAAGCGCATCCACGACGCAAGCGGCGAGGGCCCAGTGCGTCGCTTGCCCGGGTTGACGTCGAAGTAGGTTCCCGGGACCGTCATGACCTTGCGCTCGAGGGCGCGCCGGAAGAAGGTCTCCGGGTCATTGAGCGGTGCCGGCAGGCCGGCGACCGAGCCCCAGACGTAGAAGGTCGAGTCGCAATCGCTTGCGAAGCGGATGCCCATGCGGGCCAGGCGCTCGACCATCAAGTTGCGTTTGCGCGAGAAGACGTCGCGTACGGCGCGCGTCTCCTGGTCCGCGCGCTCGGGCTCCAGGACCTGCAACGCGGCGCGCTGGATGGGTGCGCTCGGCCCGCCGTCGATCGCACTCGCAGCGCGCCCGATGACGTTGACCATGGCCTGCGGCCCGACGACCCAGCCCACGCGCCAACCGGGATAGCGGTAGTTCTTGGTGAGCCCGTCGATCAGGAGTGTCGGCTCGTTCTCGACATCGTCCACGTACTCCGCGGCCGAGATGGGTCCGCTCCCGGGCTTCTCGCCGTCGTAGATGAAGTGCGAGTAGAACTCGTCGAAGATCATCGTGCAGCCCTTACGGGCGATGTCCACGTAGGCCTCCAGCTCGGCACCGCGCACCGCCTGTCCGGTCGGGTTGCATGGGTTGGAGAAGAGGAAGGCTGACAGTTTCTGTTGCTCGACGATTTGTGCGAGGCGCGCCGCGGGCAGGCGAAAGCCAGACTCCTCGTCGGTGAAGATCGGGATCGGCTCGAAGCGATGCTGGTGGTAGCCGATCATGTCCTCGTAGGCCGTGTAGTCGGGCACCTGGTAGCCCAACCGACCAGTGCTCAGGGCCGCGAAGACACGCGAGAGCATCAGCCGCCCGCCGGCGGCCACGCTCACGTTCTCGGGCCCGTAGCGTGAACTCTTCCCGACCCTGTAGAGCCGGTTGTAGTGCTCGGCGATGGCAGTGCGCAACGCGGGCGTGCCGTCGATCGGCCCGTAGGCGTGGTCGCCGGGCTCGATGCGCAGCTCGTCGATGCGCGCCGGAGCCCCTTGCATCTCGCCGATCTCTGGTTGTCCCTGGCCGAGGTTGCACCAGTCCGGATCCCCGTTGGTGAAGCCGAGCTTCATGGCCTCGGCGACGACGAAGATCACGCCCATGTAGGGGATCGGACGCAGCGCCCCGAGGGGATTTTTCAGAGGGGCGGAGTGGAGGGTCATGTTCTGTTTCCGGAAGGGCTGACGGCGCGCCAGTGTACGCCACCGGTGGCGAGATCTGGTGGGGACGTCACGGCTCCGTAACGGGTTTCCGCGCGAGGTTGCTCGGTGAGCCCCGGCAGCCTGCAGGCGCTCGTGCTGACCCTGGCGTTTCCGGCTTCGGGTTGATGGGCGATCCTGAGCTGGCGAGGCTGTGTCAGGGGCCGGGATCGTCCCGTTCCGCGTCCTCTCCTGTAGCCCGGGCCGGTAACCGCCGATAGGAATTTCATGATGAAGAAACTCCTCCTCCTGGCCCCGCTGCTGGTGGCGGGCTGGTGCTTCCTGGGGCCCGAACCCGGCATGCCGACCGAGAAGCTGGCGACGTCCGAACTCGTCGCGACGATCTCCCACGGGGAGGCCGTCGACCTCGACGAACACCTGGCACCCGGCAAGTGGACGCTGGTCGAGTACGGCGCGAAGTGGTGACCCGCCTGCAATCAGTTGGGCCCTCAGTTGGAGGCGCTCGTCATGCAGAAGGCCACCGTCAGGTTGCGCCGCATCGATATCGATTCCTGGGATTCAGCCGTGGCGCGTGAGCACGAGATCCGGCGGCTGCCGTCGCTGGTGCTCTGCGAGGGGACACGCGTCGTGTCCCGCGACACGGGTCGCATCATGACGCTGATGAGCCAGCCCTGAGCGATACAGGGGGGGCGCCGTTCTGGTGCTCCATCGTGCTCTCGGATACGCTCCTCCGCGGAGACGACCAGCGAGTATGAACACGAACCGTATCGTCCTTGCGGACAGCCTGGATCACCTGCGTAGCATGGGCGACGGCGTGGCGCAGCTGGTCTACATCGATCCGCCCTTCAACACGGGCAAGCGCCAGGAGCGACGCCGGATACAGACGGTGCGCGACGACGAGGGTGGTGACCGCACCGGGTTTCAGGGCCATCGCTATCGCACGGTCGAGCTGAGCAAGTCGGGCTACGCGGACAGCTTCGAGGACTTCCAGGGCTTTCTGCGCCCGCGGCTCGAGGAGGCCAGGCGGATCCTCGCGGCGGACGGCAGCTTCTTCCTGCACATCGATTACCGCGAGGTGCACTACTGCAAGGTCGCCCTGGATGAGATCTTCGGTCGCGACAGCTTCATGAACGAGATCATCTGGGCCTACGACTACGGCGCGCGTAGCAAGAAGCGCTGGCCCACGAAGCACGACAGTATTCTCTGGTACGCGAAGGATCCGGCGGACCACGTCTTCAACTTCGAGGAGATGGACCGTATCCCGTACATGGCGCCCGGACTCGTGGGCAAGGAGAAGGCGGCGCGCGGCAAGACGCCCACCGATGTCTGGTGGCACACGATCGTCAGTCCGAACGGCAAGGAGAAGACGGGCTACGCGACCCAGAAACCGCTCGGCGTCCTGGAGCGCATCGTGAAGGTCCACTCGAGGCCGGGGGATCTGGTGGTCGACTTCTTCGCGGGTAGCGGGACGAGCGGGGATGCGGCCGGACGCAACGGGCGCAAGTTCCTGATGGTGGACTCGAACCCGGAAGCGGTCGCTGTCATGGCGCAGCGCCTGGCGCCTTTCGAGCCCGAGATCGTCGGCTGGGAAGTGCAGGCGACGGACGGCTAGCAGCCCGTGGTGAAAGTCACGGCGGGCTCGAAGCCGTCGGGATTCGATCTGGCAAGGCGCGCTGACGACGCGTATTCGTGGATACTCGGAGGAAGCGCAACGCCGCCAGGGCGGAGCCTGGCGGATTTGAGCGGGTCGTGAGTTTCACCACGGGCTGCTAGGACTCCTGGCGTACGCCGAACCAGTAGATGCAGCCCGCGACCTGGGCCACCGTCAGGGTCCAGTAGAGCCACTGGAAGACGGGCTTCAGGGTCTTGTGGCGCAGGAGTTTCTGTGCCACGAGCGACGCGGGGGCAGCGCCCAGGATGGCGATGGTGTGCAGGCTGGCCTCGGGCACGCGCCATCCGTCGCGGCGTGCCTGCCACTTGTCGTAGGCCCAGATGGGAAAGACCATCAGGTTGCAGGCGACCCACCATGCGGCCACGGGGTGCCAGGCCTGGGTCCGTTCGATCCACACGGCGAGGGCGATACTCGGGACCAGATGGAGGATCAGGTACCAGCGGCGCGGTTGTTGGCGAATGCTCACGTGGGGGAGCCTAACCCGAGCGAGACCCCTGGCCCTCCGGAGTGTCCGGGTCACGTTGCGTGGTTTTTTGGAAGTGAACCCTAACAAAGCCCTACCGCGCATTACCATGGCGGGATGGACGCAGGTCAGGAGAATGGAGTTCGGGCAGGTCTCGAAGAGCAGGCCGGAAAGTCTGAATCACGTGATCTGATCTCCCTGGCGGGGCGTATCCGGGAAATCCTGCGCAGGCCAAACAGCGCCCGGAGGGCCAGCGGGGCGGAGGCCGGCCCGGTACCTACCGGTTGGGCGGCCGTGGACGAGGTCCTGGGCGGCGGGCTGGCGCGCGGGGCGCTGCACGAGTGGTTCGGGATCGCCGAGGAGGATCCTGGGCGGCGGGCCAGCGCCGCGTGGGCGCCGCCGCTCTACCTGGCGATCCACCTGGCCTGGCAGATGATCGAGTTCGTGGCCGCCACGAGCGCCGGGCGTGGGGCGCACAGTGGGCGTGTGCTCTGGATCGGACCGGACATCTGGCCCTACCCGCGGGCGCTGGTGCGGGACTTCGGTGTGCGTAGCAGCGACGCCTCCCGGGCGCCCGGGGACGGCGCGCATGCGCTGCACGAAGAAGTGCTCGAGCTGGTGCGCTGGCCGCAGGATTCTTCCCGGCCTGCACGACACCTGCTCGAGCATTCGCTGCTCGTCGATGCGCGGCCGGTGGAGAAGCGCCTGTGGGCTATCGATACGGCGCTGCGCTGTCCGTCCGTGGTCGCGGTCGTGGCGGACGGCAGCGGCTTCGACATGGCGGCCACCCGGCGCCTTCAGCTGGCGGCGGAGGTCGGGCACGGCCTGGCCCTGCTTCTGCGACCGCCTCGGGAATTCAAGAGCCTGTCCGCGGCGACGACCCGCTGGCGCGTGGGGCGTTGCTTGCCCGTGGACGGCGTCGCGCGTCCGCGCTGGTCCCTGGGACTCATGCGTAGTAAGGGACACTCGCTCTTCGGAAGCACGCTCACCCCGTGAAGCGCTACCTGGCACTTAACCTGCCGACCTTCGCGGTCGACCACGTGCGCTTGCGCAGGCGCTCGAGCTCCCTGGAGAGCGCCCGCCCGCTCGCCTTGCTGCTGCTCATCGACGTGATCCGTGGAGCACAGTGGATCGCGCAGTGCTGCACCGGGGCCGCGCAGTGTGGGGTGCGCAGCGGGATGAGCCTGGCCCACGCACGGGCATTGATCGGCGCGCGCGAGACGCTTGTCGAGCACTTCGACCGGCCGGGTAGCGGGGAGCAGCTCGAGCATCTGAGCCTCTGGGCCACGCGCTTCTCGCCGCACGTATGTCCGGATCCGCCGCATGGCTTGCTGCTGGATGTATCCGGCAGCGAGCGCCTTTTTGATGGAGAGGAGCGGCTGCTGGAGCACGTGCTCGCGGCCTTCGAGGCGCGTGCTTTCAGCGCGCGCGGGTGCATCGCGAACACCATCGGCTGTGCCTGGGCGGGCGCGCACTTCGGAAGCGACCCCCGTTTGCGCGTGCCCGCTGGCGGGGAGGCCGAGGCGCTCGGGTCACTTTCGACCCAGGCCCTGCGGCTCGATCCTGAAGTGGTCGATGCCCTGGCCGAGGTCGGGGTGGAGCGCATCGAGCAGCTCTTCGAGTTGCCGCGTGAGACGCTGCCCGCACGCTTTGGCAGCGATCTGTTACTGCGTCTCGATCAGGCGCTGGGGACGGCCTTCGAGCCACTCGTGCCCCTGCGTCCACGTTCCTTTCCGTGTGCGCGCAGGGATTTCGAGTCGCCCGTCGGCCTGGAGGTGGTCGCGTACACCCTGCGCGTGCTCCTGCGTGAGTTGATCGTGGAGCTAGAGGAGCGCGGCGAGTCTGCGCGTGGCGTCGAGTTCGAGCTGCACTGCTGCGAGAGCGAGAACGTTTTCGAGGAGATCGTTCTCAGCCGAGCACGGGCAGGGTTCGAGCACATCTGGTCCCTGATCGAGCCCACCCTGGAGCGCGTGCAGCTCGGATTCGGCGTGGAGTGCATCGTGTTGAGCATGCCCTGGACGGTCGCGACCACGGGGCAGCAGGGTCGTATGTGGGGAGCGCGCTCTGTGGCGAAAGGTCCGGACAGAGCCCTGGGGGAACTGCTCGATACCCTGGTGGGCCGTCTCGGGCGCGAGAGCTTGCTCGGAGTCGAGGCGGTCGAGTCCCACCTCCCGGAGCACGCTTTCCGCACGCTGCCATGCTCCCAGGCCTGGGAGACTGGCGGGGCGATCGCGTGGGCGCGCATGGGGGCGAGCAGCGCAGACACTCGCATCACGACGTTGCCCAGGCCCTCGCGTCTGTTCACTCCACCCGAGCGGATCGAGGTCGAGGTCGGCAAGGGCGGCAGCGCCGTGCCCGTGCGCTTTTGCTGGCGCGGCGAAGTGCGTGTCGTCGTGCGCCGCTTCGGGCCGGAACGTATCGCTGCGCCCTGGTGGAGAGCTACCGGCACGCCGGGCGTTCGGGATTACTTCTGCATCCAGGATCAGGGCGGGCGCTGGTTCTGGATGGTGCTCGACGTGAACGGGAGCTGGTTCTTGCATGGCGAGTGGCTTTGACATGTCCACGCCCCCCGGCCCAGCCTGTGCGGCACTGCACGTCACGTCGAACTTCACGTTCCTGACCGGCGCCAGCCACCCCGAAGAACTCGTGCGGCGGGCCGCGCAGCTGGGCTATCGCGCCATTGCGATCACCGACGTGAACTCCCTGGCCGGGATCGTGCGTGCGCATGTGGCCAGCAAGGATGTCGGGATACCGTTGCTCGTCGGGTGCCGCTTGATCTTCGATGCTCGGACTCCACAGGGGAGCCAGCGGCGCTCCCTGCTGGTCTACGCCACGGATCTGGCGGCCTACGGTCGCCTCTGCCGCCTGCTGACGCTCGGGAAGCGGCGCGCGCAGAAGGGCCAGTGCGACCTCGATCTCGAGGACGTCGTCGCGCACTGCGCGGGTCTGCTGGCGGTGGTCCTGCCGCCCGAACCCGTGGGAGTCGAGACGGTTCTCGACGGGGACTTCGAGTCCTTCGTACGACGCCTGTCGCGGGTCTTCGACGGGGACCGGCTCTCCCTGGCGGCGCCCGTGCTCATGGGCACGAACGACCGCGGCTGGCTGGCGCGCTTGCGGCAGCTTTCCGATCGCCTGCGAGTGCCGCTGGTCGCCACGGGGGACGTGCATTACCACACGCCCGATCGCCGCGTTCTGCAGGATGTGCTCGTGTGCATCCGTACGGGCTGTACCCTCGACGAGGCTGGCTTTCGTCTCTTTCCCAACGGCGAGCGCTACCTGAAATCCCGGGGTGAGCTCGCGCGGCTCTTTGCGGCCTGTCCCGAGGCGCTCGAACGCTCGGTCGAGATCGCGCAGCGCGCCGCGGGCTTCAATCTCGACGAGCTGCGCTACCAGTACCCGGACGAGGTCTGTCCCGCGGGCCTCGCGCCGATGCAGCATCTGCGCTCATTGACATGGGATGGTGCGCGCACGCGTTACCCCCAGGGGGTGCCGGCCAAGGTCGCAGGGCAGATCGAGTACGAGTTCGGTTTGATCGCCGAGCTCGAGTACGCGCCCTATTTCCTGACCGTGCACGATCTGGTCCAGTTCGCACGCTCGCGCGGCATCCTGTGTCAGGGCCGTGGTGCGGCGGCGAACTCTGCGGTGTGTTACTGCCTGGGGGTGACCTCCGTGGATCCGGAGCGCATCGATGTGTTGTTCGAGCGCTTCGTCAGCAAGGAGCGCGATGAGCCGCCCGATATCGACGTGGACTTCGAGCACGAGCGGCGTGAGGAGGTGATCCAGTACATCTACGCCAGGTACGGCCGCGAGCGAGCGGCGCTCACCGGAGTCGTGATCACCTATCGCAGCCGCAGCGCCGTGCGCGACGTGGGCAAGGTGCTGGGGCTCTCGCTGGATTGCATCGAGCACATCGTGAAGAGCATGGGCGCCTGGTGCGGGGCGCTGGAGGGCGAGCGCTTCCTGGCCCTGGGGCTGGACCCTGACGCGCGCAGCATGCGACTTCTGATCCAGCTCTCGAACGAGGTGCGCGGATTTCCACGACACCTGTCCCAGCACGTGGGCGGTTTCGTGATCACCCGGGGCGCGTTGTGCGAGCTGGTTCCGATCGAGAACGCGGCCATGCCCGATCGCACGGTGATCGAGTGGGACAAGGACGATATCGACGCGATGGGCATGCTGAAGGTCGACGTGCTCGGACTCGGAATGCTGACCTGCGTGCGCAAGGCACTCGAGCTGGTGGCCGTAGAGGCGCGCGCCGCGGGGACCGAGGCCCTGGAGTTTCACACGGTCCCGCCGGAGGATCCGGCGGTCTACGACATGCTCTGTCGCGCGGATACGGTCGGCGTGTTCCAGATCGAATCGCGTGCGCAGATGTCGATGCTGCCGCGCCTGCGACCGCGCTGCTTCTATGACCTCGTGATCGAGGTGGCCATCGTTCGGCCCGGTCCGATCCAGGGCAACATGGTGCACCCGTACCTGCGTCGCCGGAACGGGGAGGAGCCCGTGGATTATCCGAGCGATGCCATCCGCGGCGTGCTCGGGAAGACCCTGGGGGTGCCCCTGTTTCAGGAGCAGGTGATGGCGCTGGCCGTGGTCGGCGCGGGCTTCACGCCCGGGCGCGCGGATCAGTTGCGGCGCGCCATGGCGGCCTGGAAGCGCAAGAGTGATCAGCTGGAGGTGTTGTGCGGAGAGCTCATGACGGGACTGGTCGAGAGCGGCTACTCCGAAGCGTTCGCGCACCGCGTTTTCGATCAGATCAAGGGCTTTGGTGAGTACGGCTTTCCCGAGTCCCACGCGGCCAGTTTCGCGCTGATCGTCTACGTCTCGGCCTGGCTAAAATGCCACCACCCGGCCGCGTTCGCGGCGGCCCTGCTCAACAGCCAGCCGATGGGCTTCTACGCCCCGGCCCAGATCGTGCGCGACGCGAAGGAACACGGCGTCGAGATACGGGCGGTGGATGTGAACCACAGTGCGCGGGACTGTACCCTGGAGTACGAGCCGGGTGAGCGCGAAGCGGGCGGCGGCGGGGCGCCCGCGCCCGCGCCCGCATTGCGCCTCGGCATGCGCATGGTGAAGGGGTTGGCTGCTGCGGACGCGTCCCGTGTCGCAGAGTGCGTACGGGAACACGGCCGCTTTGACGACATGCAGGAGCTGCACGCTCACAGTGGAGTGCGCGCGGTTTGCTTGCGTCATCTGGCCCAGGCGGATGCGTTTCAGTCGATGGGGCTCGATCGGCAACGCGCCCTGTGGAGCGTGCGCGCCCTGCGTGGCCAGCGTGTCCGGGGTGATGCGGCCCAGGCGGGTCTATGGGATCGGCCTGGGACGAGTGGCGATACGGGGCGGGTTCCGGACCTACCGCAGCTCTCGTTGTTCAAGCACGTCCAGAGCGACTATGCGGCGACGCGGCTCTCACTGAAGGCACACCCGCTCTCTTTCCTGCGCGATGGTCTGCGGGCGCGCGGGGTGCTCGAGAGCGCGCTCCTGCGCGACGAGCAGCGCACTCCCAGCGGGCGGCGCGCCTCCATCGCGGGCCTGGTCCTGGGGCGTCAGCGTCCGGCGACCGCCAGTGGCGTGGTCTTTCTGACCCTCGAAGACGAGACCGGCGTCGCCAACCTGATCGTGCGCGCGAAGATCTTCGAGCGTGACCGCGAGGCGGCTGCCCACGCGACGGCCGTGCTGGCCCACGGGCGCATCGAGCGTGCCCGGGATGTGGTTCACCTGCTGGTGACGGGGATCGAGAGCCTGGATGCTGCGCTGGGGACGCTGGCGGTGACGAGTCGCGACTTCCACTGATGCGCGCCGCCGCCTGGAGTCTCCACGGTCATGTGATCGCAATCAGCCCCGCGTCGTACTAAGCTCAGGCGACGCTGGCTCGCCCCGGCCGTCTATCGTCATGCAACAGATCACCCACTTCGTCACCATCGGCGCCAGCCCCGAGCGCGTGTTCTGGGCACTCACCACCCTCGAGGGCCTGTCCGGATGGTGGACCGAGCGCGCTTCCATCGACGGGCCCTTCGACGGCGTGCTTAAGTTCCAGTTTCTACCGGACTTCAATCCTTCCATGGAAGTCATTGAGGCCGAGGAGAACCTGCGCGTGAAATGGAAGTGTGTCAGCGGGCACACGGCCTGGCGTGACAGCGAATTTCGCTTCGACCTGATGTACGCCCCGGCGGGGGAGGTCCGCGCCGACCCCAATCTGACGCAGGTCCTCTTCCGGCAGACCTTCGCGTTCGAGCTCGATATGGAGCTGTACGGGATGTATAATTACAACTGGGGCCACTACCTGACGAGCCTCAAGGCGCTGTGCGAGACGGGCACCGGTCAGCCCTACGTCAGTCCGGCGCCTCGCTGAGCGCACCCTCGGCCTGCGCCCACAGGACGAAGTTCTCCGAGCTCCAGGAGCGCTTCAGTCCGTGCTGTTCGAGGGCGTGGACAAGCGCCGGTCCGATGCGGACCACGGCGCTGAAGCAGACTGCCGTCAGAGAGTAATTCTCGATCGCACGGGATATCTTTGCGGCCATGTTGCGGGTCTCGGCGCCCCGACCATTGCGGTCAGCGCCCGGCGACGCAGGACCTCCTGGGTGCCCAGACGATCCAGGCGCGGGGTTCGGATGTCACGGTTGCCGTCGAAGCCCAGGATGCCGGGTGCGAGGTTGTCCGCAGGCAGGACGATGACGTTCGGGCGTGTCCCGGGCGCAGCGGCATTCTCGGCCTGCCGGGCATCGTCGCTGCATCCGGCGGTTGCGAGTGCGCCCATGCAGCGGCCAGGATCGGGGAGCGAGAGGGCATGGGCACGGCCAGCATACGTCCGGCGAGGCGCACAGGCCCGTGCGAGCGCCGCGGTTGTCTCCAGTGCGCAACGGGCGTAACGTCTGGGGCCCGACGGTGCGCCGTTATCGTCCTGTTTCCTGAGTTGGGTCCCGTTCATCCATGTCCACGCCCGAGTCCACGCTCGACGCTCTGCTGATTCGCCCATTCGAGCGGCGGGATCGCCCTGCTCTGGCCGAGATGGCGCGCGAGGTCGTCGAGGGCGGAGAGGAATTCGTCTTCGAGCACGTGCACGAGGTGCTGGACTACTGGCTCGGCAAGCGCACCTGGACCTTCGTGGCGGAGATCGACGGCGTCGTGGCGGGCACCTACGCGCTCAAACCCAACTACCCGGGCCGTGGAGCGCACGTGGCCAATCTCGGCTACATGGTTGCCGCGAAATTCCGTAGTCGCGGTGTCGGGCACGCCCTCGGTGAGCACTCGCTGGACGCGGCACGCGCACACGGATTTCGATCCGTACAGTTCAACATGGTCGTCGGTGCCAACGCGGCTGCACTGCGCCTGTGGGAGAAGCTGGGCTTCGAGCGAGTGGGGGTCTTGCCCGGCGTCTTTCGCCATCGGGAGCGCGGACTGGTGGACGCCTACGTCATGCATCGGACCCTCTGAGCTGCGCCAGACTCACGGGGCTCATGGGCCTCGCAAACATCCGAGCACGCGGGCGGTATCCGTCCGCGAGAACCACAGCACACCCTACGGAGCCATCGATGAGCGACCGGCAGAATTACATTCTCGGGACGGATGCAGCGGAGATCGAGCGTCTGCGCTTCCAGCACGATGTCTGGATCGCGGCCAGCATGGCGATCTGGCAGCGGTCCGGATTCGGGGCCGGAGACCGGGTGCTGGACCTGGGCTGCGGTCCAGGTTTCACCAGCCTCGCGCTCGCGAGCATGGTGGGCCCGGGAGGGCATGTACTGGCCCGTGACCAGAGCGAGGGCTTCCTGGCATTCCTGGACGCGGAGTGCGCTCGTCGCGGGATTGCGAACGTGCAGGCCAGTCTCGGGCCGGTCGAGGAGCTGGACTTGCCGGCCGGTGAGCTGGACGGTGTGTACTCACGCTGGCTCTTCTGCTGGCTTCCGGATCCCGAAGCCGTTCTGGGCTGTGTCGCGCGCGGGGTGCGAAGCGGGGGCACCATCGCGCTGCAGGAGTATGTGGATTGGGGCGCGATGGCCATGTTGCCTCCGAGCGACACATTCGACGGCGCGGTTGCTGCGTGCATGGACAGCTGGCATGGCGGTGCCGGAACGATCGACGTCGGCGCGCACCTACCCAGCATGGCCGAGGCGTGTGGCCTGCGGGTGGAGTCGGTGCGCCCGGTTTCTCGCATCGGTGCGGTGGGGTCGCTGGAATGGCGCTGGCTCGAGCAGTTTCTCTGGAGTTACCTTCCCAAGCTGGTGGATTCAGGCAGCTACCCAGAGGCCGAGTGGGCAGCCTTCAGGGACGAGTGGCTCGCGCGCGCCAGTTCGGCTGCCAGCCATGTCAAGACGCCCACCATGGCGGATATTGTGCTGCGTAAGAATTGAGTGCCGCGCGCGGATCGGGCCGACTTTTCGGACGGGTCGAGACAGGCTCGTGAGGACAGGGTAGCGTGGCGCCTGCGGAGAGGCACACACCTCAAGTGGGCCCCCGAATCGCAAGGACGACGGGCTCATGATGATCGCAAGGCGCCTCACGATACTGGCCACGGCCAGCCTGTTCAGTTTTCCGGCATTCGCTCGCCAGGGCCCGCCTCCGGCGCAGGTGCGGGTCGATCCCGTGCGTTCGGAAGTGGTGCAGGAGCGGCGCGTGGTGACCGGCGAGGTACGTCCGGTCCGACGCTCCTTCGTGGCGGCGCGCGAGCCCGGCCTGGTGCTGGAGCTGAGCGCGCGCGCGGGCGCCGCGTTGCAGGTCGGCGAGATCGTGGCGCGCCTGGACAGCGGCCGGCTCGAGCTGGCGCTCGCGACCCTGCGAACCCAGCGCGCCTCGGCCGAAGTGGAGGTCGAGCAGCGGCGCGAGGAGGCGGATCAGGCGCAGCGCGATCTTGAGACGACGCGCGAGCTGGTGCAGAAGAAGACGGTCGGGGAGAAACGCCTGGTCGACGCGACCAGCGCTCTGCGCGTCGCGACCCTCGTCGTTGCGCAGGCGGAGAGCCGGCTGAATGTCCTGGCAGCGGAGCAAGCCGAGCTCGAGCGCCGGGTCGACGACATGCTCGTACGCGCACCCTTCAACGGAGTCGTCGTCTCCAGGCTGACCGAGGTGGGCGAGTGGCTCGCGGTTGGTGAAGCCCTGGCCGAGATGGTCTCGGTCGAGGAGCTCGAGGTCTGGCTCGACGTACCTCAGCGCTACGCCGCAGCACTCGCCCGTGGAGCGGGCCTGGAAGCGAGTATCGACATCCGCATCGATGCGCTCGACATGCCCGTGGTCGTGCTCGGCGGACGGATGGTGCCCCAGGTGGATGCGCGTGCGCGTACTTTCAAGTACGTCGTCGCGCTGCGCCCGGCGAACGTCAGTGCGGGCGCGATCACGGCTGGTATGTCGGTCACCGCATCGGTTCCCACTGGCGCCCGCGGGAAGCACTGGACCGTGGCGCGCGATGCGGTCCTGCGCGGCGAGGCTGGCAGCTACCTGTATCTTGTGCGGGCCAGCGCGGGGGATGCTCCGGCCCAGGCCGCGCGTATTCCGATCGAGGAGCTCTTCAACGTGAACGGTCGCGTCGCCGTTCGGGCAGCTGCGTTGAAGGCCGGCGACCAGGCTGTGGTCGAGGGCAACGAACGTCTGTTTCCCGGGGCTCCGGTCATCGCGGCTCCCGCGGGTGATCGGGCAGGAGGCAAATGAACCTCATCGCCACCGCGATCCGGCAGCCGGTGACCGTGCTCGTCGGCGTGTTGCTGATCGTGCTGTCCGGGATCGTGGCCCTGCAGCGCATTCCGATCCAGCTCACGCCCAACGTCGAGGACACCATCATTGCGGTCACGACGTACTGGGAAGGCGCCAGTCCCCAGGAGATCGAGCAGGAGATCGTGGATCCGCAGGAGGACAAGCTACAGGGCATCTCCAACCTGAAGGAGATCACCAGCAAGTCCCAGCAGAGCAGCGGGACCGTGCGCTTGCAATTCGCAGTGGGCACGCCGAAGGAGGTCGCGCTGCGCGAGGTCAGCGACAAGCTGCGCGAGGTGTCGAGCTATCCCGTGAACGCGGACGAGCCCGTGGTCGAGGCCTCGGATCCCGACAGCCGGGACTACATCGCGTGGCTGCTCCTGGAAAGCACCGACCCGACCTTCGATGTACGCACCCTGCAGGACTTCGCGGACGACCGCATCAAGCCGACCCTCGAGCGGCTGGCCGGGATGGCGGAGATCAACGCACTCGGGGGGCGCGAGCGTGAGGTGCAGATCCGCTTCGATCCGGCGCGGCTCGCACAGCACGGCCTTACCATTCCGTCCCTGGTGGCCGCCATTCGCGGGACCAACCGCAACGTCTCGGCCGGGGCCCTGGAGGAGAACAAGTCCAACGTACGCGTGCGCCTGGTCAGCCAGTACGAGCGCGTGGAAGAGGTCGCGAGCACGGTCATCGCTCAGACGAGTGCCGGGCCTGTCTTCTTGCGAGACGTGGCCGAGGTGCTCGAGACCTACAAGGAACCCAACAGTTTCGTGCGCTCCAGGGGCCGCCCGATCATCGCGATCAACGCCCAGAAAGAGGTCGGCGCGAACGTCATGGAGGTCATGGCGCTGCTGCGCGCTGCGCTCGAGGAGATGAACGCGCCGGGCGGGCTGCTCGATACCCAGGCGCGGGAGCTGCAGCTGGATGGCACCCTGCACCTGGCCCAGGGGTACGACCAGACGGTCTACATCGACGACGCCCTGTCCCTGGTGCAGAGCAACATCTGGATCGGTGGTGCCATCGCCATCGGCGTGCTGCTGCTCTTCCTGCGCTCCCTGCGACCGGCGGGCATCGTGGCGCTGGCGATCCCCATCTCGGTCGTGGGCGCGATCGTCGTGATGGTCGCCATGGGCCGCACGGTCAACGTGATCAGCCTGGCCGGCATGGCCTTCGCGGTGGGAATGGTCGTGGACAACGCGATCGTCGTGCTGGAGAACATCTACCGTCATCTGGAACTTGGAAAGCCCCCGGCACAGGCGGCGCTCGACGGTACGCGCGAGGTGTTCGGCGCCGTGCTCGCATCGACCTTGACCACGGTGGCGGTGTTCATCCCCATCCTCCTGATCGAGGAGGAGGCCGGGCAGCTCTTTCGTGATATCGCTCTCGCGATCGTCGCGGCAGTTTCCCTGAGTCTTCTCGTGGCCGTCACGGTCATTCCCTCGTGTGCGGCCCGTCTCCTGCGCCGCAAGCCCGCAAGCGCGCATGCCGTGGCCACGGATCCCCAGGGAGCGGACCCGATCGCGGTGCCTGGCCGCGTGCGCCGCTCGGGACCTTCGGACTGGATCGCCGCACTCGTCTACCGCATGTGCGGCAGTGTTGTCGCTCGCCTGGTGGTGGTCGTGGGCCTGACCCTGGCATCGATCGTCGGGACCTGGCAGCTCATGCCACCCGCCGACTACCTGCCCCAGGGCAACCGCAACCTCATCTTCGGTCTGATCGTGCCTCCGCCCGGGTACAGCCTGACGTACATGGACGGCCTGGCTCAGCGCGTCGAGAGCACCATTCAGCCGTACTGGGAGGCCGGCTCCCTGGAGACGGGCAGTCCCGAGTACGAGCAGGCCGAGGCACAGCTCGGCTCGGTGCCCACGTTCGACTTTGCGCGTATGCAGCCCGGACCGGCGGTCAGGCCTCCGCCGCTCACCAACTACTTTGCGGTCAGCTTCGACGGCATCATGTTCCACGGCGGCATCGGCAGCGATCCGGCGCGTGCTGTCGATATTCAGCCGCTCTTCCAGCACGCTACACGCGGCGACGTGCTCCCGGGCGTGATGGCCTTCGCCTTCCAGTTGCCCCTGTTCCAGCTCGGCGGAAGCACCGGTTCGGCGGTGAAGATCAATTTCTCGGGTGACGATCTCGGTGAGGTGGCGCGCGCGGCGGAATCGGTCTTCCTCGACATGCTGGGAACCTACGGGGGCGGGGCCGTCCAGCCCGATCCCAGCAACTTCAACATCTCGGGACCCGAGTTGCGGGTGCGGCCGGACCTGGTGCGCCTGGGCGAGGTCGGGATGTCCCCCGACGAACTGGGTCTGAGTGTGCGCGCCCTCGGAGATGGAGCGGTCATCGGGGACTACCGCAGCGGGGGGCAGACCATCGACCTCAAACTCGTGGCCCAGGCCGCTCAGCTGAATGGGGCGCTCAATGCGCTCGGCGACACGCCGCTCGCGACGCCCCTCGGAGGCGTTGTGCCGCTGTCGGCGCTGGCCACGCTGACGCGCGTGAACGCGCCCTTCCAGATCAACCGCGAGGGTCGACGTCGCGCGGTGACGCTGCAGTTCACGGCGCCCACGGGCATGCCCCTGGAGCGAGCCGTCGAGCAGATCGACACCCTGCTCGAGGAGAAGCGAGCCGCCGGCGTGATTCCGCGTACCGTCGGGACCAGCTTCACGGGCTCGGCCAGCAAGCTCGCCGCCGTGCGCGAGGCGATGCTGGGCGACGGAACCGTGGCGGGCACGCTGACCAGTTCCCTCGTGCTCGCGCTGATCGTGGTCTACCTCCTCATGTGCGTGCTGTTCCAGAGTTTCGTGCAGCCGCTCATCATCCTGTTCAGCGTTCCGCTCGCGACCCTGGGCGGGTTCGCGGCACTCTTCGGCATGTTCCTCTGGAGCCAGGTGGACCGCTACTTGCCGGTGCAGAACCTGGATGTGTTGACGATGCTGGGCTTCGTGATCCTGATCGGCGTGGTCGTGAACAACGCCATCCTGATCGTTCACCAGGCGCACAATTTCATGGGCGCCGGGATGGAGTCGCGCGAGGCCATTCGAGAGTCCGTACGCAGTCGCGTGCGGCCGATCTTCATGAGCACCCTGACCTCGGTCGGCGGCATGGCGCCGCTGGTGTTCATGCCGGGCTCGGGGTCCGAGCTCTACCGTGGTCTGGGCAGCGTGGTCCTGGGCGGGCTGCTGGTCTCCACGGTCTTCACGCTGCTGCTCGTGCCCCTGCTGCTCTCGCTCTCACTGGAGATCGGACGCGCCAGGCGAGCAGTCGAGGCCTGAGGGCTCTCAGGGGCACCGGTTGCCGCTGCGCGGGTGAAATGCGGAGAAGTTTGTCCTCCCGTCCCGTGCCGGGTCACTGCAGGGATGAACCACTTCCCGATGACCCCCCAGGCCGCGCCGCGCCCTGGCAGGACAGTCCTCGGGATCCATGCTCTCCCGAACCCCAAAGGACTGACCCTCGTGAAGTACCCGATCCTCGCAACCCTCGTGGCCCCGTTCCTGGCGCTGGCCGCACTGCCCTCCAGCGCAACCGCCCAGTGCATCATCCCCGACGGCCTTGACGGCGGGCCCTGCTGCACGCCCGCGACTCCGAATATCCCGCGCATCCAGCGTTTCCGCCAGGAGGCCCTCGGCATCTGCTGGAAGGACTGCGATGTCGAGGCCACGAACACCTGCCTGGCCGAATGGACCCTCGGCACGACGAGCCTGGCGCCCTGCGCCGTCCGCAGGATGACCCTGAGGCTGAGCGACGCCGCCGGTGTGACCAAGTGGCGCGGCAAGATCACCGTGCAGTACTCACGTACCTGGATGGAGACCGACCCGAGCGGCGTCCCGGTACAGGTCTGGCGCTACATGGCCAACGGTGACCTGATCGCCACCTCAGCGACCGGTCCCGATCCGTGCCCGCTGCCGCCTTGCGCGAGTGCGCACAACAGCCGCGTGCGTTACACCGGTTACGTCGACATGGCTCAGACCTGTCAGTCGGCGACGGGCGCGCCGCTGCGGCAGTACGCCTGGATGTTGACCCACGGCTGTGACTTCGTCGACCACCAGACCGGTTTCCCGCGTGGTGGCGCGTTCCACCCGGACCGTACCTATTCCTTCGTCGGACCCGCGGCGGGCTTTGTGCCGCTTCCGATCCAACCGATCGAGATCGGGACCACGACCGAGGATGCTGTTCGGCGCGTGGACCTGTCGGGCGGCCCGCCGATCTGCCAGTACGAGGAGAGCATGGACTGCTTCGTCGATCCCTCGACCGAGTTCTGCCTCTGTGGAGACGCGGCGGCGACACCCCAGTTCGTCGTGGCCGACCTCGGTCTCGGTGGCGCGTGCGGAACCTCGATCACCTCGGGCGGACCCTTCCTGCCCGGCTTCATCTCGATGTCCATCGGAGCTTGGACGGATCCGTTCACCTACCCCGGCGAGGAGGGGATTCGCTGGAATACCGGCGGCTACAACTACGGGGACCCGTGCCTGCCCGCCATCCGCTCCGAGGTCTTCTTCGGCGTGACGACCCTGCGCGGCTTTCCTGCCAGGACGATCCCCTCCGTGGCCGGGGCACCCTCGCTTCCGCTCCTACCGACCTTCATCGACCAGGCCAACTCCCTGCGCGGCGGATTGACGGTCATGAATGTGCCGTGGCGCAAGAGCGACCACTTCCTGAACATCAACCTTCCCTGAGACTCCGACCTCAGCTGGAAGCTCGCTGACCGGTTGGCCGGGATTGCTCACGCAGTCTCGGCCGCCCTCATTGCGGGGCGGCGGATTCGGTTGCCTTCAGCGGAGGTTGCGGGGCAGCGCGCGCTGGCGCAAAAGGTCGGCACGGGCCGCTGGCCGGTGTATTTCATTGAAGAGTCCCTCCGAGATCCAAGGTGCGCGCCGATCGGT
>JBLHKW010000065.1:0-26094 GCA_047618565.1 Planctomycetota bacterium
CTGGGCCACTGGGCCTCGCACCGCGTGACCTTCCTGTGGCACTTCCACCGGGTCCACCACTCCTCGAAGGAGCTGGATATCTGGAATGCCAACCGCTTCCACTGCGTCGAGTTCCTGTGGGGCGGTTACGTCGGCTACTTCACGATGGCACTGATCGGATTTCCGGCCGAGGAAGTGGTCGCCGTCGCGTTCCTGCTGGCCGTCACCAACGTCTACTCCCACGCGAACGTCAATATCCCGCTCGGACCCCTGAAGTACATCTTCAACAACCCCCAGCTGCACATCTGGCACCACGCAGCGTCGGTGGATCCGCGCCGCAACGTGAACTACGGCTCGTCACTCGCCGTCTGGGACTACCTTCTCGGCACCGCCTACCGGCCCGAAGGCCGGCCTACCCCGGAGCTCGGCTACCACGGAGACGAGGACTTCCCGAGCGGGCTGTGGGCACAGTTCCTGGACCCCTTCGTGGCCATCGGGCGCGACATCCGCGGCTGGTCTCCGCGCCGCAAAGCATCGCCGCCTGCCCCGCCGAATGCGATCACATGAGGGATCCTACGAACCCTGGCGCACCTTGCCGAGCCAGCGCAGCACGACCGTTTGGATGCGATCCGCACTGATCGGCTTGGAGACGTAGTCGTCCATGCCTGATTCCAGGCAACGCTCCTTGTCGCCCTTCATCACATTCGCGGTCATGGCGATCACCGGCAGGTACGCACCGGTCGTACGTTCCGCCTCGCGGATGCGGCGCGTTGCCTCGTAGCCGTCCATCTCGGGCATCTGACAGTCCATGAACACGAGATCGAAGGAGCGCTCCGCGAGGGCGCGTAAGGCTTCGACCCCGTTGTTCGCGAGCTCGCAGGTGAAGCCGTTGCGCGCCAGTAGCGCGGCCGCAACACGCTGGTTGACCACGTTGTCCTCGACCAGCAGGATCCTGGTGCGGGTGCGCACGGCGGTCTTGACCAGGGAGTGCTTGGTGACCAGACCGGTCGGACCGGTGGGCTGGCCAACGCGAAGCGTCTGCTTCGACCCCAGAACGGTGATCAGGCAATCGAAGAGCTGAGTCTGCTTGACAGGCTTCGTGAGGAACCCGCTGACGCCGGCGCGCTCGAACTCGTGTAGCCCGCCCAGGACGGACATCGATGTCAGCACGACCACGGGCGTGTCCTTCAGCTCCTCGTCGGAGCGCACGAGCCGCGTGAGGTCGAGGCCCGTGACCTCGGGCATCTGGTAGTCGCTCACGAGCATGTGGAAGGGTTCTCCTGCGCTGGCCGCCTCTCGCATGGCGCGCAGCACCTCCTCGGGCGTCTCGTACACATGCGCGTCGCAGCCCCAGGATCCAAGCTGACTCGCCAGAATCGTGCGGTTCGTCTGGTTGTCGTCCACGACCGCGATCTTCCGGCCGCGCAGACTCTCGGGGAAGCTTCTGGTCTCCGCCCGCTTCCCGAGTTGCCGCTCGAAATCGATCGTTACGGAGAATATCGAACCCTCACCACGCGTGCTCTCGACAGCCACCTCGCCACCCATCAGGGATGTCAGGCGGGCGGAGATAGCCAGTCCAAGACCCGTGCCACCGTACTTGCGTGTGTCCGAAGCGTCCACCTGCGAGAAGGACTTGAACAGACGATCCATGCGGTCGGCCGGGATCCCGATGCCGGTATCTCGGACCGAGATCTTGAGGGAGACCGAGGTCTCGCCCTCGCTGAGCACTTCGACCTCTACCGCGACCTCACCTTGCTCGGTGAACTTGATCCCGTTGGTCATGAGGTTCAGAAGTACCTGCTTGAGGCGCGACGGATCGCCACGCAGCAATGCAGGCGTCCGCGAGTGCATCATGCACAAGAGCTCGATATTCTTCTCCTGGGCTTTCGGGGCCAGCAGATCGCCGAGCTCCTCGGTCAGCAGCCGCAGGTCGAAGTCGATGGTCTCGAGCTCCAGCTTCTCGGCCTCCATCTTCGAGAAGTCGAGGATGTCGTTGATGATCGTCAGGAGCTGCTCACCACAAACCCGGATGGTCGTGACCATATCCCGTTGCTGGGCGGGTAGTTCGCCCACCAGCAGGAGCTCCGTCATCCCGATGACGCCATTCATCGGCGTCCGGATCTCGTGGCTCATGTTGGCCATGAACTCGGACTTGACGCGCACTGCCTGCTCCGCATCCTCCTTGGCAGCGTGCAAGCTACGGTTGTTCTCGCGCAGCGCACTCGTCTGCTCCGCGACCTCGGCCTCGAGATTGTCCCGGTGAGCTTCGAGTTCCGCGTCGCGGCGTTCGATGCCGTCCAGCATCGAGTTGAAGTCGTCGATCAGACCTCCGACCTCGTCCTCACTGAGCTTGACCGCACGTGCTGCGTAATCTCTGTGCGAGCGCACGCGTCGTGCTGTTCGCGCCAGATCCAGCACCGGATCGGTGATCCAACCACGCAACCAGGCAGAGAGCAGCCACGCCAGGAGCATGGCCACACCGAGCGCCACGGCCGTGGTTCGAAGGCTCTCCGCAATGTGCGTTCGCGCACGCGCCATGTCGGCGCGCACGTAGACACTTCCGAGCCGTCGGTCCTCGACGAGCACCTCGGCCACGGCGATCATGCGGTCGCCATCGCGAGCAGAATGGTCTTCGGACGACAACGCGGGAGGCACCCGCGGCGCGTCGGGCCACCTGCGGTCGTAGGCGGCGAACCGCATGCCTTCGCTATCGTAAAGGGCGGCGCTGACCACGCTGGAGTTGAGGCTGTAACTGGCGAGAGCCTGGTCTGCGAAGTCCGGGTCGTCGAACTCCAGAGCCGATGCGCAATTCTGGCCCGTGGTCCGGGCTGCCAGTTCGAGGTCGGTCAGCTGGTGCCGGATGGTCCGATCACGGTTGATGATCAGCTCGAGTACTCCGGCCGTGAGCAAGCTCGCGCCGCATGCGAAGAGGATGACCGCCGAGACCTTCCCACCGATGGAGAGCGAGCGCGGACCGAGAGATCTGCTCATCGGCGCGCCCCGCGCAGCTGATCCGTCGGCGCCAGATCGGGAACATGATCGATGGGGCTCGCCACGACGAGCAAGCCTGTCGGTAGGGACGTTCGCATCATGGGCAGATTTTTTTACGCGCCCCGTTCGATCCCCGGCGTGCACATCGGGGAGGGGGGGGACATTCCTGTCAATCGGCCCTATGGGCGGCACACTTGAGGGCACTAGGCTCAAGGAATGTGGTTTGTCCCGGAGCAGGGATTATCTGCCCATGCTCCCCGCTGAGGGGGGGGGGGGGCTGCGCTCATCCACCCGTTGCCCGGGTTTCGCGGCCTGCCGAAGAATCAAGGGCCATGGAGGCGCGCATTACCAACACACGTCGAACAGGGGCGCGAGATCGAAGGCGGGACCTGGCACGTGCAGCCCGGTTACTCCAAAGCTTGCGCGATGAAGTCTGCGACCGCGCGACGCCAGTCCGGGTTGCGCGTGAATCCGCCGCCGTTGTGGCCGCCCCCGGTGGATAGCAGACGTTTCGGCTGGCGCGCACGCTCGAACAGCAGCTGCGCGTGGGTGAACGGCACGATCTCATCCTGTGGGCTATGCACCACGAGCAGCGCTGCGTCGATGCGTGCGACCCGTTCGATGCTCGCGTAATGAATGCGCGTGAGCCAGCGCACCGGCAACCACGGGTAGACGCGGGCGCCCACGTCGGACAGGCGCGTGAACGAGCTCTCGACGATGACCGCACCCACCGGCCGCGCACTGGCCAGCTCGATGGTCACCGCCCCGCCGAGTGATTCACCGTAGAGCACGATCTGCTCCGGGCTGAATCCGCGCTCGTGTACCAGGTGCTCGAGAGCCGCGCGCGCATCGAGGTAGGTGCCGGCCTCGCTGGGGCTTCCGTCGCTATCCCCGTAGCCCCGGTAGTCATACAGCAGCACCGCCAGCCCCATGGCCCGGAAGGCGCCGGCCTGGGAGAGACGGTCTTCCATGCTCCCGGCGTTGCCGTGCGAGATCAGCACGGCTCCGCGCGCCCCCTCCACCGGCAGGAACCAGGCGCCCAGCCGCACGCCGTCCGTGGTCCGCAACGTCGCCGACTCGAACTTCCAGCCCAGCTCACCGGGCCCCGATCGCGGCGGCGGTCCCGGGAACCAGACCAGCTTGGCCTGTAGCAGCCAGACCAGGAAACAGATCGCCAGGTAGCCCCCGAGCAGGATGTAGAGCATGCGTCGCACTGCGCCGAGCATAGCAGCGGCGCGCCGGTCGATCCCTCGCGGGCGCACGGCACCCCACACGGGGGTTTTGGCGGGCCTGAGCATTCTCCGCTTGCCGCGGCCCCAGGTCGGGGGGACAATCGATGCCCCCGATCGGAAATCAGGGGCCAAAGCGACGCCTGCCCCCCCCCGGAGTCGGTCCATCCTGCGGGTCCGGCTCGACGGCGCCCAGCCCCCAAGCCTTTCCGAGGGCCTCGGAATGTCCAACGCCAAACTCGTCCTGTGGTTCAGCGCGGTCCTGGCGGTCTCCCTGGCCAGCCGCTGGCGGGTGTTCCATGCGAATGCCGAGCGCTGCGCCCTCGATGGCCAGCGCATCGTTCCGATCTACCGTATCGACCTGATGCAGGACGGCGAGCGCAGCGCCCGTTTTTGCAGCATTCGCTGTGCCATAGAATGGCCGGCAGCCCCGGCCGACGCCGAGTGGCGGGTGCGCGACGAGGTGACAGGAAGTGTCCTCGACGCCACCAAGGCCTGTTACGTCCTGAGCGACGTCGTTACCATCCCCGCTCGCCAGGAACGCCGCCACGCATTCAAGAACTGGGCCGACGCCCACGCCCACCTCGCCGAGTTCGACGGCGAGCGCATCTCAAGTCCCTTCGCTCCCGCGCCGCAAGAACCATGAAATCGATCCTGATCGTCCCCTCCGTACTCGTGCTCTGCATGGCCTGCTCCAAGGCTCCGGCTCCGGACGCCACGGCGACCACCGCTCACGGCGGCGAGTCCAGCGCTGTCGAGGTGCCCCAGTTCAAGGACGTCCTCAGCTCCTCCGGCATCGACTTCACGCACGTGTTTTGCGATACGGAGACCGGCTCCAGCTACCGCACGAACCCCTACGACCACGGTAGCGGCGTCAACGTCGCCGACATCGACGGCGACGGGCTGGAGGACATCTACCTGCTCAACTTCCTGGGCCCCAACGCGCTCTACCGCAACCTGGGCAACATGCGCTTCGAGAACGTGACCGCCAAGGCAGGCGTGGCCGTCGACCGTTCGCTGAGCGTCGGCGCAGCCTTTGCCGACTTCGACCAGGATGGAGACCAGGATCTCTACGTCACCACCTACCGCGGTGGCAATCACCTGTTCATGAACAACGGCGAGGGCATCTTCGAGGACATCACCGCGGCCGCAGGGCTCGAGTACCTGGGACACTCCAACAGCGCCACCTGGTTCGACTACGACCTCGATGGTGACCTGGACCTGTACCTGTGCAACATCGGTGCCTTCACGACCGAGACCATCAGCCAGGAAGCCGACTACTTCTACAAGGGTGTCAACCTGCCCTTCATGAAGCTGGCGCGCGCGCCGGAGGTCTACAACGCCGGCGAGGGCGACATCCTCTACAGCAACAATGGCGACGGCACGTTCTCCGATGTGACCGAGGCGGCCGGCATCGCGTCCAACGAGTGGAATGGTGACGCGGCCGTGGCCGACATCGACCTGGACGGCGACTCCGACCTGTACGTGTCCAACATGTTTGGCGCCAACCACATGTACATCAATAATGGCGACGCGACCTTCACGAAGATCACCGACAAGGCCCTCAAGCGCACCAGCTGGGGCGGCATGGGCGCGCGCTTCTTTGACGGAAACGACGACGCCTACCCCGATCTCTACGTGGTCGACATGCACTCCGACATGTGGGGCACGGATCCCAGCGACCCGGGCTTCGTGCGCGAGCCGACCGCCAAGTACGACACTCCGCTGGGCTACACCCGCAAGGGTAAGAAGATCGAGCAGGCCGACGACACGGTCACGAGCGACACGCTCTTCGGAAACACCTACTTCGAGAACAACGGCAACGGGACCTTCACGGAACGCTCCGCGGAAGCCAACCTCGAGAACTGGTGGCCCTGGGGCATGGCCGCAGGTGACTACAACAACGACGGACACGAAGACCTGTTCGTCACGGCCGGGATGGGCTACCCGTTCTTCTACTGGCCCAACTTCCTCTACCTCAACGAGGGCGGCGGCAAGTTCATCGAGGCCGCGTCACGCGCCGGTATCGAGCCCCCGGCCCTGGGCGAGGTCATCGCAGGTGCCGAGATCAATGGGCGCGAGTTCACCCGCAGCTCGCGCTGCGTTGCCAGCGCGGACTTCGATGGCGACGGCGACCTCGACCTGATCGTCAACAACTTCAACCACGAGCCCTACCTGCTGCGTAACGACTCCAAGCCGGGCAACTGGCTGCAGCTCGACCTGACCGGCACGAGCAGCAACATGGACGCGGTCGGTGCGCGTATCCACGTGGCGGCAGGAGACCGCAGCTGGCACCGCCAGACCGTCAACTCCCAGGGCTACCTGACGCAGAGCACGGCGCGCGTCCACATCGGGCTCGGCGACGTCGACGCGGTCGACAGGATCGAGATCTTCTGGCCGGGCCAGGCCGAGCCCCAGGTCATGAAGGCGCCCTCCATCAATCAGGTCCTGAGCATTGCTCAGAAGTAGGCACCCTACGAGCGCGGGTACCTGGGTACTCCGATCGCTCGGCGCACTGCTGCTGGCGGACGTCGCCTGGCTGGCCAGCGCGTCGGGCGACGTGGCCAAACAGGATCCGTTCCAGGCCGCGGTCGGCGGATTGGGCGCCGGCCACGCGGTGGGCGTGGACTGGAGTTTCTTCGCCTTCGACCCGCGCCGCGCCGGAACCTGCGAGAACGAGCTGTTTCCGCTACCTGGCATGCATTGCCCCAGCCCGCACCACGGGCTGGCGGTCATCGACCGACCCGCCCTGGACGGCCCGCGGTGAGCAGCCTCCTGGCCCGCCATACCAACCTGCTCGCGGCGGCCGCGGAGAACGTCGCGTGCAATGCGCGCGGCTACGCGGTGGCGGCCGCCGGCCTGATCCTGGGCCTGAGCCTGTTGCTGAGTGGCGTCGCCATCGGCGAGGGAGTGAAGCGCGCGGCACTGGACTCTGTCGACGCCGGAGCGGATCTCTACTGCAGCTGGGATGCCTTCGGTCGTGACACGCCGATCCCGGTGGAGCGCGTGGAACAGCTGCGGCAGATACCCGGCGTGGTCGACGTGGTCCCGCGCATCGTGGGGCGTGCGATGCTGGCCGACGAGTGGGCGGTACTGGTAGGCGTTCCGCTCGATCGCCTGGCAAGGCACCGCGTGCCCGTAGAGGGCGCCTTGCCCCGCGGGCCGGCCGAGGTCCTGATCGGCGCGGAGCTGGCACAGCTGAGCGGCTACTCTGCTGGCGATAGCATCACTCTCACCGGTCACTCGGTGCGGGTGTTCCGCATCTCGGGCGTCGTTGCGGCAAGCGCTTCGCTGTGGAGCGCCAAGGCGATCGTCTGCGAACTCGAGGAGGCGGCGATCCTCTTCGGCGAGCGGGAGCGCGTGAGCGACGCCTGCGTCTACACGCGCCCGGGGTACGAGGCCCTCGCGGGCGAAGCCATCGAGCGCATCGACGATCGTTTTCGAGTCCAGACACGCTCCCTCGTGGAAGGCTACGTCGGGCGTGGAACAACCCTGCGCGAGGGAGTGTTCAGCGCCCTCGCGGCCCTGGCCCTGGTACTGGCCATTCCGGCCTTCGCGGTGCTGACCTACCTCGGTAAGAGCCCGCGCCGCAGGGAGATCGGACTGCTCAAGGCGGAAGGCTGGAGCACCGCTGATGTGCTTGAGATGGTCGCCCTCGAGAACCTGATCGTCAGCTTGTTCTCTGCCGGAAGCGCCCTCGCGATCTCGTTGTTCTGGGTACGCGTGCTGCACGCACCATGGATCGGGCCACTCTTCATTCCGGAACTACCGGCCTTCCCGTCGATGCACATCCCCTCCACGTTCACGCCCCTGCCGCCCCTGCTGGCCCTCATCTTCAGCATCACCGTCACCATGACGGGCAGCATCTATACCACCTGGCGCACGGCCATCACGCGCCCCGTCGAGGCCCTGCGGTGAAAGCGCAGGACGCACTCCTGCACCTGGAGCAGGTCACGCGCAGCTACGCGGATCCTGGGCAAGCCGGCCGCTTCGAGCTCGCGCCCACGACGCTCTCGGTCGAAAAAGGTAGCTGGACCGCGATCAGCGGCCGCTCGGGTACGGGCAAGACGACCCTCATAAACCTGCTCGCGGGACTGGACCGTCCCGACTCCGGTCGCGTCTGGATGTTTGGCCGCGACGTGACCGACGTACCCTCCGGCGCACTCTCCGAGCTCCGACGCAAGCGGGTCGGCATCGTGTACCAGGACTTTTTCTTCCTGGAACACCTGAGCGTGTGGCAGAACGTGAGCTGCCGCCTCGTGCCCGCCGGAGTGTCCGCCAGCGAGCGCCGGGAGCGCGCCGAACAGCTGCTCGAGACCTTCGGCTTGGCCGACGCCGCGCGCCGACGACCCCGTGAACTGTCCGGCGGCGAGCAACAGCGCGTGGCGCTGGCGCGCGCCGTCATCGACAACCCGGATGTGCTCCTTGCAGATGAGCCCACATCGAGTGTCGACGCCCGGACAGGAGCGTCCATCGTCTCGTTCCTGGAGATCCTGCGTGCGCAAGGCATGACGATCGTAGCGATCAGCCACGACCCCACGCTCCTGCAGCCGGCCAGCCACCGCATCGACATGGATGGACCGCGGCCGTGATCCTGAACGCGTGGACCATCGCCTCGCTGTTCCTGTCGGGCCTGGCAGCCTGCCTCGCGCTCGTCCTGTCCACGGTCTCGATGCGCGCGCTCCTGCGCCGCCGCCATGCGCCCGCCCTGGAGGCCGACGAGGACAGCCTGCACCTGCTCGCACTTCTGGTGGTCGTACTCGCCAGCATCCGGTTCGTCGCATGGCCGCTCTTCTACGGCCTGCTGAAGAGCTTCGTCCCGGAGGTCGCCTCCTCGGGTGTCATGTGCGCCTTCGGAGTCACGCAGCTCGATACGACCCTGGTCGGCAGCCTGGAACTGATCAAACCCACCACCTTGCTCGCCCTCGGAGCCTGGTGCAGCCTGAGCCTTGCCAGCCAGCGCTCCGGAAACGACCGACTGGTCGCCCCCTTGCTCATCTGCGCCGTCCCGCTCGCCCTGCTCGCACTCGCCGACAGCGCGACCGAGATCGCCTACGTGCTCGGCGAGCGCGGCACGGCGGCGGTCACCTGCTGCTCACAGCTACTCGACACCCAGGCCGCCGGCTACACCGCCAGCTCCGGCGCACTCGCCGCCCTGGGCTCACACTCCCCCGCCACCAACCTGGCCCTGTTCGCGCTCTCCCACATCGCGCTGCTCGCAACCCTCCGCCTCGGCCTGCGCCCCCCCCCGCGCACCTGGCTGCTCGCCACCACAGCCGCCCTGGGCCTTGCAAACCTCGCACTCGCACGCTGGGTCTGGATCGATACGGTCGCGCCCATCGTCCTGCAACTGCCCTACCACCACTGCATCTACGAAGTACTGACCGAGGTGCCCGTCATGGCCCTGGCCGCCATCCTGACCGTCTTCGGCAACGGAGCCCTCACCTGGCCCCTGCTCCTCTCCCCATGCTCGCGACGAGCGCCCTCAGAAATCGCCCATGTCCAGCGCGCGATCTATAAGCTGTGCGCACTGGCCCTCGCCACCTCCGCAATAATCGTGCTCACCCACGCCCTCTGACCCCCATGAAACTCCCCACCCTCGCACGCGCCCTACTCCTGGCCCTGCCCCTGGCCGCCTGCACCTCCGATCGCCCCCAAGCCGCCCCCGAAGCCATCCCTGAGGCAAAGACCGAAGCCGCGATCGAGACCCACCTGCCCGAGGTCCGCTACTACGTCATAGCCGACACCTGACCCTTCTGCCAACAAGTCGTAGCCGCCGTGCGTGAGCTACAGCCCGAATACGCCGACCGAGTCACCTTCACCATCATCCCCGCCGAAGAAACCGCCCGCTCCCCCGAAGCCCTCGAGGAATACGGCTTCACCGACCAAAAACACGGCCTCGTAATCTTCAGCGCCAACGGCGAAGCCCAGGTCAAAATCCCCGGCCACCAGTTCGGCCGCAAAGAAATCACCGCCGGCATCAAGCAAGTACTAACGCAATAGACGTACAGGAGCCTGGCTCAGATCCGCCGCCCCCCCCTCCCACTAACACCCCCCCCCGCCCCTCCTCACCAGGGCGACGGATCTGTGCCTGGCTCCGTACATGGGAAAGACCCACCCCCACCTCGACAAACCCCTGCGCGACTTCCTCACGTCGCACCCCCTCTTCTTCGTCGCATCCGCCCCGCGCGCCGACAGCGGCCACATCAACCTTTCCCCCAAGGGCCTCGACACCTTCAAGATCCTCGCCCCCGATGAGATCGCCTACCTCGACCTCGTCGGCAGCGGCATCGAGACCGTCGCGCATGTGCGCGAGAACGAGCGCCTGGTACTGATGTTCTGTGCCTTCGCCGGCCCGCCACGAATCGTTCGCCTCTGGGGTCGCGCGCGCGTCGTCGAGCCCGAAGACGATGCCTTCAATTCTCTGCGCGCGAACTTCGAGTCTGAACTCGCCGTGCGTGCAATCATCACGTTGAAGCTCTCGCGCATCGCCGACTCATGCGGTTACGGCGTACCCCTCTTCGAGTACAAGGGCGACCGCCCGCAACTAGATTACTGGCGTGAACAGAAAAGCGCCGCCGAAATCGAAGCCTACAAGACCAGAATGAACGCGCGCAGCATCGACGGCTTGCCCGGCCTGCGTTCACGCTGTCCTTAGTACCGCCGGACAAAAGTACCGCCTGACAGACTCCTCTGGATGCCCGCACAGCAACATCCACTTCGGGCCGGCACCCGGAAACGCAGCCGAGCCCGTGCATCAGGCGGTACCTCCACGCACCGCGCCGATGTGAAACGTCCCGTCATGGCGCCGAAACGCCCCTCCAGCGGCTTGCCATCACCCCAATAGCTGCACGCCCCGCCTCGCCGCTATCTTCACGCCTCCGTAGCGAGAACGTCGCTACGGCGCCCTCTGGCCCGCTTCAGGACTGCGGGTATTCCACGAGGTACCGCTGCACCGACCCAAAGCGCGATCAAACTTTCGCGCAACTTTTGTATCCAGGGTCACTGCCCCATACGGACATAACTTCGTAGTGTTGATAAACGTCAGCGGCCTACATGTCCGCCTACCGGCCTGCCCTTCACGGTTTCCAACCTCAAATATATAAGGATCTCTTCGTGATGAAGCTCTCCTCTGGTTTCGTCGGTGCATTCGCACTGGCGAGCGCCACCCTCGTCGGCAACTTGCACGCCCAGCGGCAAACTCCGATCTCGCTTGCGCAGCAAGCCAATTCCGTCCTTGGACTCTCCGGAAGCACCATCGGCGACCTCAACATCTCGCGCAATGCGGATGAGAGCATCCGCGCCGAGCTGATCGTCGCCGGCGCGCCGATCTCTCTCGACCTCGTGCAACACTCCGTGCGTGCCGACAACTTCGAAGTGCGTGCGCAGCGCGCCGATGGCAGCTGGGATGTCCTGCCCGCCGAGCCCATCCGCACCTACCTCGGCACCGTGGTCGGCGAACAGGACAGCCTGGTCGCAGCCTCGATCCTCGATGACGGTCTGCACGCCCGCGTGCGCCGCGCCAACGGTGAGGAATTCTGGATCGAGCCCCTGGCTCCGCGCGTGCACGAGGCCAGCATCGGCCAGCACGTGATCTACCGCAGCGCCGACGTGATCGACGAAGGCCACACATGTGATGCGGATCTCTTCGCGCCGGCCGTCGCCTCCGGCCATCTCTCCAATGGCACCGGCGTGCAGTACGGCACGGGTTCAGTCACGGCCGACATCGCCTGTGACGCTGACTTCGAGTTCTTCTCGAACTACGGCGCGGGCACCCAGTCCCGCATCGAGTCGATCATCAACTCGGTCAACCTGCAGTACTCCTCCTCGGTTGGCATCTCGCACGCGATCACGACGATCCTCATCCGCAGTTCGTCCAACGACCCCTACACCAAGAAGGTCTCCGACCAGCTGCTCAACGAGCTGCGCACGGAGTGGAACAACAACCAGACCGGCGTGGACCGCGACGTCGTGCACCTCTTCACCGGGCGTGGCCTGGCGGGTAGCACCATCGGCATCGCCTACCTGAACGCCGTCTGCAACCTGAACATCGCCTACGGCCTGGTCGAGTCGGACTTCAACAACAACTTCGCCTGCAGCACAGACCTCTCGGCCCACGAACTCGGCCACAACTGGGGCGCGAACCACTGCTCGTGTTCCGGCTTTACGATGAACGCATCGATCACGTGCGCGAACCAGTTCAATCCGAGCGGGACCATCCCCGCGATCACGGCCTACCGTGACTCACAGTCATGCTTCGGTGCCCCGGCCGCCACGGGCAGCGTCGCCGGCATGATCACGGACTCGTCCAACGGCTCGCCCATCGCCGGTGCGACGGTTCAGGCTGACAGTGGCCAGTCCGACGTGACTGCCGCCGACGGCACCTACTCCATCGCCGGAGTCACGACCGGTTCCCGTACGATCACTGCATCCGCTCCCGGCTTCACCGCCGCGAACGCGAACGCCAACGTCAACGAGAACCAGTCCACGACCGTCAACATCGCCCTGGACGCGGCCGCGGCCGGATCCCAGGCCGTCGTTGAGTGCATCACCTACACCTCCACGGGTGGCCAGAACAGTGACCGCAACCTGTTCATCGGCGTCACAATCATGGACGACGGTGGAGCCCCGGTCGCCGGTGCGACGGTGTCCGTCTCCGTCGACCTGGACGGCGGTGCCTTTGGTACGGCCAGCGCCACTACCGACAGCGCGGGTGAGGTGACCTTCCAGGCCAAGAACTCGCCGAACGGCTGCTTCGAGACGGACGTCACCGGCGTCAGCGCGGCCGGCCTGACCTTCGACGGCACCGAGCCGCTCAACGGTTTCGCCAAGGGCTCGGACTCGACCCCCGACGCCGACTGCCGTACGGGCTCGGACGGCTGCGGTGCTGGTTGATCCCGACGGACACCCATGACGACAGCCTGCACGCAGGCTAGCAGCCCGTGGTGAAACTCACGACCCGCTCAACGCCGCCAGGCTCCGCCCTGGCGGCGTTGCGCTTCCTCCGAGTATCCACGAATACGCGTCGTCAACGCGCCTTGCCAGATCGAATCCTGACGCCTTCGAGCCCGCCGTGACTTTCACCACGGGCTGCTAGCCCGGATAATTCATGAAGCGCGAGCCAAAACGCGTCGATTCGGCTTCTGGTGCTGCTTCTCGCGCGTTGGCCCCGGAGGCGACCCTTACGGGTCGTCGAGGATGCCAACGCGCGAGAAGTGCCGCCAGAAGCCGAAAGGACGGCGAAGCCGGCCGGTCGTCGCGTTTGGGCCGCGTCTTCATGAATTATTCGGGCTAGCGGCGTGAACTGGCCCCGGGGGATCCGTCCTCCGGGGCCAGTTCTATTCGGGTGGCCTTGAGCTGACACATCACCTGACCCGCTTCAACTCCGCAAGGCTGGCGCGAACTGCGAAGCAGCTCAGCGCCCGACGCGTCCATGGATCGACCAACCATCGAAGTGATCGAGCTCTTCGAACGACGCCTTCAGCATCAGATGCATCCGCACCGCACGGTTCCTGTGCCTCAGCCCACTCGCTGACGCGGGCAACCCCGCGCGCTTTGGTTCGTGGAAGACACAGTAGTCGATCCCGCGTTCCAGCAAGAATGCCTCCAGCAAGCTCCAGCTGCCCTGGCGGGTCACAGAGTGCAGGCTGTAGACAGAGCGGTCTGCCATGTAGACACCGAGCTCGCCGCCGATCCGTACGCCGATCGACGCGCCGACCGGAACCTGTGCCTCGATGTGTTCGACCACGGACTCGATGCCCAGTGCATGCGCTTCCAGCAGCTCGACATCCGGGATCCACTGCACGTCGGCCAGGCCCAACCCGACCAGGCCCAGGGCGACGGCCCACGTCGACCTTCGCTTGCCGAGCCCGACGCGGCTGAGGGTCGCGATCGAGGCCTCGGCCAGCGCCGGCAGTCCGAGCAGGAAGAGTGGGAGCACGAGCCGTCCGTCGTACGCGAAGTAGATCGAGATCACCCCCAGCATCGCCAGGCACAGGAACTCGGCTGGCTCGCGGCGCCGCGCGGCAACCAGCACCGTGGACAGTATGACGAGTGCACCGAACCATGCCGCGGGAGCAGATGGACAGCCGCTACCGAGGCGCGACCCGAGCGTAAGGAAGGTCTTGGACAGTTGCACCGGGACACGCGCGGCGACCTCGATCAGGGGAACGCGATCCGAGCTCGGATCGCGGGCATCACGATGGAACATCCCCGCACCATAGGAGTGGATGAACGTCTGTTCCGAGGGGACCTTGAAGTCCGCCTGAACGTTGCGCACCACCCAGGGACTACCGACCAGCACCGTACCCAGGATCATCCGGAGCGCCGCGAGGCGCGTGACGCGCTGGCCGCCACTGCGCGCCCTGGCCGCGAGCAGAATCGCCGGCAACAACATCAGATTCATGGTCCGCACGAGCGCCGCCAGACCGATCAGCACTCCGAGTAGCAGGCTGCGGCTCGGACCCTGGTTCCGCCAGAATCGCTCGAGCAGCAAGCAGCCCAGCGCCAGAGCCATGCCGGGCACATCGGACATGATCTGGTTGCAGAGCGAGCGAAAGCCGGGGTTCCTCCAGGCCAGCGCGGAGAGTGCGAGAGCGACAGGGATGCCCAGCCGTGACCGGGTGTGCACGAAGAGCAAGCCCACGCAGGCAACACCGAGTAGACTCACGAACAGGTTCAGGGCGAACACGTGCGTGCCCACGGCCGCCATCAGAGGCGCCAGAAGAAGCGGAAAAACCAGCGGCCTGACGCCGAAGGGCTCACCGAGCAGGGTGATTCCTTGGCCCGCGAGCAGGCTGCGCGTCACCTCGATGTACATGCAGGCGTCGTGTTCGGGATCGAAGACGTCCTGAACCCACCAGATCAGGCTGACGAGCGCTGTCACGATGAGCAAGATCAGGAAGCTCGTGGCCCGCCCGTAGCAGGGGCCGGGCTCATCGCGCCTGACGCTGGACAGCCAGCCGGGGACCTCTGGACGCTCCGTCTCCTGACCTTACCAAAGGATACGCGGACCGCGCGGAACCACATCAGACCCGATCAACGGACCACACCCGCGCTCGACCGCCCCCATCCTGGTATCCTCACGCCATGTTCGACCCCAAGATGGAGATCCTGTTCACGGTGCTGACGTCGGTCGCCAGCGATGCCGATCCGGACTCGTCAGCCGGCCTTGCTCCGGCCCGGGCGAGTTGGTCCGAGGCGCAAGCGGCCATGGCTGCCTGCGACGCGGTTGACGAAGACGTCGAGCTGGCTGTCGGCAGTGAGGATGCAGACGCCCTGAGAGCGATCCTCGAGGAGTGGCTCTCGGGCAAGCGGCACATGCTCGTGCACGACCGCGACGTCCTCAAGCGGGCAATGAAGGCCTTCCGCAAGCGCCTGAAGGTAACCGTGCTCGACGCGGAGTCCTCCATCGGCGGTGGACCGATGAGCAGCGGCCAGAGGTCCACCATCGTCGCCGTGCGCCCGCCCGACCGCTATCCACGCAGCGTCTGGGATGAGCTGGTCCGACAGGCACGCCTGGTCGACGCGAGCAAGGGCATGTACGAGTTGCCGCCCGAGTGACTCGACCGGATTGCGCCGGCTCTGGCCTCGCCAGATCGTGCTCCCTCGCGTAGTCTCCGCGGCCCATGATTTCCCTCAGCGGCGTATCCATGCACTTCGGTCGCCAGGCCCTCCTGGTGGACGCGTCGTTCCAGCTGAATCCGGGTGAGCGGGTCGGCCTGATCGGACCCAACGGTTCGGGCAAGACGACCCTGTTCCGGCTGATCACCTCCGAAGAAACCCCTGACGCTGGTGCGATCAACGTCCCGAAGAACGTCACGATCGGCTACTTCCGTCAGGATGCCGGCGAGATGAGTGGACGCCCCGTCATCGACGAGGCGATCGGCGGCAGCGGTAACCTGGGTGAGCTGCACCACGAACTGGCCGAGCTCGAGGCCGCGATGGCGGATCCCGAGCGCGCCGACGAGCTGGACGCCATCCTGGAGCGCTTCGGGGATGTGCAGGGCGAGTACCAGCAGCTCGGCGGGTACGAGCTGGAAGCCCGCGCGCGCGAGGTGCTGGCGGGGCTGGGATTCTCCGACGAGCAGGTGGTCGGTGACGTGGGCGAGCTCTCCGGTGGTTGGCGCATGCGGGTCTCCATCGCCAAGGTCCTGATCGGCAAGCCCGACGTGCTGCTGCTCGATGAGCCGACCAACCACCTGGATATCGAGTCGATCCTGTGGCTCGAGGAGTTCCTGAAGAGCTCCGAGTCCGCGGTCCTGATGACCTGCCACGACCGCGACTTCATGAACCGCGTCGTGACACGCCTGGTCGACATCAACGCCGGCGAACTGATCAGCTACCAGGGCAACTACGAGTACTACACGAGCGAGCACGAGACCCGTGCCGCCCAGCAAGCCGCGGCCTTCACGCGCCAGCAGGCCATGCTCAAGAAGGAGCAACGCTTCATCGAGCGCTTCGAGGCCCACGTGGCCAAGGCCGCCCAGGTCCAGTCGCGCATCAAGAAGCTCGACAAGATCGAGAAGCTCGAGCCCCCGAAGACACGGATCCTGGTGCCCTTCGAACTGCGCACGCCGCCCCGTTCGGGCAACGACGTCGCCACCCTCAAGGGCGTCCACAAGACCTACGGCGACCAGGTCATCTACGACAACTTCGACCTCGAGATCAAGCGCGGCGAACGCTGGTGCGTGATGGGCGTCAACGGGTCGGGCAAGACGACACTGCTCAAGATGGTCGTCGGCGCGCTCGAGGCCGACGCGGGCCAGGTCAAGCTCGGCGCCAGCCTGAAGCTCGGCTACTTCGCGCAATCGTCCCTCGAGCTGCTCAATCCCGACTTCACCGTGTACGAGCAGATCGACGACGCCTTTCCGGCGGCCACCACCCCCAGCAAGCGCACGCTCCTGGGCGCCTTCGACTTCCCCGGCGACGAGATCGACAAGCCCATCCGCGTGCTCTCCGGTGGAGAACGTTCACGCCTGGTCCTGGCGCAGATGCTCTTCAACCCGCCCAACTTCCTGGTGCTCGACGAGCCGACCAACCACCTGGACCTGGCCACCAAGGAGATCCTCGTGCGCACCCTGAGCAAGTTCGAAGGCACCATGCTCTTCGTCTCCCACGACCGCACCTTCCTGCGCGGCCTGGCCAACAAGGTGCTCGACCTCAGTGGCGGCGGCGATGGCGCGAGCAAGACGCCCCTGATCTTCCACGGCGACTACCCCGCGTGGGTCGAGCGCACGGGTCACGAAGCGCCGGGTGTGCACCACTGACGGTCGACGTTCGACTCAACCCGATCAACGGTCGACGAGGCGTAACACGACCCTATCCGGCCCCGGGCGAATGGAAATCAACCCAGAAGCCAACCTGGCCGACAGAACGCGCGCCTTGAGGATCAGCGGTTGGTCGGGCAGGCCATGGAATGCGAACTCTCCGCGGGCGTCAGCGATTTGCTTACCGACTTCCGGTCCACCTTCGACACGCAGGTCGACCTCGGCTCCGACGCAGGGTACGCCACGTTCATCCAGGGCGACACCGTGCAGCGAGAGGCCGCGCCGAAGCTCGAGGTCCAGTGACAACCGTGACTCGATCCCCGTCACCTCGAAGGCCAGCGGGTACGGAGCAAAGCGAGGCTGATCGCCCGCTGGCTGTGGACCCGCGCCCGAGCTACGCGCCACCGCCGTCCAGCGCCCGACCGGTACTCCCTTGAACAGGAAGGCTCCATCACTGCCGGTGACCGCCAAGGGGTGGCCGTCACGGACCGAGAACGAACCGACCACGCCTTCGAACTGGCCTTCATCCCGCAATAGACGGAGCTCGACTCCCGCTGCTGCAGCGCCTGTCTCGTCGACCGCGACCCCGTACACATCTGCTGGCATCCGAGCCACGATAGTCAGGACCCGTCGCTCCCCGGCAAGGAGCGGCGACGGTATAGCTCCGTGAAACTGCCAGCCAGAACCAAACCCGGGTGCGAGCAACTGCACGCGAACCTCGACAGCTGACGGTTGCCCATTGAAGCTGGCTCGCCCGAGACGGTCCGTCACTCCGCTCACCGTCCGAAACCCGGTGCGCGCGCCGATAAGCCGGGCGAAGTAGATCAGGCCCAAGTCCGCGGAATCGTCGTGGGCGACCGCAAGGCGAACGTCGGCTCCTTCGAGAGGATGGCCAGCGGGGTCGACCACCAAGACCTCGAGGTCAGCTGCCATCGCAAGTGCCACGTCGTAGGCCCGCTCAGGGGTGGCTGCTGTCAGCTGCTGATTGAAAAACTCCTGCGCGCGCCCGCGGGCAAGCACAACGTAGGACGACGAGCCGACTGAACTGGACCTCGCCGAGAGCATGGTCACCGAGGCCAGCTGCAGTGTGACCAGACCGTCCGGACCGGTCACGGCGATTGGCTTCGGATCAGGAGCCGCCGCCGTGGAGCCCCCGGCTTCCCAGATTTCTGCGCCCGCAAGGGGTCGGCCGTCCTCGGCAGCCAGGATCCGAGCCCAGAAAAACTCTCGCGGTAGATCGTACGGATAGACACGGGTGTCGGGCTGCTCCTTCACGTCGACCTCGAGGTCTGCAGCCCCTACGGCAGCCTTGGCAAGTTCCTGTCGCATGCGGGCGGGCACGGCGGCGGCAACGAGCATCGGGACCGGTGCAACGTCTTGATCCTGGACCTGCGGTCCATCGACGGACAGCGCGGCCCCCGCGGCAGTGATCACAGACTCCCGATCAGCCCCACGCGCCATGAAGAACAGGGTAATCAGCCCCAGGAAAGCCACCGCCACGAAGCCCCACATCCATGAACTGCGGGATCTGTTTCGAATCAGTGACATCACCGTAAGCCCACTCTCAAGGCCCATTCCCCCCTCGATCCTGGGCATGCGCTATCGTACCTGTCTGGCCACGCGCGCCTCCAAGGTGAGTCGGCCATCCGCCACTGCCAAAACTTAATCCACTCGCATGTCCAGTCGAAGCGCTTCGGATCATGACCAGATAGTCGCAGGATCCCACCCAAGACCCCAGACCCGGACCATGACCATGTCGCGCCCCGCTCAACTGTCCCGCCTGTTGCTCGCCGGCCTGGTCCTCGTTTGCGGTCAGGCACGGGTGCATGCCCAGGGCGCCAGCAGCACCGGGGACGAGTTCATCCTCTCTTACTTGCCCAACCTCGCTGGAGGGCTGCCGACGCTCGAGCTGATGCTCAACTGCGATGTCGCGACCTCGGTGACGGTGGAGTATCCGGTTCTCGCGCCCACCTTCGTGACGACGGTCGCAGTCGTCCCGGGGACCACGACCCTGGTGGTGGTCCCGAACACGGCCTCGTCGAGCTGGGTTGTGGACACGGTCACGAACAACTCGGTACGCCTCTTCGCGGCGCTGCCCTTCAACGTGCTGATGGCCAATCGCAAGGGGGCGACCAGCGACGGAGCTCTGGGGCTGCCGGTCGACGGCCTGGGCCTCGAGTACTTTGCCGCGGATTATGATCCGCCCGCGCCTAACCCTGGCGGGCAGATAGCCATCGTCGCAACCGTCGATGGAACGACGGTGACGATCACACCGAGCGTGCCCCTGGACGGTGGACACGCCACCGGCGTGCCCTTCAATGTCTCGCTCAACCGCGGCGAGGCCTACTTCGGAATGACCGTGCCCGGGGCGACGGTCGGCTTGACGGGTACTCACATCGTCGCCGACCAGCGGATCTCCGTCAGCAACGGGTCCTACTGCCCGAACGTGCCCACCACCATCTCGGCCTGCGACCACATCTTCGAGGTTGCGGTACCGGTCGAGGCATGGAGCGACTCGTATCTCGCGGCCAACGTCCTGGTGCGGCCGGATGGCACGATCTATCGCGTGCTTGCGGCCACCAACGCAACGGTGGTGAACCTCGACGGCGTTCCCGTGGCTGGCTCGCCCATCAACGCGGGTGAATTCATCGAGATCGGGCCGTTGCCCGGCGATCACGTCGTGGATGGCAGCGCGCCCATCATGGTGACCCAGTACATCACCGGCGAGGCGAGCGCGGGCGCCGGCGGGGTCGGTGACCCGGCCATGTGCAACCTGATCGGCACGGACAAGTTCCAGACGGACCATCGCTTCAGCACCTTCCTTCCGGCCCCGTGGGACAACCCGATCCTCGTACGCCACTACCTGGCTGTCTTCGCCCTGGACGCCGACGTGGCGACGATAACACTGAACGGTACTCCCATAGGCGCGAGCAGTTTCTCATCCATCCCGGGTACGGGCTATTCGGTGGCCAAGCTCGACGTGCTGGCAGGCACGTACAGGACGGAATCGGTGTCGGGACATGGAGTGCTCGTGATCGGCTTCCGGAATGGCCCGGAGGCCTACATGTACCCGGCCGGCACGGCACTCGAACCCGTGGCGGTGATCAGCGATTGCCAGCCCGATGGGCTCGACGGCGGAACCTGCTGCGCGCCTGCGCAACCGGTCGTGCCCAAGCCGAAGCCCTTCACCCAGGATTGCCTCGCGATCTGCTGGACGGATTGCGATGTCGAGGCCACGAGCAACTGCTATGCGAGCTGGACGCTCGGCAGCACCAACCTCGCGCCCTGTGCCATTCGGCGCATGACGCTGCGCGTGTTCGACGCCAGCGCGACACTCAAGTGGCGCGGTCGGTTGAGCGTCCAGTACTCGCGCACCTGGCGCGAGGTCGATGACACGGGCGCAACGATTCAGGTCTGGCGCTACCTGGCGAACGGCGACCTCAAGCCGACCGCGTCTGCCGGCACGCCACCATGCCCGGTGCCGCCCTGCGCCGCGGCCTTCAGCGGACGGGTGCGCTTCACGGGTTACCTCGACATGGCTCGATCGTGCGATGACCCGACGTTGCCGCCGAACTTCGCCTGGATGCTGAACCACGCCTGCGACGAGTTCGACCACGCGCCCGGCTTCCCGCGTGCGGGCGGCTTCCACCCGAACCGCAGTTACTCCTTCGTCGGCCCGTCCGCCGGCTTCGTTCCAGCGGCGCTGCAGCCGATCGAGATGGGAGTCAGCGATCAGGAGGCTTCACGCCGGGTGAACCTGTTCAGCGGCGTGCCCATGTGCACCTACGAGGAGCCCATCGACCTGACCCTCAACCCGGTCTCCGAATACTGCCCCGGCAGTCCCGCCCCCGGAGCGGCGCAGTTCGTGCTGTCCGACCTGAGCGTCACCGGTATGTGTGGGACCAGCGCGACGTCCGGTGGCCCGTTCCTGCCCGGTTTCGTCTCGATGTCCGTCGGAGCATGGACCGACCCGGGCACCTACCCGGGCATCGAGGGGCTGCGCTGGAACACGGGCGGCTACTTCTTCGACGACTGCTTCGGCATCGGGCGCGACGACGTCTTCTTCGGAGTGACCACCCTGGCGGGGCACGACGCCTTCACCATCCCGTCGATCGCCGGGACGGCTTCCGAACCCTTGCTCCCCACGTTCATCGACCAGTGCAACGCCCTGCGCTCCGGCACGGCGGTCATGAACGTACCCTGGAAGCGCAGCGACCACTTCCTGAACCTGAACCTGCCCTGAGACGCCGCGGAAAGGCGCACACCCATCAAAAAGTCCGGAGTTACCTGCTCCTGGGCCCGGAATGGGTCCGATCAGCACCCCATGGACATGTCGATGGGTTCCCTGTTCGCCTCGCTCGTGATCAGCAGCGTGGGCTTCGGCGTCTTCACCTACGGCAAGAAGCAGGTCCGCACGCCCCAGATCTTCGTGGGCGTCGTGCTGATGGTCTTTCCCTACTTCGTCAGCGGGCCGCTGGCGATGTGCGCTGTCGCGGCTGGCCTGCTCGCGGCCCTGTTCGTCGCCACCCGCTACGGAATGTAGCGACCCCAGCTTCCCGGGAGCGCTACATCCGTGCGGCTCACTGGAAGCTCACCGAGATGCCGTCGGACAGGTTGCTCGACATGGCATCGCGGTACCAGAACTGGAAGTAGGTGGTGATCGGCACGTTGGCCGTGATATCTCCCACAGCGGGCGACGACATCAGATCGACGACTCGCGCCAGACGGCCGGCGTCGTCCACGAAACGCGGGCCCTGGAGTCGCTGGGTCATGCCGCCCACGCAACGGATTCCGTTGTTGAACGGGACCTGCACCGGCGCGTCACCGTAGAAGAACAGGCCCGGCTTGTTGGGAGCCACGTTCGAGACGATCAGCGTGAAGTCGTTGTCCGTCACGTCGGCACTCCCGACCGCACAGATCGACGCGCTCAGGCCGGCGGAGTTGATCGCGCCGATGCAGTAGTTCGTTCCGATCGCTGCTGCGCCGGTATAGGCCACGGCCTCGACCAGCCCCACGCTGCGGTTCCCGACGGCGTCCTCGTACATCGGCTCGACCACGATCTCGCCGTCCGGTACGTCGAAGCAGGGCAATTCGTAACGAAAGATGCTGCCACCGGAGTTGCGGCCGACCACCTCGGTCAACGGGCCGACGACGGTCACTTGTCCGAGCGCGCCACCGGGGCTGCTCTGGTAGGTGTACACGCCAGGGCGCACGAACGTGAAGTCAGCCGTTCCGCCCATGGCGGCCAGCGGCAGGTCGAACTCGTAGAGCGCCGTGGTGCCAACGATGTTATGCGCTGCGGCGTCCTGGTTGGTGAAGCGAACCCGCGTACCGCTCGCCACGACCACGCTGGCGGGCGAGAAGACGCCACCGACGAGGTCGACGTCGAGCGCCAGCGCCGAACGCGACGCGTAGGCCAAGGTCGACGAGAGGTAATGGACCGAGTCATCGAGCACCTGGTCCTGCACCCGGGTGTGGACCAGGATCGGGAACGCGTCCGCCGAGGCAGGTACATGGGTAGCCAGGGCCACGGGCGCAAGGTCATCCGCCGCACCGGTGTTGAGATAGAGCTTGTTGCCCCACTGGCTGGAAGCGCCCTCGCCCTGGGTGGTGATCACGTCGTAGTCGCCATCCCCGTCCAGGTCGCCGATGGCCATGTCCAGGGTCGGATCAGCGACCGACGTGATCAGCCCCGCGATGCTGGTGAATACCGCGGATCCATTGTTGCGGTAGATCCTCTCGCGATTGCCGAGCGATCCGACGAAGGCATCGAGGTCACCATCGTTGTCGTAGTCGAGGTAGGCCACCTCGTTGTCGTCGATGCCTTCGGGCGAGGCCGGCAATGCGGTGAATCCGAAGGACCCGGAGGGGACGATGTCGTTCCGGATCACACCTTCGAAGAAGCTGGTCTGGCTGAGAAAGAAGAAGTCCACATCCGTGTCCCCATCCAGGTCAGCCGGCTCGGCCTCGTAGGTCAAGGTTGAGGTGGCAGGCATCTGGCTCGACACATTCGTGAACGATCCCGCGCCGTCGTTCAGCATCAGGTAGTGCAGCCCGCCCGAATTGTTCGCTCGGTTGGTGATGAACAGGTCCAGATCCCAGTCGCCATCCGCATCGAGCAGCTGCACGTCCATCAGCGCGACCTTGGTGGGCGCGTTCATGGCGACCGCGTCCTCGGTGAAGAAGCCATCGCCGTCGTTGAAGTACAGGCGCGGCTTACCGCCGGGGCCGCTCAGGAAGCTGTCCCCGCCGTCGGCGATGATCACGTCCAGGTCGCCGTCGTCGTCGAGGTCGCCGAACTGGGCGTCGGCCGAATTAAGGGACTCGGTGAAGCCGCGCGTGGAGCTCTCCAGGTCAAAAAAGCCCGGCTGCGCAGCGCCGCGGTTGATGTAGAGGGACGGCGGGTCCGTGTTGAAGGCATTGAGGTAGAGCAGGTCCACCCAGCCGTCGTCGTTGACGTCTGCCGTCACGACACTCTTGCCGTTCGAACGGTTCACGCCCAGACGCGCGACGCTCTCCTCGGTATAGATCCCGGGCCCCTGCTCGACCAGCTGGTTGATGATCAGGATGTTCTGGCGTTGCGTCCCGGCGCTGGCGAAGCCCTCGCCCTCCGCGAACAGGATGTCCAGGTCGCCATCGTTGTCGACGTCGGCCAGGGAGACGCCCTCGGTCCAGCGCGTCGCGCCCGGAAGCGTGCCGGGCTGACGCTGGAACTGCTGCGCCGGGGCGGACCCGACGATGGCCGTGGGAATGAGCGCTGCCGTCAGCAAACGAGCAAAGTGATTCATACCGGATAATGAGTGAGCACGGAGCATGGGGATCAAAGTGACGCTGGGCGGCGGGACATCGTCCCGGATGCACAGATGGAATCCCGCCCACAGGTCCAGAAGGACGAGCGCCAATTCCTACCCATGTCACGGCGCCGCCCGGTGAGTCTGCGCCTCCGGACGGTGCCGCACCGCCAGGGTCATCGTACCCCAGATCGCGTGGGCTCGGGGGGGGGCGCCGCGTGGCACCCGCAGCTGGGCTCCTACCACCTTCGCCGTAGCCTGCGCTGACCTCGGTCGTGGTCGGATGTTCACCAGATGGGCCCCGGCGAGGTACCCTGGATCCCCAAATCGGGCCCATTCGTGGGGCTAAGTCGGTGGTTGAAAAAGACTTAGAAAAGGACAAAGCGATGGGATGGGAGTTGGTAAAGTGACGGTCGCCGGTGGTGAAGGTCATCGGTCCGAGCCAACTCCCGCGCTCGAACCCACCGCCGCCAAGCTTCCCCAGTGCCTCCCACGTCCTCTCCCCGCGCGGTCCATCCGCCCCACGTCGACGGCACTTACGTGCAGCGTTCCGGCCGAGAGCTCAATGTGAGTCTCACGCTGGAACGTCGCTTAGCACCACCCAATCGGGGTGGCGCACAGATTGACACCCAGAGAATGATCCGCGCTAGCAAGCCTTTCCGTCCGGTCAGGTAAGAACGCGCTGACTAACGGAAAAGGAACGACCCCTATGGGTAACCGACTCTATATCGGCAACCTCAGCTTCGATACGAATGAAGACTCCCTGCGTGAGGCCCTGGGCCAGGACGGCCGCAGTGTCAAGGAAGTCACGATCATGATGGATCGCGACACGGGCCGCCCGCGCGGCTTCGGCTTTGCCGAAATGAACAACGAGCAGGACGCGCAAGCCGCGATCCAGGCTCTCGACGGCGTGCAGCTTGACGGCCGCAGCCTTACGGTCAACGAAGCCCGCGAGCGCCAGCCCCGTAGTGGCGGCGGTGGCGGTGGCGGTGGCGGTGGCGGTGGCTACGGCGGCGGTGGTGGCGGCGGCCGTGGTGGCAGCGGCGGCGGCGGCGGCGGCGGCAACCGCTGGTAAACCCGGCGGCTTGACATGAATAGCGAGCGGCAGTTGAGCGCTGCCGCTCGCTTTACTTTTTTACTGCTCAACGACACTCCGAGCTCCGACAAGGTAGCAGGCAAGTGAAGCAACACCTCTATATCGGCAACCTCCCTCTCGACTATTCCGAGGACCAGCTACGCGATCTCTTCGCTAGCGATGGCCGCGAAGTCGAGACCGTAACCATCCGCAAAAAGGCGCGAACAGGTCGCTCGCGCGGATTTGCATTCGTCAAGATGGGCAGCGAGGAGGACGCAGAGAGCGCCCTCACAGCCCTGAACGGGACAGATCTCGGAGGGCGCACCCTCCGAGTCGGCGAGGCGTATCGCGAGACCCGCGATCGGCCCGTGACCAGTTCTTACGAGGACTACGGTCGCCCGCAGCGCCCCCGCAAGCGCCGCTAAGGCGTACAGCCGGGCACGCCGTGTGAACGGAGTGCCCAGATATCTCTACACGGCCTGCCCGGTGATGCGCTCTGCGCGAATCACCGGGCGGGCTGATTTCGTTGACGCCAGGGCCGGACTGCCTTGCCGCGATATGGCACTGCCGCGCCAGGAGGCCGTTGAAAAGTCGTCCGGCACCAGGGCAGTAGCACCCCAGCAGCCCGTTGAAAAAGTCCCGTAGCGAGACGAAGCCATCTTCGTCGCAGCATGGAGTGCGAAGTCGAGACAGCGGAGGCGGCCCTGTAGGGCCGCTGAGCACGGCTCGACGAGCACGACGCAGCGGCGGCGGAGAGGGCG
>JBLHKW010000066.1:0-25866 GCA_047618565.1 Planctomycetota bacterium
TGCGTCGTGCTCGTCGAGCCGTGCTCAGCGGCCCTACAGGGCCGCCTCCGCCGTCTCGACTTCGCACTCCTTGCTGCGACGAAGATGGCTTCGTCTCGCTACGGGACTTTTTCAACGGGCTGCTAGGAGGCCGTTGAAAAAGTCATCCGGCACCAGGACAGCATCCTCCGCTTCGGTGTGGCGCCTGAAAGCCTCGCCGAAGCCACCGATTCGCCTGCGTTTCCAAACACCACACTGAAGCGGATGCTACTGCCCTGGCATCCGGAGCACTTTATCAACAGCCTCCTAGCTCAGGGACCAGATCGAGATCGCCGCGCCTGCCACCAGGACGACCAGCCAGGCCCACACCCGCCTGCGCTGGGGCGGGACGCTCCCGGCCTGATTCTCGGACACCCCGAGGCCAGCGAAGAGAGGCTCGACCTCTTCATCACCGGGTCGTGAGCGATAGTCGTCCATCGCGCCAGTGTACGGCTTCGGATCGGGTCCCCACGGGGCGTCCGGGCGGCCCGGGTACAATTCCCGCCATCCGAACCCGTCACCCCGTCCGCGAGGCCACCCTGTTGTTCCAGATGCTCAAGCTGACCCCCGTCGTTCTCGTGCTCTGTGCGGCATGCTCCACGATCACTCCGGACGGGCCGCTCGTCGACCCGGGCGCGCCGACCACCGCCGTTCCCGTGGCAGTGAACGGTTCGTCCGAGGAGGACAAATTGGTCACCGAGGCGCCGACGATGCTCGAGGAACTGGAGTGGCTGGTCGCCACCTGGCGCGTTTCGCGTTCGGACGGGTTCATCGAGGAAACGTGGATTCCGGCCGCTGGGGGCGCGATGCTGGGAATTGGCCGTACGGTCACCAACGGCCGAATGACGTCCTTCGAGTACCTGCGCATCGAGCAACGCGGCGACAGACTCGTGTACGTGGCCCAACCCGGTGGGCGCGCGGGGACGGAGTTCGAGATGGCCGACCGGAGTGACCAGCACGTGCTGTTCGAGAACCCTGACCACGACTTTCCGAAGTGGCTCCTGTACGAGCGTCGTGAAGACGGGTCCGTCATGGCCACGGCGGGCAATGACGAGAGTCAGCTCGAATTCGATTACGCGCGCTGGCCGTGAAATCGGGGATTGGTACGCCCGACAGGATTCGAACCTGTGACCTTTCGCTCCGGAGGCGAACGCTCTATCCAGCTGAGCTACGGGCGCCGCTAATCGGCCGGGAATACTAACCAGATCACCGCCGGGCTCAACCGGCCTCTGGGCTACAAATTCCGTGCCGCGGACCTCGGGGATTGGGCGAGCCGGTCCCAGACGGGGAATATGGGCCGAACCCCCATCTGGGGGCTCTCAGGGGGGGGCGAATGCTCCGACCTATGGAACCCTTGTCCTCATGGAATTGCCTACCTTGACGAATACCCGGGGGACGGCCTACATTGATAGACAGCCTGGCTAGCCACGGTATCCGCTTGCCGTGTTCCTCCGCAACGAATGAGGTCGGTCCCGCCGAAGTATGACCATGAACCACAGAACGTTACCCCGGTCGCCGTCAGGGTTCCTCTCCGTCGCCGCGATGCTTGGTGTTCCGTTGGCCGTGATCGCGATTGCGCTGCGCCAATCCGCGCCGATTACCCAACCACTTGCCGCGGTGGAAATGTCCACGAACCTGGATCTGGATGGTGATGGTCTCGCCGATGCCCAGGAGATGGTCATCGGCACCTCGCCCGCCCTGAGCGATACCGATGGGGACGGGGTCAGTGATCTCGAGGAGTTCGCGCGCCACAGCGACCCGCTCTCGAGCGTCGACCTCCCGGAGTCGTTTGAGGTGACGGTCGCCCTGTCCGCCCGTGGCGGAGGTGGTTTCAACCACATCTTCGCAGCCGTTTACGTCGCAGACGGTGATTTCTCGAACAAGCGCCTGGCCTTCGGGGCGGCTGCCCGCGGCCGGATGGTGGCTTTCAGCAACACCAGCATTGATCGTACATCGATCACGAGCATGGTCGATGTTCGCGGCTCAGGACGCGTTTACATCGTCGACCGGCAGGTCTCGCCGCGCACTATTCGCAGGCTCGGGTACGCCTCGTACTACGGTGCGGTGGGCTTCCGCGGAGCCGCGAATCAGTTCGATGCCGCAGCTGTTGTCGATCTACAGACGATCGGCGGATACACGACCTTGGTCCGCACCGACTACGCCCAATCCGATTGGTTTGCCGACGGCATTTCGCTGGCGCCCATGAATGGTGGCAGTGCTCACGTTCCGATCCCCGCATCGGGCGGTGGTGGTGATGACGACGCGACCGCTGGAGCGGCCTGTGTCCAGCAAACTGCGCCCGTGGGCTCCTCCGGGTCCATTCTGACGCGCCAGGTGACCAGCGCTGCCTGTGAGGACGGCTGGGACTCGTTCTGTGCTGGATCGTGCGGCTCATCGGCAGGCTCGACCTTCGATACCGTCGATCCGATCTCCTTGGTTGGTGGCTGAGCGCCCCTCCCAGTTCAGCGTTTCAACGTCGCCCCCAAGGACCCAGCCCTGCTGTGAGGGTGGGTTCTGCCATCAGTGGACCCGCCGGGCTTCGTTGCTCAGACCATAAGTAACTGATGGAACCGGGCACGCTCGGCGTTCGTCCTTAACAGCCCAGCCATGCCGAAACCGCTCAAAAACGACCCCGACCGCGACCTCGTGCTCGCGTGCCAGAAGGACCGAGATGTCGGCTTCCAGGGTTCGTTCCGGGACCTCTATGAGCTGTACAAGGACCGGGTCTACAACGTCTGCTATCGGATAACAGGTAACGCCACCGATGCCCTGGACGCGTCCCAAGAGACCTTCGGCATCATCTTCCGCAAGGTCGCCGAATTCCGTTTCGAGTCCAGGTTCTCGAGCTGGGTCTATCGCGTCGCAGTGAATGCGAGCATCGACCTCAAGCGCCGCAGTCGATCCAGGGGTGTGGCCTCGCTTGACTCGATCCGCGGATCGGCTTCCGAGGACGGGACCCAGCTGGACTTTTGCGACGAGCGCAGCGAGGCGCCCCAGGCGGCAGCCTCCCGTCACGAGCTCGAGGTTGAGATCCAGGAAGCGATCCTGCGCCTCAGCCCGAAGATGCAGAAGATTACCGTTCTTCGTTACGCCGAGAGTCTGTCGTACGAGCAGATCGCCGAGACGCTGCGGATTTCGCTAGGTACCGTCAAATCCCGTCTGTCCCGCGCGCACGCGGCGCTGGACCGTGAACTCTCACCTGTGATCGACCGGCACCAGATCCGATGAGCTGCCGCACCTTCAGAGAGCAGGCCTACGAGCATGTCGTCGCTCTCGATTTGCCCACGGGCAATGATGGGCGAGTGATCGACCCGGCACAAGCGCTGGAACGATGGTGCGCCGCGGCTTCAGAGCCGGACCTCGCCGAGCACGGACGAACGTGTGTGCAGTGCGCGGGTCACTGGAAGCGTCTACTGATTCAGGTTCGGCTGCTCGGCAGCCTTTCGCGATTGCCGGCGCCGGCCGACCTGGAAGGGCGAGTTGTCGCCGCGCTCCAGCCCGGACATCGGCAGCAGAGAGCGATACGGGCGGTGAGCTCGTTGCCCCATCTCGAAGCGCCTCCGGTGCTCGCTCGACGTATGGAGGCAGCCTTCATCACGAAGGCGCCAAACGCCCTGCTCGACCGCGTCGAGCGCGAGTACGAGGCCAGCAGGGCCGAGACCGACGATTTGCGCGCTGAACGTGGCACGCGCTCGCCGATGGCGGCGATCGTCACTGCGTCGCTCGTTCTGCTCGCTCTCTGGGCGGTGACCCCGGACCGGACGCCAGAGACGTCGGGCGCAGACGCAGATCAGCAACTGGCCCAGGGTGAGGCGACAGCGAGCCCGTACCGTTTCGAGATCATCCGGATCTCCTCGCCGCGCAGCGCGTCGCTGGACGCCGCTACCCGGCGTTGGGTCGACGGCCTTTCAGGGGGGATGCTCGGAAGCGCCGACTAGTCATGGCTCGTCTCGATCACATTCCCCGGCTCCTGGCTGTTGCAGGACTCCTGCTCACGGCCAGCTGCAGTCCGTCACCCACGGGTGGCGCGGTTGTCGGCGGCGTCGAGGATGTGCGCGTGGGCGGCAGCGACCTGAATGCCGGGAGCCTGTCGGTCGAATCGACGCGCTTGCTTGACCGCATGCAGGCTTCGCACCGCGCGGCGCGCTTCAGTGGTCTGCGCCGGATCGAGCTTCACTTCGTGGACGATGGCCGTGACGAGGTGCTCGAGTACCTCGAGGAGGTGGGCTGCGACGGCGAGGGCCAGTTCGCGCTCGATACAGTGGAGCTCCTGCAGGGGCCCGATGACGTCGATCTGTTCATGATCCTGCAGGACAGTCGGCAGGTCTTCACGTTCGAGTTCAGGGACTTCCGCATCACCGACAGACATCTGGTGCTGCAGAACTACACCATCGCGCACGAGTCGAACGCGGATACGGTGGCGGGCGTGTCGTGCTTGCGCCTGCGCTTCGAGCGCCAGGACTCACCGCTGGGCGGCTACTACCGTGTATGGGTTGAACCCGAGACTGGCCTGACGCTGCGCTGGGAACAGGTGGACCGGAACGGAGTGTTGCTCGGCGAGATGGAGTTCGAGTCGATCGACTTCACGCCTGACCTGTCCAACTTCCAGTTGATCCGGCGGAACTTCGATGGCCGGACGATAGACCTCAACGGCGATCTGGTCGCGCAGGTCGGCTTTGACGTGTTGACGCCCAGCCTGTTGCCGTCCGGATATCGGATCGAGAGCGGGCGAGTCGTGGCCGATGGGCAGGGGAATGACTGGTTCAAGCGCGTCTATACCGATGGCGTATCGCGCATGGCGCTGCTGCACCGCAAGCCTGAGGAAGACCTTGATCACAGCCACGGCGGCCATCTCGGGACCGTGCAGTCCATGCCGGTCGGCCCGTGGAATCTGGTGACGGGCACGCTCAAGGGATGGAGGCTGATCATCATGGGTCAGATCGATCCGGACGAGCTGTACCAGACCGTGCAGTCAGCGTTCTGAGATAAGCTCACGCCCGCGGTGCTCCCAGGTGACATCGACCCTGGTAGGGGGACATTTCTTCCACGCAGCATCGGTCTGATTCTCCGGAGGCCATTCCGACTCGAGCGCTGCAGTGGGGGTAGTCTCAGGTGTCCAGATTGATGACCTCCGCAAGATAGACCACGAGCTACCCATGTCTGACGAAACCAAGGAACCGTTCCAGGAGTCGAATCTCGATTCGGCGGATTACCGCGACCGCCTGATGCGCAAGCTGAACTGCTTGATCGCTGTCCTGGAGGTGGCCCACGCAAAGGTCAAGAAGTCACTGGCCGGGCCAAAGCCCGACGTGGCTCGCCTGCGCAAGATCCAGACCAATCTCACGAGCACCCTCGAGGTTTGCCGGCGCGCCCGGCGCGCACTCGAGCATCGAGAGAGCTTGCCCGCGGGCCTGCCGGAGAACCTCTCCGAGATGGTCAGGGAAGCCACGGCCAGTGCGCCCAGGCGCAACCGGCGTCGACCCAAGGCGATGCCGCTCGGCTCGCGCTTCGAGATGAAGGACTCCGCGGAGCATGCACGCTTCACGATGATGGGCCAGATCGCGAAGACCGAGATCCAGGCCTGCGACTTCGAGAAGCTCGGTCGCGAGCTCCAGAAATAGTCAGCTGACGCGAGGCGGCGGGGTCGCTGCCGCTCACAGAACACTGAAGCGCCGAGCGTACGTCACGCCCGGCGCTTCAGTATTCCGGTCACCGGTCTCAGAGCCCAACTGCCGAGAGCGCGTCGTCCACCAGCTCATCGGCGTGTACGCCCGAGGCCTCGCCTTCGTAGGAGAGCACCAGCCGATGCCGCAGTGTCGGAGCGGCCAGCGCGCGCACATCGTCCGTGGTGACGTGCAGGCGACCGCGTAGCAGCGCTCGGGCCTTGGACGCGAGCAGGAGTGCCTGTCCACCCCGCGGGCTCGCGCCATGGCGCACGAGGCTGCGGATGCGGTCGGGCGCGGTCTCGTTGGACGGATGCGTGGCGAGGATCAGGCGGCTGACAAGCGTGACGATGTCGCTACTCGCTGGGACCTCGCGCAACAGGGCTTGCAGGCGCAGGACGTTCTTTCTGTTCAGCACGGGCTTGAGCTCGCCGGCCTGGCCCGCCGTCGTCATCGTCAGCACCCGCTCGAGCGTCTTCTGGTCGGGCATCGAGAGCTCGATCTTGAACAGGAACCGGTCGAGCTGTGCTTCGGGCAGCGGGTACGTGCCCTCCATCTCGATCGGGTTCTGTGTCGCGATCACCATGAAGGGCTCGTCCAGGTGACGGGTCTCCCCGAAGAGCGTCACCTGATGCTCTTGCATGGCTTCGAGCATGGCGGACTGCGCGCGCGGCGTGGCGCGGTTGATCTCGTCTGCCAGCAGCACCTGCGTGAAGATCGGGCCCGGTTCGAAGGTGAACTTGCGCTCCGATCCGGCGTCGAAGTGCAGCACGCGCGTGCCCAGAATATCGGCCGGCATCAGGTCGGGCGTGAACTGGATACGCGCGAAGGAGAGCTCCAGCAGCGCCGAGAGCGTGCGCACCAGGGTGGTCTTCCCGAGGCCCGGCGCACCCTCGAGCAGTGCGTGGCCGCGTGCGAGCATGCAGAGCAGCAACAGCTCCGTGGTCTCTTCCTGGCCCAGGAAATGCTCGCCGAGGGTCGTGCGTAGCTCCTTCAATGAAGCGCCCAGGTCGTCCAGTTCAGTTTGCAAAGTGTCGAGGTCGCTCATGTTCCTAGCAGCCCATTGAAAACGTGATCCGGTACCATGACAGCATCCTCGACTCCGGTGCGGCGCCTGAAATCCTCGCCGAATCCACCGATTCGCCTGCGTTTCCAGACACCACACCAGAGTCGATGCTGCCGCCGTGGCATCCGGAGCACTTTTTCAACGGACTGCTAACTCGAGGAGGTGGTCTTTCAACTGCTCGAGCGATGTTACCCGATGATGGGGTCCGGAGTCCGAGCCGAGCTCGTCGGCGTGGTCGACCAGTACCGTGCGCAGGCCGACGTCGCGGGCAGCGCGGCAGTCCTTGTCCGGATGGTCGCCGGCATGCAGGCAAGCCTCGGCGGGTACACCGGCCCGTTCCAGGGCCAGATGGAAGATGCCTGGCGAGGGCTTCTCGATGCGCTCGATTGCCGAGCAGACGACCGGATCGAATACGTCCTCGAGCCCGAGGCTATGGAGCAAGCCCGGCAGGCGCGGGCTCCAGTTGGAAATCAGGCCCAGGCCGAGCCCCTCGGCCCGAATGGCGTCCACGAGCTGCTCGAAACCGGTGAACAGCTGAAAGGTATCGGGGTCGGCGAAGCGTGCGAAGAGTTGCTGCTGGAAGGCGCCCCAGTCATCCGGCGCGAGCGCCAGCTCGTCTCCGAAGATGAGCCGGATGTAGCTCCGGAACCACGGGTCGGTGTAGCGCCAGGCGCCGTCGATCTCGCTGGGCAACGCTTCGTGGGCCCGGATCATCAGGGTGCGCATCTCGTCTTCGTGGATCTTCACTCCGTGCCCGCGTGCGGCCTGGGCGTAGATCTCGAAGCGTGACGGAACCTCGCGCACGAGTGTGTTTCCGAAATCGAGGAATACGTGACGCAACACCATGGTCGAAGGGCCGGTACGCCCCGGGGGCGGATCGTGGGGCCCTGAGTCTCCCACATCCGGCGCCCGCGGGGCAACGCGGGTTTCTTTCGGTACCCTTGGACGCTTCGCCCAGCACCATGCATCGCCCCATCACCTCGATCCTGCTACCGATCCTCCTGGGTTTGCTGGCCTGTGCCAGCACGGACCCTGCCCGGGCGGAGACCATGCAGCAGGCACAGGTGGCGAGCGACATGGGTGATTGGCGCCGGGCCGCCGCCCTGTGGTACGGCGTCTACCGCGACGACCCCGACCAGCGCGCGAGCGTGGCGGCTCCCACCGCGGAAGCTCTGCTCGGGAGCGGCGATCCGGCCAGCGCCCTGTCCGTCGTGCGCGACAGTCGCGGCCTCGGAGCCTCCGGAGCCCAGCTGGCCCATGTTGCGGCCCAGGCGCGGGCCGAGCTCGGTGACAATGACGGCGCGATTACCGAGCTACGGACGGCGTTACGGGAGGATCCGGATCAGGGCGCCTGGTGGTGGGAGCTGGCCCCATGGTTGTGGGCTGCGGGGGAGCAGGTCCACACCCGTGAGGCGCTCGATCGCGCCCTCAAGCTCGGCCAGGATGGGCCCGAGTTGCGGCTGCTGCGGGCGCGCGTGTTGACCGCACTCGGTGAAGACACGTTGGCGTTCGACGCCTGGCGCGAGCTGTTGCAGCGACCGGATCGCGATGCTGTCTCTCTGCTCGAGGCGGCGCGCCTGGCGGTCAGGCCGAGCCTGGCGATCGAGCGCCCTCAGGCATTGGCGCTGGGCGTGCTCTGGTACGAGCGGGCCGTACGTGCGGAGCCCCAGGACCTCCAGATTCAGCGCGAGTTCGCGTACGCGGCCCTGCTCAGCGGGGATGTGGACAAGGCCCTGTCGGCTTTCGAACGCGCCAGTGAGCTCGCTCCGACGGACCAGGAGCTGCTATCGGACCTGGCGGCGCTGCACGTCACACGTGGCGGCGCGAAGCGAGCTCGGGAACTGCTGCGGCGCGCTCTCGCCCTGGAGACGGATCCCGACGTGACACGGGACTGGCAACGCCGTATCGACGCGATCGTCGACTAGTTTCCGCCGCACTCCTTGGCGACGACGGCTTCGAGCTTCTCGGAGAGCTCTTCGGCGAACTCGTCTCCGAAGTCCATGGCGAGCACATCGATCTCCTCGAACGTGTAGCGTCCGGAGCTGCGGCTGAACGGGATCCCGTACTCCCACTTGTTCCCGTCGGAGGCGTTGATGGTGATCGCGATCTGGTCGTCGCCCTCCACGGGCTCGACGGTGAAACTGATTACTTCGTATTCAGACATGTGGGGTGCGCTCCTTGGCGGGCAGGCCTATTCCGTTGGCCGCCGATCCTCGCAGGTTGTCGCAGCTGGTACAATCGCCCTGCTGGACATGGACGGCGACGATTCGCGGTCGCGTACCCTACACAGGCCCCACCATGAGTCAGGAACAGACGAACAACCCGCTGCACGGCGTCACCCTCAAGGCCATGGTCGAGCAGCTGGTCGAGCGCCACGGATGGTCCGAGCTGGGCGAGCGCATCCGCATCCGGTGCTTCACCCACGATCCCAGCGTCAACTCCAGCCTGAAGTTCCTGCGCAAGACCGACTGGGCCCGTAGCGCGGTCGAGAAGCTCTACCTCAAGGGGCGCTAGCGAAATCCTGGTCGTCGCTGGATTCCTCGAGCTGCTCGAGACGATCCTCGGCACGTTCCTCGACCTGCACCAGCCGTTGTTTCCGGACCGCCAGGTCATGGGCGCGTTCGCCGTGTGCGTCATCTGTCCGGGCACCGATGTTGGAGAGCACGTCGGAGCGTCCGTAGCACATGATGCGGTCGCCGACCTCCAGTCTTGCACTGGAGCTGGGCGTCGCCAGGGTGGAGCCGTTGCTGCGCAGGATGCTGAGGACGAGCAGGCCCTCGGCCGCGAGCTCCATCTGGCGCAGGCTGCGCTCCGCGAGCCAGGAGCCCTGATCGATGGTCACCTGGGCCACCGCGTAGCCCTTGTTGAGCTTCAGCACCTCCTCGTAGTCGACGATGTGCAGTTCGCTGGTGTGTTCCAGGGCGGTCGTGATGATCGTGTTGAGGACGCGCTCGAACGCCCGTGTCCGGAAGGTGAGCCAGATCACCACGATGCCCAGGGCCAGGGCGCCGACCTTTGTGAGCGGCTCGACCGTGCTCGCGCTCGGTTGCGCAAAGGACGAGACCAGGGTGCCCAGGGTCGACGTGACGGCCACGAAGCCCAGCAGCATCAGGATGCGGATGATGCGCCGGCGCACCGGGTGCGAGACCACGCTCTCGGACTCGGCGGTCGTGAAGCCGACCCCCATGAAGGCCGACTGCGACTGGAACATCGCGGAGTCCATCGAGAGGCCCGTCTTGTAGAGGGCCAGTCCTCCGGCGCGAACGATGATCCCCGACACGGCGACGATGACGATTAGCGCAACGACGTAGGTCATACGGTGCAGGCGCTCGCTCTGGTGTTGAAGCGCGGGCGGTGGAGGCTCACTCGGCCAGGAACATGTAGGTCATCTGACCCACCGAGCGCGTGCTGCCAGCTCGTAACTCCGCCTCATCGCCGACCCCGAGGTAGATGTCGGCCCGACCGGCGGTGCGGATGGCTCCGCCGGTGTCCTGGTCGAACATGAGCTTGCGGTAGGGCGCGGGATGGCCGCTGCGTGACGGCACCGTGGCGTCGACGAAGACCATGGCGCCGCGCGGGAAGAGGTGCTTGTCGGTAGCGAGGGATCGCTCGGCCGCGACCTCGACATTCAGGCTGCCGCGCGGGTCACCGTCGATCGGCGTGAAGAACACGAAGGACTCATTGCGTCCCAGGTAGGCCTGCGCCAGCTCGGGGTTGCGATCCATCCAGTCCCGCAGGGTGACCATGTTGACCTCGTCCGCATCCAGTCGCCCGTCCGCAACCAGGGCCTGACCGAGGGAGGAGTAGGGGCGACCGTTCTTGCCCGCGTAACCGAGCCGATACTCGGACCCATCACGCAGACGGATCACGGCCGAACCGTTCACGTGAGCGATGTACGCGTCGAGCGGATCGCTCAGCCAGACCAGTTCCAGCCCGCGGCCCTTGAGCAGGCCGCCGGCCTCGATCGCGCGCCGCGTGGGGTAAGGGCGCACGCCCGCTTCGGTCTGTTGTCCGAGGATCTCACCTTCGTGACCCTTGACCAGATCGGTAGGCAGCGCATACAGCGGGTAACGGAAGGTCGTCGTCAGCTCACGACTGCCCTCCAGGGTCGGCGTGTAGTAGCCCGTGAACAGGACACCACCGCCGGCGCCATCCCAACCAGCGCTCTTGTAGAAGTCGAACTCGCGCTCGATCGTTGCCTGGAACTCGTTGTGGGTCGTCGACGATTCGAGCAGTTCCTTGAAGCGCTGCAGGCTGCGCAAGGCGCGGTCGTGGGTGATGCTGGCGATCGGGAAGTACTTCCGCGAGGAGTCGCGCTCGGTCCAGTCGATCGAGCGCTGCAGGGGCTCAAGGATCGAGCGCCGTTCCTGGAAAGTGGCGCGCAGGTCGGGCGGACTCTCGCCGGGCTCGAGCGCCAGCAACGCCGAAGCGTTGAGTGGCAGCGGGCGCCCGTAATCCGGAGTTTCGGGCCAGCTCTGACAGGCGGCGACGAAGGAGAGGGCGATCGAAAGTCCGAGGGTGAGTCCGGTGACGCGTAGGTTCTTCATGTTGATTCGAAGCCAGAGGGGGGGGAGCCCGAGCCTGCTAAAAACGGAAGTACCGAGCCAGATCAAAATCCGCCATGCAGCGTCCTGGCGGCACATTTTTGGGCAGCTCGTTTTGCCCCCCGCCCCCTGGCTCCCGTGGGCCGTCTGGCCCGGACGCGCACCGCTTCCGTCGGCATCGACCAGGGCGTCGCCAGAAGCGTCGGTCCCGCCTCAGTCCTGCGGTTCCTCGACCGAGGACGTCGTGACCTCGAAACCGTGCTCGCGCAGCCAGGACCGCAGCCGTTCCGACGTGCCCTGTGGCGTTGGCGGAACCTGGGCGAGGTCGCTCAGAAGCAGGCCCAGGGAGTCCCTGAGGGCCTGGTCCAGTGGAGCCTTGCGCAGACCGACCAGAACCTCGAGTCGGACGGCTTTCATGGGCACGAGGAAGCCCGGGTCATACCGGCCGATTCGTTGGTCGTCGTTCAATACGAGGTTGCGCCGGGGCAGGACCTCCAGGCGGTCGGCCGCGAGCCGTCCTGAATCCGCCGTCCAGGACTCGGTCGCCGGGAAGGCCGGGGCGTAGGGGCTACCCTCGTGGTCGACCACACGGCCAGTCGCATCGGCCATCAAGACGAGCGCCGAGCAGGCCGACCCGGGGCGCAGCGCCACGTTGAAGTACTCCATCGGCGGCGCCGTCTTCTCGACCAGCGCGCGTTCTAGGCGCGCCTCCTGAATAGGGGCAACGCGCGCGAAGTATTCTCCGTGCGGAAATTCTGGCTGGTCGCTGCCTCGCAGGGGATTCGGGGTGCGGCCCTGCCATTCGTCGCCGACGCCGAGCGCACGGTTGAACTCGGGCCAGGCTACGCTGCTCGGCACCATCGCCACCTGCGTGCAGAGCGAGCTTCCCTTGTCCCGCGTGAGGAACACGCTGGCGGCCACCATGAGCAGTGCAGCAGCCGCCATCGGGCGCAGGTGTCGACCGCCGCGCAACAAGCGGAGCTTCTTTGGGCGTGCCTGTGCCAGGGCGACCTGGCGCTGCAGGTCATCCACCGTTTCGAAGGACTCGTAGGCAGCTGCCAGCTCGGGATCGTTCGTGAAGCGGATCTCGAGCCCGACCATCGCTTCAGGCGAGAGCCGCCCGTCGACGTAGTCCAAGATCAACAGCAGGTCCTTCTCTTGCACGCTCACTCGACGACCCCCTTGCCTCGCAGACACTCCATCAACGCGTCCTTTGCTCGATGCAGGCGTACTGCCACCGTGCCAGCCGGAATGCCGAGCTCTTCAGCTGTCGCAGCCGGGTCCAGGTGTCTCTCGTAACGAGCGTCCCAGACGGCCGCGAGCACGGGCGTCAGCCGGTTTCGGCAGAGCTGGAAAGAATGGGTCATCTCATCGGCGACCACACTGTCCAGCGGGAGCGCATTTTCGTCTGCAATAGGCATTTCACTATCGACGGGATCCTCACGGCGGCGGGCCTGGAGTTCCCTCCTGAGAACAGAGAGCACCCCGCGGGCCCTCCATTTCAAGAATGCTCGAAGATTCCTCGGGGCTTCGTTCTGCTTGCCGGCGAACTCCCAGACCGACACCAGGACATCCTGCAACAACCGCTCGCGCTCATTGTTGGGGACCATCGAGTGCCTGAAGACCATCGAGCAAACCTCCCTGATCAGGGCCTGCAGGCGCTCGAAGGCGCCCTCACGCTGCTCGCAGACGCCTATCCACAGGTCGTCGTTGTCCGTTTCGGCGCCAGGCTGGGTCATCATGGAGAATTGGGGACTCGACACGCCCGAGGTGGGCACCCGGGATTCTAGCCCGAACAATTCATGAACACGCGGCCCGAACGCAACGATCGTTTGGCTTCGTCGCCCTGTCGGCCCCAAGCACCCTGATCCAAGGGTCCGCGCCATTTGTTTCGCGTCTCGGCGCCCGTTTCATGAGTAATCCGGGCTGGCCCGGATTACTCATGCCCACGCGGACGAAATCCCACGAACGGCCGGCTTCGCCTCGCAGCTCATGAATAGCCCGGGCTAGCGCCAGTCGCCAGAGAGTACGAATGCGGCCCATGTCTCGGGTTTGGGACCCAGCCGCAGGCTTCTGTTTCGGGCCAGCATCTCGAGCTGTGCCGCGCGCAGGGCCTCGAGCTTGCCGAGTCCATGCTTCCAGAGGCCCGCGTAGAAGGACTCCATCAGGTCATGGGCAGACTCGTCCTCGATCGACCAGAGCGAGCAGATCACGGTTCGGGCACCGGCTATCGCGAAGGCGCGGCGTAGTCCGATGAACCCTTCCCCGGTTCGCGCGATCCCGAGGCCAGTTTCGCAGCCGCTCAGCACCACCAGATTCAGCCCGGCTAGATCGAGCCACCCGATCTCCTCCGCGGTCAGATAGCCGTCGTCGCGGTCGTCGATTGGCCCGAGGTTCGCACCCGAGCACACCAGCCCCGAGAGCAGGCCTGGGTGCATCCCGGCGAGGAGCGTGGGTGCCGGGCGCGCGCGAAGAGGTTGAGTTCCCGTTTCCGCCTTCGCGACATCCCAGATCGAAAGGACACCCTCCGGGCGGAAGAACCCGTGGGTCGCGAAGTGGACGATGCTCTTCCCGGATAGCTCTCGCTTGATCTTCTCTTCGCTCGCATGCGAGCCTTCCAGCAGGAGGCATGTCGCCGCATTCGGCGCGAGCTCCTCATGCAGGCGTGCGAGCGCATGGATCTCGTCGCTCGTATGCGGCAGGTCACGCCAGGCGTTCATCGATGATCCCGATCGGGGCGCCACGCTCTGTCGCTCGCCCGTGTCGACGGCCTCGATCGGCGTGGCGCGTCGGCCGAAGTCCACACCTCCGACGCACAGCAGGTCGCCACCCATGAGCGTGGATCGAGGGCTCGCGTTTACGAGTCCCGCAATGTTTTGCGTGTAGACGAAGGCCTTGTGCTCCAGGAGGAAACTGCCGTCCTCGAGCCCTATCGCCTCGAAGGGGACGGTACCGAGGAATCCGTCCGGCGAGATGAACACCATGTCCGCGCCGTCAAGGTGTCCTGCCAGAGGATCCCAGAGGGCTGCGCGCAGCCTCGCATTTGCGTCGTCCCTGGAGCGTGGTGTCCCCGAGCGCATCTGGTCCAGAAAGCTCTGTACGCCGATCTCCATCTCACGTGCCGGCCCGAGATCTATCGGAGTGGGATGCTCGGCGCGGGGCCCAAGGGTCCAGGCGAGCACGTGGTGTTCCGTGTCCGATCCGTTCTGGATGGCGCCACCCGGCAGCTTGCGCTCGGGCGAGTAACCGCGACAGAGGGTGAAGTCCACGAGTGCTGCCCCATCGGGTAACGCGTCCCGCACATCGCTAAGGGATACGGTCGCCTGACCGATGGAGTCGAGCCAGGAGAGCGCACGGATCTCCAGGCGCTTGCGACGTTCGAGCAGTTCGGTGATCCGCGCATCTCGCTCGTCCGCGTCCAGTCCGGTTTCGAACGAGATCCTGGAGAGGTCTCCCTGCAGTCCGCGCAGCGTTTCCAGTTGCTCACGTTGCTCAGCGCTCAGGGATCGGTGCAGACGCTTGCGGCTCGCCTGCATGGAACTCGCGATCTGGCCTTTCCAGTTCAACACGCGCTCGTAGGTTTTCGTGTGCACGGCGGAGTCAGCCGTCTTGGACGCGTAGGTCTGCTCCAGCTCGATCTGCCAGAACCTGTTGGCGAGCAAGCGGTAACTCTGTTCCTCGGTCGTCGTGGCCAGGATCTGGCGCAGTTCACCGAAAGGAGCGCTGGCCACGGTCTCCCAGGCCGCGTGCCAGTTGCCACGGTCTGCATGCAGCGTGGCCAGATTTGCCCTGATGGTCACACGCTGGAGGTGCCCGGGCTCGAGTTCGCGATCGGATATTTCGAGCGCGTCTTCGAGCAAGCGGGCACCGAGCTCGAAGCGATCCGGCCCCTCGAGCTGCACCATCAGGTTGTTCATGTTGCGTGCGGTCACGACGTGGTCGGGCCCGTACACGACGCGGCTGAGTTCGACAGCTTCCCGTGCGCTGGCGACGGCCTCTGCCGTCCGCCCGGACTGGCGCATGCTGGTCGTGATGTTGGTCAGGATGGACGCGCGCAGCAGGCCCGGATCCTCACTGGCGCCGGCGATCTGCATTGCCTCGCGCAGGGCGACGAGTGCCGGTCCGGGAGCGCCCTGATCGTTGAAGATAGAGCCCAGGTTGTTCAGGGCCACCGCGATCTGGATGTGACCCCTCGGCAGGACCTGCCGCAGCATCTCCACGGAACGCTGCATGCGATCCAGGCCTTCTTCCAGCAATCCTTGCGATGCCAGTAGCACGGCCAGGTTCTGCAGGGTGGTGGCCGCCATGTAGTTCGCCTCGCCGAGCCGGGCCTGCTGGATCTCGAGGGCCCGTTCGAAGAGCGTGCGCGCGCCCACGCTGTCCCCGGCGGACTCACGGAGACTGCCGAGGTTGTTCAGTACCTGTGCGACGGTCGGGTGTTCGGGCCCGAGCTCATGCCCCAGAATTCTCAGGGCTCTCTCCTGAAGCGCGCACCCGTCTCGGTAGTGCCCGCGTTCACCGAGTAAGGCAGCGAGGTTGTTGAGCGTCTTTGCGGTGCTGATGTGCTCCGGCCCAAGCACGCGTTCACGTATGGAGAGAATCTCCTCGAACATCTCCTGAGCCTGTTCGTACTTGCCCCGTGCTCGCAGCGCGTGGGCAAGGTTGCTCCTCGCCACCAGGGTCTCGGCGTCCTCATCGCCACCGAGCTTCTCGAGTGTGTGTGCCGCCTGGGCGCACAGCTGCTCCGCCTCCGCGAGGCGGTCCAGCGCGCAATAGAGCACCCCAAGGTTCTCCTGACTGACCGCGGTATCGGCGTGCCCGGACCCGAGCGTCTCCAGCCGGATGTCGAGGACCGCCTCGAGCATCTCGGCTGCCTGGTCGAAGTTCCCGAGATCCTTGTGGACCAGTCCGACGATGTTCATCGACTCGACTGTCGCCGGGTCATCCTCGCCCAGCAGCTCCAGGCGAAGCTCGAGGGCGTGCACATAGGTATCGAGGGCGTCCATGAGTGCACCGCCGCGCTCCTGTAGCTCGCCGAGTTCATCGACGAGCGGCAGCAGGCTGGCGTGCACGGGCCCGTGCATTGCCTCGAGAACCTGCAACCCCTGGGAGACATCGCGCAGCGCTGCAATCCGTGTCTCGCCAAGGGTCGGTTCGGTGGGCTTTCCGGCTCGCATCAGGAGCGCAAAGGCTCCATGTCGTCGATCGTGCGCGCGCACCTGAAGCGTGTACACCGTGTCCGCGGTCGGCGCATCGATGACGAGGCGTGCCTGCGAACGGGTCAGACCATTGTCGTCCTCGGCAAGGATGGCTCCGGCCTCATTACGCAGGACGAGATACGCATCGAACGCATAGGAGCGTAGTTCGATGGTGACGGCTTGCGCCTGCAGCAACTCGATCCGAAAGTCGACGACCGCAGCCGGATCACCGCCATCTTGCGCGGACTCGCCCAGTTCGGACTCGATCCGCTGCCCGATGAGGAGAGAACGGGTAGCCCCGGTGTCCTGCCCCGCATGGGCCAAGGCGCACAGAGTCAGAAGGCGAGCAGCGACGAGCATTCTTGCAGTCCCTCATTCTCGGAAGAGGCCCGGTCGGAGCCAGGTAGGCGAGAAGTCGAGACTAGCCGGGTTTTGCCCAGACGTCGAGGCCTGCAAGGCTCCGGGACTCTTCAGGTGCCCGGGGGAGCCCGTCGATGCAACGAACCTCGACCCATTGAAGGTGTCGAGGTTCGGCGTGCGACGCTCCTCAGGGCGCCGGCGAACGGGCCCGTTCTACGCTTCGGGCGTGGCCGGGGCCGATGCCTCCTGGGTCACCGTAGCCTCGTCGTCACCCTCGGTCGTGACAGGCAGCGTGAAGTCGTGGTAGGCAGAAGGCGGCAGCTTGTAGAAAGCGCCGGTGGCGCCGTCGATCAGCATGCCACTGAGGCCGAAGCCAGGGGTGAACAGGATATCCATCGCCACCATGCCGCCCTGAAAGGTGCGCTCGAGTGTGAGCACCTGTTCACCATGATTTTCATGCTGGATGGTGAACTCCTTCGTGCTCTTGGGCAGCTTCAGCAGGCAGGGTGTGACGCCTTCCTGATCGCCGGCAAGCACGGTGGCGCCGCGGGGGTTGGAGTCGAACTGAACACTCCCGGTAGTTCCGGTGAGCATGGCAGCGCAGCTCGACATGGAGAGGGTCATGGCGAGAGCCAGGGAGACGAGAGCGGGGTTCGTGATCTTCATGACAGTGCGGGTAGTAGGTGGTTGAGCGGGGCGGTTTGAATCGACGACGGGTGGCCGTCTGCCTCACTTGAGACACGCCGTCCGCGCAGATTTCAGACACCTGGAATTTTCTTGCGAGGTCAGCCGTAGACCGCGCCAGAGAGCTGCTCCCCAACAAATTTCACCAGGGGCCGTAATCCACATAGACCTGGTTGCTCCAGGTAGCTGAGCGCGATGCCCGCGCCGAATCGTTTAACCCGAAGGAGATCTACGATGGCGCAGCAAGTACGAATCTGGACCACCAATCACAAGACCCACGAGGCGGAGCAGAGCGGCGGACAGCGCGCAACACACGAGCGTTCCTGTCGTCGTGCGTGGCGCGGCCCCTTGCTAACGACACTGTTGATGGGGCTGGGGGCGTCTCTCTCATCGGCTCAAGGGCGCTTCGGAAGGCTCCCGGCGCCGCTGCTCGGATCGACCCCGATCGAGGCGCCCTTCGCGCTGCGCCCGGTGCCCACCGGGCTGGCGAGCAACCTGGGCGCGGGAGCCACGAGCATTCCGTACAAGGCGGCCTTTCAGCCGCTGCTACGCACCTATCAGGACGAGCCGGCTGCGAGCAAGTCGAGCTACTTTCGCGCCAAGGACGGAGTGTACGTGGCAGGTCTGCTGCTGCGCGCGAAGATCGGAGACGAAGACTTCGACGGAATGGGCGTTATCTCGGGCGGTGGGTCGAGCGAGATCATGCCCACGGCCGACGACGGTACGGGCACCGGCTGGGCGATCGGAATCAGGCGCGATAATCGCTCGATGGAGTTCAACTACACGAGCGCTGATCATGAAGGCGCACACGTCAGTCGTTCGGGCGTCGTGGACAGTACGTCGGACACGTACAACCTCGACTTCCGCTTCCACTTCAATGCCCAGAAACGCTTTCAGCCGCACGTGCTACTGGGGATCGGGGTCGGCTGTCTGACGGTCCACGGAGGCTCGATCGGATTGGGTCGCCAGGAAAACGCGACGTACACCGGGTTGGGCGCGAATCTCGGCGTCGGTGCTTCCTATTACGCCACCGATGCGCTCAGCGTCGCGTTCGACCTGGGCTATCGCCTCCAGAGCTACGCCTCCGTGGATGGCGTGGTCGACGGAAGCCTCGCCAGCAGCGCGTCAGGCAGCGGCGGCTTCACGGGCTTCAGGATCAGCTACACGTTCTGACCGGTGCTCACTGGCCGCTGCCGCGTTTCAGCACGTGGCTGCGGTCCAGTGCCACCCCCGCGAAGCTCTCCTGCTGGCCGTCGGGCCAGAAGATCTCAATCTCGCTGATTCCATCTCGCGCTCCGAGACCGATGTGGACCAGCGGATCGCTGGCGGAGCAATAGCTGAAAGCGGACTCGACCGTGCGCCAGAAGGTCTGACTCGCGCAGACCAGGCGCACGCGAGCTCCGAGTGCGTCAGCGCCGCTATCGTCGAGCACCCGCAGTTCTACCCAGTGGTTGGCGTTATCGTTGATGTTGCGTAGCAGCCGCACGACCGAGTCGTTGTCGCTCAGCGCGACGTCGACGTCTCCGTCCCCATCGATATCCGCGAAGGCCATGCCTCGGCTGTTTTCGATCAGAGGCGCCGCCGTTCCACCGCGCGGCAGGGTCTCCTCGAAGGAGCCGCCGCCCAGTCCGCGGAAGACCTGGTTGGGCTCGGCGTACCCGTCGGCTTCATCGAACACCGGCTTGCGCACACCGACACGGCCGTTCGCGACGTAGACATCCAGGACCCCATCGTTGTCGAAGTCGGCGAAGCCCATGCCGAAGCCGGTGAACTTCACGCTGGCGCTGCCCAGGCCGCTCTTGGCGGTGCGGTCATCGAAGAAGCCGTTCTTGTTGATGTAGAGCGTGTTGGACTCGTCTCGCAGGTGCGTCATGAATAGGTCCAGGTCGCCATCCTGGTCGACGTCCACTGCGGCGACGCCCATGCCTGCCTCGGCCGCTCCCTGCTGGTTCACTGCGCAGCCGGCCAGCAGAGCCTGGTTCTGGAATGTGCCGTTGCCCTGATTCATCCAGAGCTGGTTCGCCACCAGGTCGTTGGCCACGTAGATGTCGATGTACCCATCCAGGTTGAAATCGCCACAGGTAACCCCGAGCCCGTTTCCGAAGGCTGTCGCGACGCCGGAGGGCTCGGTCACGTCGACGAAGCGGCCATTTCCCTCGTTCCTGTAGAGCACGTCACAGGCGGGCGCGTTGTAGTTGTTCGGGTGGCAGAAGTCGCTGTCTCCATAGGCCGAGAAACAACCGACCTCGTTCTCAACCGACCAGCGGATGTAGTTGGTGATGAACAGGTCGAGATCGCCGTCCCTGTCATAATCGACGAATGCGCAGCTCGTGCCCCAGCCTTCGTGCCCCACTCCGGCTGCGTCGGTCACATCCCTGAACGTCCCGTCGCCGTTGTTCTTGTAGAGCACGTTGGCGCCCACGTTGGTGATGTACAGATCCACGTGCCCGTCCCCATCGAAGTCGCCCGTGCTGCAACCCATGCCGTAGCCCGTGTCGCCCACGCCGGCTGTGTCGGTCACATCGCTGAAGTTCCCGTTGCCATCGTTCTGGTAGAGCCGGTTCGTCAGATTCTGCGCCGGATCGGCTGCCATATCACCGCCCTGAATGCAGTACAGGTCGGCGTCCCCGTCGCCGTCGTAGTCCAGGAAGGCCAGCCCGCTGGCAGCGATCTCCGGGAACCAGTAACGGGTCTCCGGGGCGCGCACGTGCTGGAAGTCGAGCCCCGAGGCCTCACCCACTTCCTCGAACCAGACGGTCTCCTGGCTCCCTTGCACGGGCGCGGACTCTCCGCCAGAGCAGGCGCCCAGGGTCAGCAGTAGGGCAGTTACGGGGCGCGCGCCAGGCAGGCTGCGGAGGAGGATCATCACTTGCTGGAGCGCTTGGGTGTGCGCCGCCCTTTAGCGTCCAGGAGAAGTTGCCGGCACTGTTGCAGTGCGGTGTCGGTGGGAGCCATGGCCTCGCCCCTGGACAACACCTTCTCGGCCTCGGCGAGATCGCCCAGGCCGATGAGAATTCGGAGGAGGTTCACACGCGCGGGCGTGAATCCGGGCGCGAGCCCGAGGGCTGTTTCGAAGCACCGGCCAGCTTCTCGCGGCCGTCGCAGCTGCGCGTACAGCTCACCGAGCGCGGCGTGCTTCATGGGGTCCTCCGGATCCAACCGGGCAGCAGCCTTGCCGTTGACGAGCGCGTCACTGAAGCGGCCCATGCGGGCCAGGATGCGCAGCAGGGCGAAATGCGTGCTGCTGACCTCGCCGCCAAGTTCGACCGCGCGCTTGGCGTGCACCAGCGCGTTGTCGAGGTCGCCCATGTCCTGATAGCAGGCGCTCAGGTTCTGGTGGGTTCCGAAGAAGGTATCGTCGAGCTCGAGCGCGTGCGTCAGGTGTTTGAGGGCAGGCTCGAAGCGCTTGACGCGGATGTAGGCGATCCCGAGGTTGTTGAGCAGGTTCGCGTCGTCGGGGCGCGTCTTGCGGAGACGCTCGAGCAGGTTGATGGCGGCCTGAAACGCGCCGGCTTCGACCAGGTCGGACGACTTGTTGATGACTCCGGCGTAGTTGACGCCGTACTCCTGGGTCTCCGTCCCGAACTTGTCCGCCAGTCCCGGTTGCTTGGCACCCAAGCCGAGGGCGAGCTCACGTTCCGCATCCTTGAGCTGCCCCATGCCACGGTATGCCAGGCCCAACGAGTAATGCGCGATCATGATGTTCGGATCGATGTCCAGCGCGCGTCGTAGCAGGCGCGCCGCGCCGGCGTAGTCTTCGCGTTCGACCAGCAGCGCGCCCTGCCCGGCGTAGCCCTCCGCGCGCTCAGGTTTCAGTCGCACGACGTTGTTCAGCGCCGTCTGCGCCAGGTCAAACTCGCCCGCTTCGAGTAGCTGGTGCGCCAGGTACAGCTGAACGCCGGCCACATCCGGAGCGTGGCTCGCGGCCTCGAGCAGCAGCGCGTATCCGCCCTCCTGGTCACCCGCGTTGATCATCGCGCGCGCACAATGGTAGTTCCAGAGCGGCTCGTTCGAGTCCAGGGCTGCAGCGTTAGCGAAGCTCACCACAGCTTCGGGCCACATGGTGTTGGCCTCGTAGGCCAGGCCCAGGGAGCCGTGCTTGCGACCGTTCGCAGGGTTCGCTTCCAGCTCGGCCACCATCTTGCGCACCAGCGTGGCGACCTCGGGATCCACCGCCGACAGGTCCTGGGGCAAGGAGGGCGGTCGGCCGGCGTTCATGGTGCGCCAGGCGAAGTAGCCTCCGGCTGCAACGAGGACCACGACGATCGGAGCGAGGAGGCCGCGGCCCGCCCGCTTGCTGAGCGCGCGACGGGCGGTGGATTCGGTTGATTTCATCGGATCAGGGCTCGCGGGAGGTCCCGTGATATGCGCTCCCGGACGGGCAGGGCGTGGCCCGCCATTGTACCCCAGCCTGACCTCGCCCGCATCCGAGGCGCTGCAGGCCCGATCTCGCCTCGCAGGTGACCCGCAGGGCCGCAGATCAGCGTTTCAGGCTCTTCTCGTACAGCGCGACCCACTTCTCGACGGTCATCTTCGCTGCCAGCTGGCCGACCAGCTCGAAGGGAATCGCGTCCATCTTCTTGAAGCGGATACAGCTCTTGCCCATATCCAGCTTGGTCGGCACGTGCTTCGGCCACTGTTTCTCGAACCAGGCGAGCAGCTTGGGGTCCGCGTAGATGCCCATGTGATAGAGCGCGACGAAGTTCTTCTGGGAGGCGTAGCCCAGGAAGGGAAGTGGCAGCGTCGGATCGCAGTGGTACCCGTCCGGGTAGGTGGAGTGGGGCACCACGAACGAGGGCATGCCGTAGTTGATGACCTCCTTGAAGCCCTTTGGCAGGTGCTTCTTGAGTACCTGCCGCAGCTTCTTCAGCGCTGGCTTGCGCTCGTCCGGGAGAGCGTCGATGTAGGCGCGAACGCTGGTCGGATTGGCGGTCATGGCTCCAGGAGGCGGTGGGTCAGGGGTGCGCGATCAGGTTACGGGTGGGTCAGGCTCGACAGTCGCCTGGGCCGATCCTTTGCGAAGCGTTCGATGCCCTTGAGCAGGCTCTCGGGGTCGATGTGCGCCTCGCGCTTGACCTCTTCCAGGCTACCGCCGGTGCGCCAGCGGTTGTCCCAGTCCGAGCTCATCGCGTATTCCTCGGCGACCTTGCTACCGATCCAGTGGTGCATGCCGATGCGTGCGCCGTTGGTGATCACGGTCGAGTCGATCCAGTCGGTCTTGTGCAGCACCGAGTCGCGGTACTCCTTCGGCTGCAGCTGGAAGAGCTCGTAGGAGATCGCGGCGACGAGCTTCACGTTGGGGGCTTCGCCGCTCAAGAAGCGCGGCAGCAGCTCGACGATCGAGTCCGTCGTGCTCGTGCCCTGGACGATGATCGTGCCCTCCTTGGGGCGCGTCGGATCGTAGTCGTGCAGGATGTAGGCGCCCTTGGCGGCGTCCATGTGGCTACCCATACCGAGCGCGGCGCGATCCGGTGAGACCACGTTGGGCCGCGTCAGGTGCAGGGCGATGATCGGAACGTCGGTCGCGAGAGCTGCGGCCAGGCAGGGCGCGACCTCGTTGTGCTCCCACGGGTACAGATTGATGACGTGACCCTCGGGGAAGAGCTGGGTGACGGCGGGCGCGAAGATGCCGAAGTGCGTGCGGCTGTCCTCGGCCGTTTCCGGGCCCGAGTGGCCTGCGACCCAGATGACCTTGCCGACCTTCAGCTCGCAGTCCTGGGCCAGCTGCGAGAAGAGGCGCATCATGCCGTACTTCAGGTACGAGAACGATCCGTAGGTCGAGCACGCACTCCAGTAGCCGACGAAGTCGTTCTCGGGATCCTTCGACATGTTCACGCTTGCGATGCCACACACGAGGCCGGAGTTCGTGAATTCGGTGATCTGCTGCGGCATCAAGGCGCCGCCAGGATTCGAGGAGCGCTCCAGCCAGCCGAAGCCCTCGCTGCCCTCGAAACCCTTCGCGAATCCGGAGATGGCGGTGGAATCCGCCAGGTCCGCCGAGCAGGCGAGCACCAGTGGGCGACCCATGCGATCTCTCGCCTGGGCGTTCACCCATGCACCGAATTTCGAGAAGCCGTCCTTGTTGGCGCCCTTTGCGCCGGGCTTCAGGAACAGGCTGTCGGGCAGCTTGTCGGCCGCCAGCCAGCTGAGATCCTGGGCCAGGTTGGCTTCGGAGGTGAGCGTGAACTCCTCGGGTACATCGGGCAGGGCCTCGCCCTTAGCCACGAGCGTGTCCGCCAGGTACTCGACCAGCGCCGGATCGTTCTGCATGACCTCGAACACCGTCTTCAGCCAGCCCTCCGTCTGCTTGCGGCAGACCTCTTCGCCGGGATCGGTCTCGTCGCCGAAGCCCTCGAACGCTACCCCGTACTTGTCCTGGAAGTCCTTGCGACAGGTCCAGAAGAGCTCGGAATTGCGTCCGTGCGCCTTGCCGTGTGAGGGTGCATCGAACTTGTGGTACCCGCGGCCCTTGCGCGACTTGAACCAGACGACGCCGGGGCGACCGCCGGTGTCCTCGGCGTACACGATCTCGACCAGAGCCTTCGTGAGGGACTCGTAGTCGGTGCCCTCTTCTGCGCCGGCGACGCGCCAGCCGTGGGGTTCGAACCAGTCGCGCGGAGTGCCGTGGACGACCTCGGAGTTGGCGAACGTATCGATGCCGTGGTCGTTCCAGTCGACCAGGTAGATCAGGTTGTCCAGGCCCAGGCCGTAGGCGGAGTTCTTGGTCTCGTGGTGCGCGCCGGCGGAGAGCCCGCCCTCGCCCTCCATGGCGAAGACGCGAGCGCCAGTCCCGGCGTGCTTCAGGGCCATGGCGGCACCGAGTGCGGCCGGCCCACCGTGGCCTGACGGGCCGGTGTTGAACTTGAAGAAGAGCGTCTTGCCTTCCATCTCCGCGTGACCGGGCAAGCCGCCCGCGTGGCGCAGGGTCAGCAGGTCCTCCCAGGTCAGCATGCGGTGTTCCGCGTCCGCCACCAGGTAGCGCGCGTCGCCGGTCTGCGCGTGACGCATGCGCAGCGCCTCACTGTAGACCGCGAGCATGGCGTAGACGACCGGGTTGCAGTGGCCCGCGACCAGGATGTAGCGATCCGCGAACGGGTGGTCCGCGTGCCGGATGTCCCAGCGCATGCCTGCGCCGAGCGTCGCGGCGACCATCATCGGAACCTTGGAGCGCGAGCCGCCCGGGTGGCCGCTCTGGCGCAGGTTCAGCATCAGGTCGATGCATTGGTCGACCATGTCGCCGATCTTCTCCCAGTGCTGGAAGTGGGGGCGGAGGGTCTCGAGAGTCGGTTGCGGCTGGGTTGCGGTGGGCATGGCTGAATCGGGGTCTGGCGGGCGAATTGGGGGCGCAGACTATACCCGATCGCTGGCAGTTGTCCGCCCGGAGCGCGGTGCCGCATCTATAAAGGAAGGCCCGCTCGTCGTGAGACGAGCGGGCCTTTGCCGAAGAACCCCCAGTCCTCCGTCAATCAGTTGGGGTCAGCTGCCTCGATCTCGGCGTGCAGGGACCGAATGTCGGCCTTGAGCGAGCCCATATCGTTCTTGAGCCCGTGCATGAGGTCGACCAGCTCGTTCAGCAGGTCGGCCTCGCTCGGGGACGCAGCTGCGCCCGGCTCGATGTAGGACACCCGGACCGCGGGGGCCAGGGCGGCACGCAACAGGTCGGCGGGTGTCTTCATGGCACCGACCGTGGTCTCGGCCGGAGCCGGAGCGGGGGTCGGGACGAGCAAGTCGAACACGGGGGCGTCCTCGAATTCTTCCATGTCGAAGTTGAAGTCGAAGTCGAGACCGTCGAGCTCGGGGAACTCGAAGTCCTCCATGTTGAAGTCCAGGTCCATCACCTCCATATCCGGGAAGTCGAAATCGGCGATCTCGGGCATGTCCGCGATGTCGACGCGGTAGACCTCGGGCGCTGAGGTGCGCCCACGGACTTCGGGCGCGGTGACGATCACCGGTCCACTGCCGTTCGAACCGCGGTGCCTGTAGATCACCTTGGGGTCCGAGCCTCCATCGACCTGATAGACGGTGACACCATCGGTGTCGACATCTACGCTGTAGTTGCAGGAGCCATCGGTCTTCGTGCCCGACCAGACGAAGTTCTGGCCCTTGCCAAGCGAGTGACCCGAGTAGAGGCCTTTCGCGTGGTCATTGTCGCCCTGAACGGCGAACAGGAGACGGTTGCCACCGGGATTGACCACGATGGTTTCGCAATCATCGTCGTTGCATTGCTCCTCGCAGCCGGCGTCTGAGTTCCGTCCGAAGAACCGTGCACGGGGCTCGCGCACGGCGCGCGGCTCACGCGGTTCACGCGGGGCGCGAGGCTCACGCGGGGCGCG
>JBLHKW010000067.1:0-25673 GCA_047618565.1 Planctomycetota bacterium
GCGTCGTGCTCGTCGAGCCGTGCTCAGCGGCCCTACAGGGCCGCCTCCGCCGTCTCGACTTCGCACTCCTTGCTGCGACGAAGATGGCTTCGTCTCGCTACGGGACTTTTTCAACGGGCTGCTAGGCCCGGGGGAGTGGGTGTTCACCCCGATGTTAGCCCTGTCGTTCACGGTCGGGATTTACCTGTTGAACGCTTTCGAAGCCCGGCAGTTCAGAACGCTCCATTCGATCCGCCGGCGCCCTCGGGCTGTGGCGCAGGATCTCCCTGTCCGCGCTTCTTCGGAATCGAAACCGGGAAGAAACTGAAGGATCCGGCGTCCGCGGTCGAAATCGCGGTGGCCTTCTAGTATCGAAGGGGGCTTCCCCCCGGTCTCAACCCGCTGAGCGACTCCATGCGTCCGAAGTCTCGACTGTTCAAGATCCTGCTCTTCGGCCTGGCCGTCGGTGGTTTCGTCGGCTATTTCGCCTTCTCGACGCTGCTGTTCAGCCCGCTCGAGAAGCCGTTCGTGGCGCGTATCGCGGCGCTGGTCTCGCGCGATGTGGACCTGTACGTGTCGAAGGTCGATCTGGCCGGGCTGTTCGACGCCTTCCCGCGGCTCGAGGTCATGGACGACCTGGAGAGCACGCCCGCCTGGGAGACTTTCGAGCGGTCCGTCGAGTACGCGGACATCATGAGCGATCTGGAGCTCGAGTCCGCGCTCGGAGAGCTCGAGCGCAGCCTGGAGCGGGTGCCGGTGATCACGGTCGAGCCCCTGGACATCTTCGGCGGTGAGGAGCTCGTGCTGGCTGCGCGGGTGGGCGACGGCGCGGGCACTCCGATCGACTGGGCCGTGTACGGGCGCGTGAACTGGATGGGGAAGCTTGCGGTGGCAGCGCTCTCCTACCCGGGCTTGCTGGGACTGGAAGGGCAGGGCATCGCGGTCGAAACGGGGGACAACTGGGTCCAGCTGAGCGGCGGCCAGCTGGCGCAACCGCTCTTCGTGGCGCGCCTGCGCGATGTCGTGATCGCGAGCTCGTCGAGCCAGTTCATCGAGACCGCGTTCGATCTGGCTGCGCGCGGAGGTGAGAAATCAATGCTCCAGAGCGCGCGTTACTTCGACCACATCCACAACGCGGCCCTGCGCGGCCCGGAAGACAAGGAGCTCGAGTTCTTCGTCGACGCGCGCAAGCTGATGCTCAATCAGGGTATGCCCGGTCCGTGGCCCGATATCCGCAGCCCATTGTTCGGCCCGGCGTTTTCGGGGCGCTTGTTCCAGGCGCCGGCCTGCAAGGAACTCGTCGGCGTCATCGATCTGTCGAACGGTGTGGCGCTCGACCTGCACGGCGAGCTGGCATCCGAGTACGTGAGCCCGCAGCAGGAGCGCCTGTACCGCGAGCGCGGCTTCGAACGGGATGATGTACTGCGCGATGTGGCGGCCTTCGTCCCGGACGACGCGGCCCTGCTCGTGTACCTGAAAGGACCGATCGATCTCTTGCTGAAGATGGTCTTCGACTCCGTCGAGCCCGCACTGCGCTCCAATGTCGAGGACGCATTCCGCAGCACGGGACGCTACACGGACCTCGATCAGCTGATGGCGGAAGTGGGTGGATCGGTGCACAACCGCCTGATGCTCATCGTTCGCGAGCGCGACTACAAGTACCGCTCCGACGAGCAGGTGCCGCCCAACGATGGTCAGCCCACGTACGCGATCGCGCTCGTGACCTGGGTCGAGGACGAGGAGCGCATCAAGACGCTCAGTGACGCGATCGGCCAGAACGGAGACATCTTCGGCCTCAAGGGCGCGACGGCTGGCGAGGGCGGCTACTACCGGCACAAGTCCGAGGGCTTCCTGACCTACGAGTTCTGGAGCGAGTTCGTACCGGGCACGGGCATCATCACCACGATGCCCGCCAACGAGCACTACATCATCTCCAACGAGATCAAGATGCTGCCGCACCTGCTGCGCACCTACGCGCAGTCGGACTCGAGCTACCGGCGCCTTGCGGACCTGCCCCGGTTTCAGGCGCTCTTGAACTCGTCGTTACCGGATGCCAACGCCCTGGTGTGGATCAACCCGCGCGCGGGTGGAGAGACGGGGCGCAAGCTCGTGCGCAGCTGGGCCGAAGGAAATGTGACGCTCGGTGTCGACTGGCGCAGCCGGCGCGCGGAGGCCGAGCGCAAGGTCCTGGCCGAGACCTTCAATGGCCGCGCGCGCGGCCAGCTGAATCAGGATGAGCAGGCACAGCTCGATGCGACGGTCGATCCGATCCTGCAGGCCGAGGCCGGTCGCTTGCGCGCGGAGCAGGTTCCAGCGCTCATGGCGCGCAAGGCGCGCGAGATCGAGTACCTCGAAGCGATCGATGCGGGCTTGATGATGCTGCGGCTCGACCCGCGCTCATTCGACCTGTCGCTGCGGGTGCTGATCCCCCTGGGCGCCAAAGCATCTCGCTGACTGCGTGGCCGCTCGCGGTGGGGGGGTGGTGCCCGGGACTGGAATCGAACCAGCACGGGAATTACCCCACAAGATCCTTAGTCTTGCGCGTCTACCAGTTCCGCCACCCGGGCTCGGACTCCAGACCTCGGGGGCGGTAGACGGGTCTCGCGACCGGAAGGGCCCGCCCGGGGCCTGCAGAGCCGAAGCCCTGCTAGGAGTTGGCGGGAGAGTCTACGGAGCGCGTCGTAGTCGGTCTAGGAGGCTGTCAAAAAAGTGCTCCGACCCCCGGCTCGGCCAAAATCAGCGGTTGCACGCACTCACCCCATGGCAAAGGCGTTAAAAATGGTGCCGCTCGACCCACGCACCCGCCTCAGCCTATGCAGACTCTCCAAGGAAATGCGGTCATCGGCCAGTCCGGTGGCCCGACCGTCGTCATCAACCAAAGCCTGGTCGGCCTGATCGAGGGCTGCCGCGCGAGTTCTGCGGTCCGGGCCGTCTACGGAGCGCGGCGCGGTATCCAGGGTGTCCTCGACGAGGACTTCGTCGATCTCGGCTGCGAGACGCCCGAGGACCTGGATGCGGTGGCCCATACCCCCTGCGCCGCCCTGCGCTCGATCCGCCTGAAGCCGACCGCCGAGCATGCGAGTCGCATGCTCGAGGTCTTCCGGGCGCACGACGTGCGCTTCTTCTTCTACATAGGTGGCAACGACTCGGCCGAGACCGCGCACCTGCTCAGTCAGGCTGCCGAGGCCGCAGACTATGAATTGCGGCTGTTTCACGTGCCCAAGACGATCGACAACGATCTGCGCGTGACGGACCACTGCCCGGGTTACGGCTCGGCGGCGCGTTTCGTGGCCCAGGCGCTGATGGGGGACAACCAGGACAATCGCAGTCTGGGTGGGGTCAAGATCGACGTGCTCATGGGGCGCGATGCGGGCTGGCTGACGGCGGCCAGTCGGCTGGCGCGCGTGCACGAGGACGATGGTCCGCACCTTATCTACGTGCCGGAGCGCAACTTTGACTTCGACCGGTTCCTCGGCTCGGTCGAGAACACGGTCGCGCGCCTGGGGCGTTGCGTGGTCGCCGTCTCCGAGGGCATCCACGACGCGAGCGGCAACCTGATCGTCTCGTCCGGCGCGGCGGATGCGTTCGGGAACCATCAGCTGTCGGGCAGTGGCGCCCTCGGCGACATCCTCTCGGCACGCGTCAAGCAGGCGCTCGGGGCCGGGGCGCGGGTGCGCGCGGATACCTTCGGATATCTGCAGCGCTCGTACTTCGGCGTGGTTTCCGAGGTCGACGCCCGCGAGGCGCGCGAGGTAGGGAGAGCTGCGGTGGAAGCCGCGACAGGCGGCGAGGTGCCGCACGGCTCGATGGTCATCCTGCGGGATGCGGACGCGCCCGGCTATCAGGCGCGTTTCGAGGTCACCGAACTCGCGAATGTCGCCCGCCACACGCGTCCACTGGACGAAATGTACATCGATGGAGATGACGATATCAGCGCCTCATTCATCGACTACGCGCTGCCCCTGGTGGGCGAGCTGCCGCGTCCCGGCTGCCTGGCCGAACACCCGGTGAGAAAGCTCCTCTCGGGGCCGAACGCCCGTTAGACTCGTGCGCCTCAAGCGGCGCAGCGACCCTGACCGAGATCGGAAACCAGTGAAAGAGACCGAAGTCCAGATTCCCGATGAGCCCCGCCCGGACTCCGTGACGGAGGTCGCCGCCGGTTCCGCCGACGGGCCCTACCGCAACCTGTGGGTGCCCTTGATCCTCATCCCGGCGGCACTGGTGATCGCGATCCTGCTGGTCTGGGTCCTCTTCAGCGGCATCGCCGGTTCCGAGGCGAGCCTGGAGGACAACCTGCAGCGCATCGTCGACGGCGGCCGTAACGACCGCGACCAGGCGCTGTTTAACCTCGCGCGTCAGGTCAGCGAGAACGAGAAGGCACGCCTGGCGGGGGACGACCTGCCCTGGCCTCCCGAGCCCGACTTCCTGGATCGGGTTCGCAGCGTGGCCGACCAGGTCGGCGCCGACAATCATCAGGCGCACCTCGCGCTCGGGGTGTTGCTCGCGACCGAGGGCGACTCCGAGGGTCTGAACATTCTGCGCGACGTCATGGCCCTCTCGGCCGAGGACGACCCCGATGGGTCCCTGCGTTTCGTGGCGCTCGAGAACCTGGCCCTGGTCGGGGGGCAGGAAGACGTGCCCCATATCCTCGAAATCCTGCAAGGTGAGGACGAAGGCCTGCGCAACCTGGCGGCCGCGAGTCTGGGCCGGATTCAGGGGGATGCGGCCCGGAAGGCCCTTCTTGGGGCCCTGGGGGACAGCACCCTGGAGGTCCGGGGCAGCGCGGCCCTGGCCTTGAGCGGCTTCGACCCGCCCGATCTGGGCGCCGCGGAGGTGCTGCGAGATCTGCTCGATCCGGCTGTCTACGAGGCCGAGAATGCCCGTGATAGCAGCAAATATCGCCGCGGTCAGCTCGCCTCGGCGAACCGGGTGCGAGCCCTGACGGCTCTCGCGCGGCTGCGGATCGAGGCGGACCGGGCGATTTTTGAGGAGCTGAAGGCCGACCCGGATGTGGATGTCAGCGAGGCCGCGATGCTTGCGCTGGCCAGCTGGCCGGAGACTCCCTGATGGCCCTGCTCCGGACCCGTTCCTCGAAGATGAGGAATGCCCAGGTCGGTGCGATTCTCCGGACGTTCCAGCGTGGGAATTGGGGTTCGTTGTAGCTACGATCCCAAGGAATCGGGAGCGGCGATCAGCCGCCCGTCGTAGTGGAACCCAGATGGGCCCTCTAGCAGAGGCCCCGAGGCGCAATCTTGGCTGACGCAACAAAGTCACCGAACGAGGACAAACCGGCAGCCATCGCGGCCGGCAGCTTGGTCCGTTCACCCCTGCGAGGCGAGGTCTCGCGGCGCGGTGTTCTCGCAGCGGCCTGGGGCGCTTTCACCCTGGCGATCACAGGTGCGACGGGCGCTGCCGTGCGTTTTCTGTTCCCCAACGTGCTCTACGACCCGCCCCAGGAATTCAAGGCGGGTTTCCCCGCGGAATTCTCCGTAGATGCAGTCGACACGCGCTACAAGGCTTCCCACGGCGTGTGGATCATCCGCGAGGCGGCCGGGTTCTACGTCCTGTCCACCGTCTGCACGCACCTGGGCTGCACGCCCAACTGGCTCGCGGCAGACGAGAAGTTCAAATGCCCCTGTCACGGCAGCGGCTTTGTGAAGAGCGGCGTCAACGTCGAGGGTCCCGCACCGCGCCCGCTCGAGCGCTACAAGGTCTCCTTCGCCGAGGACGGCCAGCTCCTCATCGACAAGAACACCAAGTTCCAGGAAGAGAAAGGGCAGTGGACCATGGATGGTGCCTACCTGCCCTTCGTCGGCTGATTTCGGCCAGTCTTCCTAGTTGATACCCCCAAGGTTTCGGAACACGACGAGAGTTGATGGATAAGATCCTCGCCTACATCACGGGAACCCAGCTCTGGAAGTCCCTCTTCCGCCACGGTTACCCGGATACACCGCGGAACCGCACGCTTGCGGTTCTGTCGAACGTGGTCCTGCACCTGCACCCGGTCAAGGTGCGGCGCAGCGGCATCCGGCTCTCGTACACCTGGTGCATGGGAGGACTGACGTTCTTCCTGTTCCTGATCGAGACCATCACGGGCCTGCTACTGATGTTCTATTACCGCCCGACGGCGGAGCTGGCGTATCAGGACATCTTCGCCCTGCGAGAACACGTACCCATCGGGGTCATGCGCGAGGTGCACCGCTGGGCGGCGCACCTCATGGTGATCACCGTCTGGCTGCACATGTACCGGGTCTTCCTGACCGGGTCCTACAAGCCGCCGCGCGAGTTCAACTGGAACGTGGGCGTCATCCTGCTGGTGATCACCCTGCTGCTGTCGTTCACGGGCTATCTGTTGCCCTGGGACCAGCTGGCGGTCTGGGCCATCACGGTCGGTACGAACATGGCCCGCGCTACACCCTTCATAGGTCATGAAGGTCCAGGTGCAGCGCTGCTCAGCTTCGGTGGGTTGAATTTCATCCATGCCGGGGACGACGTACGTTTCGGCCTGCTGGGCGGGCGATTCGTGGGTGAGGCGGCGCTATTGCGCTTCTACGTCCTGCACTGTCTCGGCTTCCCGCTGGTCGCAGCGGGTTTGATGGCCGTCCACTTCTGGCGCGTCCGAAAGGACGGGGGCATATCGGGCCCGCTGTAGCCCGCATTGCCGCTTTCGATACGCACTCGCCACTCCGTGGCAACCACGACTGGAATCCCCGCCGATGGGCCAATACCTCCGAGACCTCGCTGACTGGCTAGCCGAGCCGACGCGCTACACGATCCTGACCACAGGGTTGCTGGCGGCGACGCTGATCTGGCGCAAGAAGCTGACCCACCCGTTCGTCTTCATTGCCCTGACGGTTGCCGGGATCGGTTTCTTCGTGTTCGCGTGGAGTGATCCGAACTTCAACACGATCATCACGAAGCCTGACAACGTACCGATCATCATCCTGATCAGTACGGTCGTGTTCTTCACCTGGCTCGCCCTGCGACGTGCCGTCATCAACGACGAGCGCATCGCGCGCGGTGAACCCACGCTGGAGGGGGAGCTGGCCAAGAAGAAGGTCTTCACCTGGCCCGACCTCGTGTACTCCGAGCTGATCTGCATCGTGCTCTTCATGGCCGCGCTGATGGTCTGGAGTATCCTGATCCAGGCGCCGATCGAGGAGCCGGCTTCGCAGGCACGGACGCCGAACCCGTCGAAGGCACCGTGGTACTTCCTGGGTCTGCAGGAGATGCTCGTCTACTTCGACCCGTGGTTGGCGGGCGTGCTGCTCCCGAGCTTCATCGTGCTCGGCCTGTGCGCGATCCCGTACTTGGATCGGAACCCCAAGGGCAACGGCTACTACACCTTCGAGGAGCGCCCCTTCGCGATCTCCTTCTTCATGGTGGGCTTCCTGTTGATGTGGGTTTCCCTCGTCATCATGGGCACCTTCCTGCGGGGTCCGAACTGGTCGTTCTTTGGCCCATTCGAGTACTGGGATCACACCAAGCTCGAACCGATGGTCAACGTCGACCTGTCCGGCTACTTCTGGGTGCGTCTCCTGGAGATGCCCAGACCGACCAATCCGTTGATACGCGAGCTGCCAGGGCTCTTATCCCTCGGCTTCTACTTCGTGCTATTGCCACCGATTCTGGGCAAGACACTATTCAAGAAGCTGGCCCTGGAGATGGGGCCTATCCGCTTCAACGTGATGATGCACCTGTTCCTCTGGGCTGCCTTGATCCCGATCAAGATGGGTCTGCGTTGGACGGTCAGCCTCAAATACATCGTGGGCATTCCCGAGTGGTTCCTGAACATCTGACGAAGACCCATGGCTGATCGCGGCGATACCCATTACCACGTTCCCTCGCTGAACAACTGGTTCCTGTTCTCGAGCTTGTTCCTGCTCGCAACCGTCTTCTGGACGGTGATCGACGACTGGAACGCCGAGTGGAAGACCTACCAGCGCGACTTTCGCGAGCTGGAGCTGGAGCATTCTCAGGCAGCGCTTGCTGAACTGGAGGCGCGCGGAGACCTCGTAAGCGAGGCCCGGCTGCAGGGTCTCGTCGACGAGGCGACGGCGCAGCTCGAGGGCAAGCGCACCGAGCTCGATGAGGCGGCCGAAGAGGCATACCGGCTCAAGGAAGAGCGCTATGCCATCGAGGAACGCTTCAAGACGGCCAAGTCACAGTTCGGCTGGGGCAAGTACCTGCACGAAGGTGACGAGCTCGGCGGCGCCGATGGCGACGAGTTCGAGGACCTGGCCGAGGCCAAGAACCTGGCGGATGCGCTCGGGCTCGAGTTCGAGGACGCGACGGCCGCCCAGCAGACGGCCGATGATCACGTGGCCGAGCTGCGCTCAGGCCTTTCGGCGACGGAGAAGGACCTGGCCTTGAACACGGGCGACCTCAGTCAGGTGCGCAAGCGCATCGAGGCTCTGGATCCGTCCGATATCGTCGTCCAGGCAGCAGACCTGGTGCGTGACTTTCCGGGTCTCGACTTCGTGGGTCCAAACCTCAAGGTGCGCAAGGAGATCCCGGCCAACCTGACGTTCGAGCTGAACTTCACCAAGAAGCAGCGCATCGACATGTGCACCACGTGCCATATGGCGATCGACCAGGCCGGGTTCGAGGACGCCGAGCAGCCGTTCGCGACGCACCCGCAGCTCGACCTCTATCTGACCTCCAAGTCGGCCCACCCGATGAAGGAGATCGGCTGCACGATCTGCCACCGCGGTTCGGGCGAGTCCCTGTCCTTCCAGCACGTCGACCACCGCCCGAGCGATGAACACGAGGCGGAGGAGTGGCACGAAGAGCACCACTGGCACAAGCAGCATCACTGGGACTACCCGATGCTGAGCAGCGCGGACACCGAGGCCAGCTGTATCCAGTGCCACACGGACACGATGGAGACCATCGCGGATGATGCGCCGACGGTCACCAAGGGCTACCGCCTGTTCGAGCAGTACGGCTGCTACTCCTGTCATAAGGTGGAGTGGTTCCCGACCGAACGGCGCCCCGGACCCTCGCTCAAGAACCTGCAGGCCAAGCTGACGCCCGGATTCGTCGATGCCTGGATCACCAAGCCAAAGGCCTTCCGGCCCACGACCTGGATGCCGCAGTTCTACCACCTCGAGAACTGGCCGGATGACGAGGTCGTCGTCGTTTCCGAGTATGGAAGCGGTCCCGAGATCCTCGGCCAGCAGTGGAACGACACGACGGTGGCCGCCATCACCGCGTACCTGTTCGATAACCATCCGAAGCAAGAGCTTCCGCCGATCCCGCTGCAGGGTGATGCCGAGCGCGGGCGCGAGACGTTCCGCGTGACCGGTTGCCTGGCCTGTCACAACATGGCCCCGTATCCGGGCGAGGAGCCCGAGTACCCGGACCTGGCCTTCGAGGCCAACGAGAGCAACAGCTTCGGCCCGAACCTGCGCGGCGTGGCGAGCAAGATCGACAAGACCTGGCTCTACCACTGGGTCAAGGATCCGGAGGCCTACTGGCCCGGCACGCGCATGCCTAACATGCGACTGTCGGAACAAGAGGCCGCGGACATCGCCGAATACCTGATGGTCGATCCCGACGGCGTCTTCACGGACACCCCGGACGGCTGGCAGGAGTCGAGTAGCCCGATCGACATCACGGCCCTGCGCGAGCAGGCGCGCTGGATGTTCGACAAGGAAGGCCGGCGTGAACTGGATCGGCGTTTCGCCGGTGAGAACCCCGATGTGCGCTGGGACCAGGCGGACGTGCTCGCCGTGGCCGTCGGCGAGGCCTCGGTGCGCAGCGCCGGTTGTTTCTCGTGCCACGAGATCGGCGGCATGGAGAAGGGCCAGCGCATCGGCACCGAGCTGACCAAGTGGGGCACCAAGACGGTCGACAAGCTCGACTTCGGGATGGCCTACCGCACCGAGCTCGCCGGTGACCAGGGCCCGCTCGCGCCCCTGGACCACAGCTACCGCGAGGGCTGGCTCTCGCGCAAGCTGCACCACCCGCGCTCCTACGACATCCAGAAGGTCAAGAACCCCAAGGAGCGTCTGCGCATGCCGTGGTTCGATTTCACGGATGATCAGGTGGATGCGCTGCGGACGTTCGTGGTCGGGCTCGTGAACGACGAGGTCTCGCACGCCAGGATGGAGCCGACCGCCGAGCAGGCTTCCGCTGATATCGGTGCCCGCGTGGTGCGTCAGAAGAACTGCGCTGCTTGCCACGAAATGGATCCGGGCACGATCACGTACACACCCGACGGCGGGCACTTCAGTGGTACGCCGATCACGGCCGAGGCCGAGATCCGCCAGCTCGAGGGCGATACCCGCAACCCGACCATGGACAGCATGGCCGCCTTGCAGGAGGAGTTCGCCGGCTGGGAGGAGTACTACGAGGAAGACCTCGAGGAGATCTACATCAGGCTCCTGGCAGTCTCGCCCGAAGCCGGAGCGCCCAATGACTCGGTCACCATCCCGCTCGAGAATCTGATCGACGTCAGCCCCGCTGATGGTGGAGCGTTCGTCGACCTGATCACGGACTACTACCTTAACGGCGTCAACGTCCCCGACCCCGAGGCTGCAGAGGACGAGGACCCGTACTTCCCGTGGACCTTCGGGTACGACGAGGATACCGACGAGAACCTGATCGCCGACGTGGACGGTGTCGAGCGCGCCTACGGGGGCGTCGACTACGACAAGCTGCGCTGGACCTTCGCGCCGCCCGTGCTCTGGAACGAGGGTCACAAGGTGCAACGCGACTGGTTCTTCTCGTTCCTGCAGGACCCTGTGCGCCTGCGCGAACAGCTGCGAGTACGCATGCCGTCGTTCAATTTTGCGCGCGGCGAGGCCGAGTCCGTGGCCGACTACTTCGCGAGCAAGGCGCGCGATGCGTGGCCCTCGCGCTGGGCTCGCACGATGCGCCTCGCTCTGGGACGCAAGGTACGGCCCGAGCTCGCCGACTCCGGAGATCACGGCTGGACTGACGGTCAACAGATGGGCTGGCCCGTTGCACGGCTGATGACATCGAAGGGTGGGGGACTGCCCCTCGATGAGGTCGCCGAGGGTGCAGGCATCAGCGTCGAGGCGCTGGCCGGCATCGAGCGCGGCTACAAGCCGGACGTTTCCGCCAAGTTCCAGAAGGTCCTCGACTGGGGCACCGGGCAAGGATTCTCGATGACGGGCCCGCCGACCGCGGACTACGAGAGCATCATGCGCCGTAGCCCGAGTCACCTGGCCGCCAGGGAAGGCATGATCCCGCTGGGCGAGCGCGTGGCCATCCAGGGCCCGAACTGCTACAGCTGCCACCCGGATCCGGATGGGCGAATTTTCCCCGATACTCCGATCGCCTGGGCACCCAGCCTGGAATACGCCAGGGAGCGCCTACGCGAGGAATGGGTCCGTGAGTGGATGTGGAGTCCGCCCTCGATCTACCCGGGAACCTCGATGCCGGAGAACTTCTCCGCCGACCAGCCTCAGTACCAGAGCGTATTTCCGAGCTCGGACAACCGTGCTCAGATTCAAGCTGTACTGGATTGGCTCTTTAACATGGACCGAGCGGCGCCTATATCCGATTGATAACTGGGCCGCTCGTAGCCCGTACCTGCTAGTGAACCTGACTGGAGATAGAATTCTTTCGCTGTCATGAAAACGCTGAACAGACTCGGCCTCGCGGCCGCCATCGTCCTGCCTGCCACCATCGCCATGGCTGGCGGTAGCACGACCACCACCCCGAAGGCCACCGGTACCACTGCCGTCACCGGAATCATCACGGGCAAGATCGACTACGACGGGGAAGCCCCCAAGGTCAAGCAACTGACCGTTAGCGACGAACAGGGCAAGGGCTGCTGTGCGGATAGCGATGGTGCGTCATGCATCGACGCCGGCGACCGCAGCATCCTGGTCGACGCTGCCGGCGGCATCGCCAACGTCGTGGTCTCGGTCCGCACCGACACTCTCCCGGACCCCCTCGGCGAGCCGATCAAGCTCGACCAGTCCAAGTGCCGCTTCGAGCCGCATATCATCGTCATCCCGGTGGGCTCGAGCGTCTCGTACATCAACTCGGATGGGGTCAGCCACAACATCCACACCTACGCCCGCAAGAACGACGGGCTGAACAAGACGGTTTCGGCGGGCACTGCTCTGTCCCAGACCTTCGACCAGAAGGAGTCCGTCAAGGTCACCTGCGACATCCACCCGTGGATGACCAGCTGGATCTACGTCACGGACTCGCCGTACTACGCCGTCACCGGCGCGGACGGCACCTTCGAGATCCCCGGGCTCGAGCCGGGCACCTACGATGTCGACATCTGGCACGAGACCCTCGGCAAGAGCAACGGTGAGGTCACCATCGCCGCCGACGGCAGCTCGCCCATGCTGTCTGCCAAGCTCGGTGGGACCACGACGACCAAGAAGAAGCGTCGCCGGTAGTTCGCCGACCGCGAAATCACAGGCGGGGCCCCCATTCTCCGGGGGGCCCCGCCTGTTTTTTTGTGCTCCTGGGGCCACTCCATGACCGCTGGCGGGCCTCCAATGGGGGGGCAGCCCTCGGACGGGCTGCGAGGGCCGTGTAAAAACCACGCAGGTGTCAAACGCCGGGCGTAGAGGGCCGTAGCGTGGTTGTCCTGTCCCGCCTTACTGGAGAATCCCACAGATGCGAGTTTCTTTCTTCCTGCCCGCCTTCGCCCTCCTCTCAACCGGCTTTGCGGGTTCCGTACTTGCCCAGCACGAGCATTCCTCGGATTCCGAGGGGCTCCATTCCCACCTGAGCCGGATCTTCTCCAGCAACGGCGCGGATACAGCAGAGGCCCCTGAGGCCTGCTGCACGGCCGATTCAACGTCCGAGGCCACCCCGGTGGCAGCCAGGGCCCAGGACGGCGAGCGCGGTTTCATTGGCATCCAGATGAACGTGACGGACGGAGCCATGGTCGTCGCCGGTGTCATCGACGGCAGTCCGGCCGCCCAGGCAGGCCTCGAAGCGGGCGATCGGATCCTCCGTATCGGCAGCCACGAGGTCGCGGGCCAGGAAGCGCTGACCGGATTCCTGGCCGGCATCCGTCCGGGCCAGACCGAGAAGATCGTCGTCGAGCGAAATGGATGGACCAAGAAGGTCGAGCTGACCTTTGCGCCCCGTCCGGACTTCGATCAGGACGCACCCGAGGTCGTGGAGCTGCGTGAGCAGTTCGGTTCCGGCCATCAGGACCTGGATGGCGATGCGAAGAAGGAGCTGAAGCGGAAGATCCATGCGAAGCTCGACAAAGGTGACGCCGGCGGCCAGAGGGGTTTTGTCTTCAAGCACGCCCAGGAGGGCGACGCCGAGGATCACCATGACGCCGACCATGACTCCAACGTCCACTTCGGTAGCGACATCAGGGTCGAGGTCGAGCAGGAGAACGATAACGAGCCTCAGTTCCGCATCCGCATCAATGGTGAGGACGTCGACCTCGGAGATCTCAAGGGCATCGACATGGGGGCACTGCACCTCAAAGGCCTCAAGGGACTGACGGCCCTGAAGGGTCTCGAGTGCCTGGAAAGCCTGGAAAGCCTCGAGTGCCTCGAAGGCCTCGAAGGCCTCGGCGACATCGACTGCCAGATCAAGATCGAGGGCCTGGAAGGCCTCACCGAGCTGAAAGGGCTGGGCGGCCTGGTGGAACTCAAGGGCGGCGAAGGCCTTCAGCGTTTCTTCGGTGGCCAGGGCTTCAAGGGCCAGATCCACCCGCGGATTCGGGTCGAGATGCACGGTGACGGCGACGACCATGGCGCTCATGGTGACCACGATGCTCATGGAGACCACGACGCCCACAGAGACCACGGTGGCCGTGGCGATCACCAGTCCGGTGGCGACCGTCACTCATGGTTCTCGGACAACGGAGATAACGACGGCTCCGACCTGCGCGAGGAACTGCGCGAGCTGCGCAACGAGATGCGTGAGCTTCGACGCGAGCGGCTTGGCGAGGTCGAGCGCTTGCGCCACGAGGTTCGCAGCCTGCTTCGTTCGCTCGACCGCTAACGCTTGTTCCTGGCCGTCTCCGGTTGCCCGGAGAGTCGGCCGCAACGCGAGTTTACTGGCGCGCTCCGCATCACGCGGGGCGCGCCGTTCTCATTCGGTTGTGGGGTCCAGGCCGCCCGGGAAGAGCTTGGGCAGCAGTCTGGACAGGTCCAGGATCTTCCCGGATGGGGCCCAGTTGTGCAGGATGCGCGCCACCGAGAAGAGGATCTCCTCTTCCAGGTCAGCGGTAGTCTCGCGCAGTGATGGGGCGTCGTGGGCCGGTGATCGGCGGGCGAGGTTTTCCTCGACCAGCCGTAGCAGCCTGTCGCGTACCTGGGCGGGGGATTCAAGTGCTCGCTCGACCATCGGGAGGAGGCGTGATGCCTCTTCCAGGCGCAGGCCGTGCCTGGAGCACATGCGTGTAAGCAGTCTTTCGGGATCCATTGGAGAGGGGTGGGGGTGGCTGGGGATGGTGCCGTTCCGTAACGAAGCCTATCCCACGCACTTGTGCGGAGCGGAAAAAGTTGCGCCACCGCGACCTCGCCCGACCCCACGGATGCGGGTCCCTCCCCGGGGCTGCTGAGCGCCCCTCGCACCTCACCAGACCTCGACTAGATCTCGACCGTGAGCCCCTTGGTGAACTCGATGATCTCCTGGATCGCCTGATCGTTCAGGCCGAGCAATGTCTTCACCGGCTTGCTGAACACAGCACTGGCGGCAGGCCACTGCTGCTCTGCGACGCAACGCCCGAGTTCGTCGGCACAGGCGACCATCACAGTCACGGGCTGATCGATGAACGTGTCGACGGCGGCATGGTGCTGGGTGATGGCGTTCACGAGCAGGTCGGGCAGTGCCCAGTGCGTGCCGAGTACACCTCCGACGTCCGTGTGCGTGTAGCCCAGTTTCTGTTGCTCCAGGCTCCATGACGGGATGTTCTGCTCGTCCGCTGCGACGAGGATGTTCACGTACTCGCTCTTGTGGTGCGTGAGCAGCACCATCTTGCCTATGTCGTGTAGGAGCCCGCACATGTACAGCTCGTCCGCCTCGACCTCGGAGGGCATCGTGGATTTCTTGTGCAGGAATGCGCACACGTGGGCCGTGCGGATCGAGTGGTCCCACAGATCGCGCACGTCGAATCGGCCGTCACTCTCGATGCCGTCGAACATGTCCATGATCGCGACCTGGGAGACGATGCTCTTCAGGACGCGCATCCCGAGCACGCTGCTGGCGTGCTCGGCGGACAGGCAGGGGCTGCGCAGACCGTAGAACGCGCTGTTGGCGATCTTCAGCATCTTCGCGGCGAGTTCGGGGTCCTGTGCGATCACTTCACCGATCTCCTTCGTGCCGGTATCTGGATTGCGCGTCAGGCTTTGGATACGCAGCACGACCTCCGGGAGGCTGGGGATCTTGATGGTGCTTCTGATCAGTTCGGATAGTTGGCTGATGCTCATGGACGTTCCGGCGGTGGTTTCGAACGGGCTCGGGATGTCCTTATCGAGCGTTGGTCGGGTCTGTCCTTGAGGACTCTGCAATATTCCTCGCAGATCGGAGCCACGGCTCCCACAGGGGCTGTCCAGGGCCGGAGAGATCTCGATCGGTCTCAAGAGTGACCGAAAGGCGGCGCGATACAGGGCATATCCCCCGGTGCGAGCTCCCCGCTTGCGCCATGCTCCCAGTCCCCTTTCGCGACCGTTCCATGCGCAGGACCGTTTTCTTGGCTTTGCTCGTCGTTCCGCTCCTTCTTGCCGGCATGGTCCTGGCGCCACAGCGCTCCGTGGACGCCGGTGTAGCTCTGCGTATGGACGTCGACCAGATGGTGCAGCGCGCCGGTCTGGTCCTGTCAGGCAGGGTGCTCGGTCAACGTGCGCTGGAGGCCCCGAACGGGCGCATCGATACCGAATACACGCTCACGGTCGACCGGACGTTCTGGGGCGAAGAGCGCGGCCAGCGTGTCATCCGCATCCCCGGTGGGGTCCTGCCCAGCGGTCGCGGGTTGATGTTGCCCGGAATGGCACGTCTCGTCCCGGGTGAGGATGTGCTGCTGCTGCTCTCCGACGCCGGCCCGGATGGGGTGCGTGTTCCGATGGGCCTGGCGCAGGGCAAGTATCGCATCCTGACCAACCGTGCCGGAATGCGGGTCGCCGTCCGAACCCAGGCGGAACTCGAGTTGATGCAGCCGGGATCCGGCATCGCTCGGCCCGCGGACGGAGCCGAGACGATCGATTACGCGGAACTCGTGGCCCAGATCGAAACAGCAACCGCGCGCAGGCGCGCCCTGGGTCAAGGCAAGTGATGGGCTCCATGAAGACCAACGCCCTGCGGCGTACCTGGACCCTGGCGATCCTGCTCGGGGTAGCCGGACTCGTGCTGGCCCATGTTCGGCTGACCTACACCGTGAATGGTAATGCCCTCTTCTGGCAGAGCCCGAACAACGTCTCGATCGTCATCAACTCGACCGGCTCCGACGACATCACCGACGGCAGTCACGAGACCGCCCTGCGCAGCGCCATCCAGACCTGGAACGACGACAACCGTACGGCGGCCCAGCTCGTCGAGAACGCATCCGTCAGCCAGCAGGCGCGAGTGGACTGGGGATCTTCGGGCGTACACCTGATGCTCTTCGACGAGACCAACAGTTCGGGCTTCTTTCCGGGCTTCTCGGGCATCGTCGCGATCACGCCCGTGTCGTTCTTCACGACCGGACCGATCATCGATGCGGACGTCCTGTTCAATGGCAAGAACTTCGACTTCACCACGGAGGGCCTGTCCGGTGATTTCGATGTGCAGAACGTGGCGACCCACGAGCTCGGCCACCTGCTCGGCCTCGATCATTCGGGCTGGGCGAGTGCGACCATGTACCCCTACGTGGATCAGGGCACTCAGCTGCAGCGCAGCCTGTCGATGGACGACATTCGCGGTCTACGCCACGTCTATCCCAACGGCAGCTTTGGACGTATCACCGGTACGGTGCGGAGAGTCTCCGACGGAACCATCGTGACCGGCGCGCACGTCGTGGCGCGCGACGCGGACGGACGTACGGCGGGATCACGCCTGAGCGACGGAAGCGGCGTGTTCCGGATCGAGGCGCTGGATGCAGGTGACTACACGGTCTATGCGACGCCCCTGGACCAGCCCGTCTCCGCCGGCAACGTTGGGCTGCCGTTTGCGGTGGCGGTCGACTTCGAGTCGACCGCGCTGGGGAGTGCCACGGTCACGACCGGCGTAACCACGGCCATGGGCGATGTCACGGTCGGCGCGGCAGTGGCGCTGACCCTCGGTCGCTCGTCGAACGATTTCCCGATGAGGGTCGTCAGAGGACAGACGGTGGGTCCGATGACTCTCTTTGGCACGGGCCTGACGGCCGGGAGCACCCTGCTCTCGAGCGACCTCGACGGGGCGCCAGTCGTCGTGAACGTGACCTCCTGGACGGGTACGGCCGTGCAGTTCACCGTGGCCGTGCCGGCCGGTGCACCATCCGGCCACCTCGACCTGACCGTTATCAATGGCACGGGTACGCGTACCCTGCCCGCTGCGCTCGAGATCACTCCGCCCAACCCCGCCGTCGGAACGGTGAGTCCGTCGAGCGGAGACGTGGCGGGCGGCGTAAATCTTCTGATCCAGGGTGTGGGCTTCAATGCTGGCTCGCGGGTCGTGATCGCTGATCGCATCTACCGCGATGGCGATATCGGCGGGTGTGTCGTCGTGGACGCCAACACCATCACGTTGACGACAGCGGGCTCGACCGTTCCCTTCTCCGGCCTGCACGACGTGGTTGTGCTCGACCCCAGTGGAACGGAAGGGCGCAACGCGAACGCGTTCCAGATCACGGTGACCCCCACGATCGCTACCCTGTTCCCGAACGCGGGCGCTGCAGCGGGCGGAACAGACGTGGTGCTGACTGGAGCGGATTTTGCTCTGGATGCGAACGTGAGCATCGATGGCGTGCAGCAGAGCGTGACCTCGCAATCGCTGTCACAACTGTCGTTCAGTACGGTGGGTGGCACGGCCGGCATCCACACGTTGACGCTGGACAACAATGGCGGGCTCGCGATGGTCGCGTTCACCTACTCGACCGGATCGGATCCGCAGGTCAGCGCCGTCATCCCGCCCATCGGGATCGAGACCGGTGGCCAGGTGGTCGAGATCCTTGGTTCGGACTTCACGGCCACCAGCGAGGTGTTCTTCGGTGCTAACGCGGCTTCCGGACTCGGCGGCGTTCCGGCGGCTTCCGTGACCCTCGTGGATTCGAACACGCTGACCGTCGTGACCCCGACGCACTCGCCCGGTGCCAAGAGCTTGCTGGTGCGCCAGTCCGACACGGCCCAGAGCGTTCTCGTTCCGGCGGCATTCACCTTTCAGGAAGTGGCGCGCCCGGTCTCGGGTGGTTGCGGTTCGATAACCCCGGGGACGCCACCGACGCCCGGCGAGATGCTCTCCGGCGGCGGCTGGTTCCTGGCCGTGCTCGGGTTGTTGCTATTGCAGGCGAGGAATCGCCGGCGGCTGCAGCCGCAGCGCGTGTGAGCGTGCGCCCCTGGGGCGCGGATGAGATGCCGGGGGGGGTAATGGAGTCCCGTGCCTGTTATAGTGGCGAGCGTCGTGCCGCGCTCTTCCAGCAACTCCAAGATCATCTTCGACATCGAGGTCGCGGGCTTTCCCTGGGAAGAGGTCGATGAGGCCACGCGCGGTTACCTGCTGACGCGCGAGAGGGATCCGGAACGGCGCGACGCCATCCCCGATCGCATGGCCCTGTACCCGGGCCTGGGGCGCGTGATCGCCATCGGAGTCTGGAAGCTGGAAGACGGCCCGGAGGACGACACGGGCTTGATCCTGCTCGACGGCGACGAGGAGGAGAGCCACGACTGGGAGAAGGTGCCGAACACCAAGATCGTGCGCGGCTCCGAGAAGACTCTGCTCGAGACCTTCTGGAAGATCGTGGCGCGCCGCGACCGTCGCCTGGTGACCTACAACGGTCGTGGTTACGACGGTCCGATCCTGACCATCCGGTCGGCGCAGCTAGGGATCGTTCCGTCGCGCAACCTGGTCCCGAATCGATACCACGTTCACGACCACTGCGATTTACTCGACGTGTTGACGTTCCACGGAGCGAGCCGTGACCGCTACTCCCTCGATTACTGGTGTCGGCGCTTCGACGTGGAGAGCCCGAAGGGATCGATCGACGGAAGCCAAGTCGGGCGCGCCTATCGCGAGGGGCGCATCGACGACATCGGCGAGTACTGCCTGCGCGATGTGCGCGCCACGGCGCAGCTCTATCGCAAGCTCGAAGATACGCTGCTACCCGCCTTCGTGGGCCGCTAGGAGCGCCCGAGCAGCGCGCTGGCTACGGGATTTGCGCAATCGGTGTAGTATCCATCTGCCGACAGCCTTTTTTTTGGAGCCTCCCGTGATCAAGTTTTTCCCCGCCGTAGCGTTGATCTGTGGTCTGACCCCTTCCGTGCTCGCCCAGTGTGAGACCGCGCCATTCTATCCTGGTGCTCTGGTCGCATCGCTCGGCGAGCTTTCCGATGGCCAGCTCTCGCTCATGACCTACGAAAACGACGTCCTCCTTCTGGGCGCCGACTCGGGTTCATGGACCACCGTCGACTCGTTCGTCCTGTCCGCCGGAGGCTTGGGGTTCGGCTTCGAGGTCGCGCCGCTCGGGCTCTACCGAAACTCGACGTTCGTGGCGGGCATTGGCGCGGCCGGAGCCGGGTTCGAGGGACGTGTGGATGTCCTCGATCCATCCGGCATGGTGACTACCCTGGTTCCCACTGACTTGGCCGTGAACGATGGCTTCGGCTCTGGACTGGCCATTCACGATGATCTGATCGTCGTCGGCTCCAGCATGGCTGTCTACGACGTCGGGGCCTGTGGCCCGGGCAAGTCCTACGTTTACGAGCGGAATGCCGGTGGGTGGGGGCTCGTGGCTCAGTTTGCGCCCCATGGCTTTTCCTCGATCGTCACGTTCTACGGCTATCACGTCGACACTGACGGCGCCACGATCGTTTTTGGTGCGCCCGCTGACGATGAGGCCGATAGCCAGGTCGGAGCCAACGGTGCGGGTGCCGTGTACGTGTACGAGAAGGATCTGGCCGGATGGCATGAGACGGCCAAGCTGGTCGCGTCCGATGCCGCGGCCGGGTCAGCGTTTGGATCCGACATCGCCGTTCTCGGGGACCAGCTGCTCGTGGGATCGCCCGACCGAGGTGCGGGCGCCGTGTATGTGTTCGAGCGCGGCGCTGCGGGATGGGTCGAGACCCAGATCGTGACGCCCAGCATGGGCCAGCCCGGGGACAAGTTCGGGTTGGCGCTGGATATCGATGGGGACCGGGCCGTGGTCGGTGCGCCCGGCGTGGACTCGGCGCTGGCCGACTCGGGTGCCTTCTACGTGCTCGAGCGGGACACGACGGGCGCATGGAGCGAGACGGTGCGGGACGTGGCCATGGCCACCAATCCAGGCGAGGCCTGGGGTGCCGATGTGGCCCTCGACGGGAATCAGGTTTTCTGGTCGAGCTGGTATGCCGGCAGCTTGCGTTTCACCTCCCTCGGCATCGACAACGCTCAGAACTACTGCGTCTCGACGCCCAACTCGAGTGGTTCAGCCGCGTCGATCTCGGCGCTCGGCTGCGACAGTGTCGTTGCAAATGGATTCGAATTGCAGGCCGTCGATCTGCCGCCCAATCGTACGGGGCTCTTCTTCCACGGTCCGAACTCCGCCCAGTATCCGTTCGGGAACGGGACCATGTGCATCGGTGCCGGGCGCCAGCGCCTGCGGGTCTTGCGATCTGACACTGCGGGCGTGATGAGCGCGGCGGTGGACTTCACGAGTCCCCGCACGCAGCAGATCCAGGCGGGCAGCACCTGGCATTTCCAGACCTACTTCAGGGATGCAGGCGTCGGTGCGGGCTTCGATCTGTCCGACGCGGTCGCGGTTCGCATCCAGAGCTGAGGCGGAGCTCGACGTGAGCGGCGGCGCAGCGATCGCCCGGTGGCATCCCGGTGCTCAACCCTGTTCGCGCACTCGCTTTGGTGTGAAGGTCACCAGCAGCGCCGGCAGGAAGAGCAGGTCGCCGATCAGGGCGGCGATCAGTCCGATGCAACAGATCTGAGCGAACAGCTGCGTCGTGGGTATCTGCGAGAAGCGCAGGGCGCCAAAGCCGCCCAGCAGGATCGCCGTGGTGACCATGAGCGCACGCCCCACGTGAATCGTGGCCTGCACCGCAGCTTCGGTCGGATCGCCGAGGGTCGCGAGGTCACGCTGGAAGCGCGCCACCAGGTGGATCGTATCGTCGACGGCCAGGCCCAGGCAGACGGTGAAGGCGATCACGCTGGTCATCTGCAGTTCGAGCCCCGAGATGGCCAGGACCGAGGCGGCGACGACCAATGGGAAGGCATTCGGAAGCACGCTGATCAGGCCCAGGCGCAAGGACCGGAAGGCTGCACTCAGCACGCCGAAGATGACGAGCGCAGCCAGGCCCAGGCCCAGGGTGAAGTCGCTGATCATCACGTTCACGTTGCGACGCGCGATCGTGTCGGTGCCCGTGACGTGCATTTCCAGCTCGGGATAGTCCTCGCGCACCGCGTCCAGGGCTCGGTCGAGGGCGGTGTAGGCGGCATTCGCTTCCAGCGACGGACGATCGGGCGCGCGTGCGGATACGAGTGCCCGGTGCAGATCCGGCCGCCAGGTGCGCTGCACCAGGTCGGGCGGTAGCAATGCCAGCAGGTCGGCGTTGGGCGAGCCGTCCGGCGACAGGGCCATCAGGTTGAGCACGGACAGGCTACCGTGGAAGAAAGGGTGCTCGTCGAATACCTGTTGCACGGTCCGGATCGCGGCAAACGTCCCGGCATCCGCCGCCCGATCCTGCGGCCACTGGCAGAGGACGCTGGTCGTGAGCACGCCCCCGAACGCCTCTTCGCAGGCGCGTAGCACCTTGACGGACTCCGAGTTGCGTGGGGTGGCCTCCGTGAGCCTGTTGTCCGGTGTCAGGCGCAGGGCTAATCCGAGCAGTGCGAGGGTGACGACAGCACCACCGATCGAGACCGCACGCGCGTGACGCACAGCGGCGCGGATCAGGCGCTCGGCCTGGCGTCCCAGCCGCGTGGGGCGCCCGGGGCGGGAATCGAATCCGGTCTTTGGGCCGGCCCGCAGGAACAGGATCGAGAGCGCGGGGATGGTGCTCAGGACGACCAGGAAACTCAAGCCCACGGCCATCGCGAACAGGATGCCGAAGTTCTTGATGACGTCCACGCGGCTGAGCGCGAGGGATCCGAAGCCGATCGCGGTGGTAAGAGACGTCAGTGCACAGGGGAGTCCCAGGTGGCGCACGGCCCCACGTGCAGCCTCGCGCACGGACATGCCCGCGTGGCGTGAGCGCAGGATGTCGATCATCAGGTGCGCAGCATCCGTGAGGGCGATGACCATGATCAGCAGCGGCAGCGCACTGTTGAGGATGTTGATCGACTGGCCCGCGAGGTGGAAGCAGCCCAGGGCCCATACGCCGGCCATGATCGATGCGCAGCTCGTGATAAGGATCGGGCCGAGGCGTCGGAAGACGAACCAGCCGATCAGGAAGCCGAGCACGGCGCCGATGACCGAGAAGAGGGTCTGTTCGCGGGAGATCGACTCGAAGATGACCACCCGGATGGGGGGGATGCCCGTTAGACCGATGCTCGCGCCCGTTGCTCGCTGCTCGGCCAGGTAGGCCTGGATGTCATCAACGACCGGGCGGATGGCCGAGATGGCCTGGAGGTCGCCCTCGAGGCGCACGACCAGCAGCGTCGACTTCTGGTCGTGCGAGAGGATCTGTCCCTCAACCAACGGGTGAGCGCGAGCGAGAACGCGCGCGCGTTCAAAGGCCTCGGCCGTGGCATCGGGTGCCGGCAGCAAGCGCCGCGGCAAGAGGCCGCGGTCGAACACCAGCACGTCGTCCAGGCTGAGTACGTCCCGCACGCCTGCCACCGACCGCAGGCCCTCGTCCAGCGCTACGATGCGGGCCACCGCGTCCGGACTGAAGATGTCATCGGCCTCGAACAGCACCAGGCACTCGTCATCGTCCGATCCAAAGTCACGGAAGACCTGCTCAAGCCGTTCGTAGTCCTCATCCTCCGAGCGGAAGAAGGAGCGCGGGACGTCGTCAATGGCCAGCTGGCTGGCACCGAGCAGTGCCAGGGCCGTCAGCAGGGCGAGGCCCAGCACGACCGCGCGGGGTCTGTTGACGACGAGGTCTGCGAAGATCTTCATGCTGCTGGCCGTCGCTGCTCAAGGGCCGCGGGACCGTCAGTGTAGCGTCGCATGGACGGGGACCGGGACACTCAGGCCCCGCAGAAGCAGGTCTTCTCGCGGGCGTCTGTTAGGGTGGTGGGTCATGTCGTTCACGTCTCGCATGCTGGTGCAGGCAGGCCCGCCCGATGGGCCTGCGGCTGCAGCCGATGAGCTCCAGGGTAGCGAGCCCGGTTGGGCCACCAACCTGCGCTGGTTCAGCACCTTCCTGTTCATGCACATGGGCGCGCGCAGTGCGCTCACGATCCCCGGGTCGGATGAGCCCTTCGGACAGGCGCTGTACGGTCTGGCCATCGTGACCGCCGCGCTGGGCTGTGCGCCGGGCTTCGCCAGGGGCGCGGCACGGCTCGCGACGCTGATGGTGCTTGGCCAGTTGCTGCTCTCCATGCCGGACACGGCGAATCACGTCTTCCTCGAGTTCGTGCTCTTCCTGTTGCTGGCCATGCTCGACCCGGGCAAGGAGCCCGAGGCGAAGCTGTTGATGCGTGGATTACGCTGGTACATCGCCATCTTCTTCGTGTACGCGGGCATCCAGAAGGTGATCTACGGATACTACTTCGACGGCCAGTTCCTGGCCTACATGGCCGCCACGGAGGACCGCTTCACGCTGGTATTCCAGCACCTGATCCCGGCCCCTGAACTCGAGCGGCTACAGGCTTTCAATGAGGCGGTCCTGGCCGACGGGCGCCACCAGCCCGCGACGGACGCCGGCCCGTACCGTGTGGACGCGCCACTGTTCGTCGTGATGTCCAACCTCGTCTGGATGTACGAGATCGTGGCGCCGATCCTCTTGATGTTTCGGCGCACGCGCGCGGCCGCGGCTCTATCGATCATCGCTTTCGTGCTCCTGATCGAGCTCGGCGCGCGCGAGATCACCTTCGGGATGCTGATGACGAACCTGGCGCTGCTCTACCTCTGGGGCCCGTGGATCAAGCGCCTGTTCCCCGCGTTTGCCCTGGCCTACCTGTACCTCTTGCTGGCCGACGGCGGGGGAGCGGGTATCTTCCCGATGTTCTGGTACTCGCCAGCATGAGTCTCGACGTCAAGCGACGGATCGTGGCGGGCGTGCTCGTGCTGTCAGCGATCTGGCCGACGGCTCACTACTTCGTGATCCGGCGCCTGGGCCTGAACCCCTGGAACTGGTTCGGGTGGGCCATGTACACGCAGCCGTCGAAGCGCATACGAGCCCATGCCTTTTCACCGGGCGGCGCGACGGTCACGTCGATGCTCGGGACGGTGACCAAGCAGCAGGGCGACACGATCATGCGTGCCTACCGCCCGTGGAGCATTCTGCGTCTCGAGCTGGGTGAGCTGGCGCCGCCGGACGACTTCGCACGGGCGATCCTGAGCGTGTTCAGTCAGTGGACCTCGGTACGCATCGAGGTCGAGCGTTACGCGCTCATGCGCGAGACCGCCAGCATCGGTGTCGATTCCGTCCGTAGCTACAACTACTCGCGCGCCGACGTGGGCCTCTGATCGGCTGGGTCGGCTCAGTTGGAGCGTTCCGCCCGCGCGAGGAGCGCCGGAAGCCGCTCCGGTTTGCTCGTCTCGGCGTAACTCTCACTGCCCTGATGCAGGTACGCACGCGCGGCGTGTTCACTGGACGCGGGTAACCTGCAGCGAGCGAGCAACTCGGGGTCCGCGACCGGATCCACCGTCTGAACGATGCGGCTCGCCACGTAGGGCCGCAGGGCGGCCTCGCGCAGCGCGCGCGTCTCGTCCGTCGTGCGTTCACCGACGATCGTGATGTGGACCGGCTCGTGGAAGAGCAGGTCGATCGCGCGTCCGTAGCCCGCGACAAAGTGGCCGTAGCGCCGGTAGTCTCCGGCGAACGAGTTCAGCGTGGCGCGCGCCCGTTCCGCGAAGAAGGAATCGCGGGTCATGTGCGAGAGCCGCACCAGGGCTTCGGCCATGACCGCGTTCTCAAGGATCGAGCGGTTGCGCTGCGGGTCCGAGCCAGTGCTGCCGCGCAGGCGGTCGAAGAAGCTGCCATCCTCTGCCTGCAGGTTCTCGATCGCGTGCCTGGCCAGCTTCACGGCAGGGTCCAGGAAACGGTTCTCGCCCGCGTAGTGCATCGCCTCGACCATGGCGCGCAGGGTGTAGGCTTGATCGGAGAGCAGACCGGGTAGGTTGTAGGTTCCGTCCCAGTAGTGGTACATCCCGTCGCGCTCGTCCCACAGGTTGTCCATCAGGAAGTCGAGTGTCGCCAGCGCTTGCACGCGATAGCGATCCTCGTGGAGGACCAGCGACGCCTTGAGCAACGATGAGACGGTCATCGCGTTCCAGTGCGTGAAGAGCGTCGGATCGCAATCCGGAGCACCGTGTCGTGCACGCGCCTCGCGGGTACTCAGGTGCGCGTAGATCGGGTCGGCATCCTGGCTGCCCTTGAAGGCCTGGGTCTTGGGGTCAAGGAGAGTGGAGTGCATCCAGTCCAGGATGCCCGTGGCGGTCTCCTTGAAGGTCTCGTCCC
>JBLHKW010000068.1:0-25158 GCA_047618565.1 Planctomycetota bacterium
ACTTCTCGCGCGTTGGCATCCTCGACGACCCGTAAGGGTCGCCTCCGTGGCCAACGCGCGAGAAGCACCACCAGAAGCCGAATCGACGCGTTTTGGCTCGCGCTTCATGAATTATCCGGGCTAGGGCTGAGGGCCCGGGTCCACCGGGTGGGTCCGCAGATCGAAGACCCGTGCCAGGGCCGTGATCACGAGGGCATGGTCGATCTCTCCGCTGGCCACCTGGGCGATGAGCTCCGGGTGCGTCAGTTTCAGCACCTGGATGTCCTCGCCGCTGTCCAGCTCCTGGGGCTCGGTCTCGCGTACACCACGCGCCAGGAAATGGTGGCAGTGGTTGTCGAGGAAGGCAGAGTTGGGCTCCACCCGGCCGAGGTAGGTCCAGTCTTCGGCCGTGTAGCCCGTCTCCTCACGCAATTCGCGGCGCGCGGCGACCAGGGGCTCCTCGCCCGGATCGACGACGCCGCCCGGGATCTCGGTCTTGAGTGCTGCGCAGCCGAAACGGTACTGACGCACACACACGATCTCGCCTGTGGGCGTGATCGGCACGACGTTCACCCACTCCGGAGTCTCGAGTACGAGGCGTGGCATGACCTCGCCGGTGCGCGGATTCTCCATCCGGTCCCAGCGCGGCTGGAACAGATGCAGTGTCGGTGGAGTCTTGCTGCCGAGCTTCTTCCACACACGCGGTTCGTCGGAATCGTCGTCCAGATTGTTCATCGTGCAGGGTGGGGTGGTTGCGGAGCCTGCGCGGTCCGCGCGAGCACGATCACCCGTCCGGCGTCGCCGCAGGCCAGGATCTCGTCCGTAGAATTGCGTGGGTCCAGTTCGGCCGCCCGCAGCCACGTGCCGCGCTCCAGGTCCTCGAAGAGAATCTGCGCACGCCAGCGCTCGGCGCGCTTCGAGAGCATCGTGACCGATCCATCCGCCGTGAAGACGGCCAGGGTCTCGACCGCCGGGTCCGGGTCGAATTGACCGGCCGCCAGGCCCAGTGGCCCCGCGGGTCCCGAGTGCAGGGTCTCCGTCGTCCAGTTACCCGATGCGCGCCGTTCATGCCGCAGGATGCGACCATCGTCGAGGGACGAGTAGAGCGTCGGCCCACGTCCCGACCGTTCGGGGGCGAGCGCGAGACGTGTGGCGGCGCTGGCACCATCGAAGAGGATCGCGCGCTGCGGTCCCTCCGGGGTGAGGCTCGACAGCTCGATCCGGCCCGAATCGGAAGCGCTGGCGAAAGTCGGGAGCTTCCCCACCTCGAAGGGCAACAGCAATGCGTCGCGCACGCCCACATCCAGCCCCTGGATCTGGTCGCTGGTGAAGGTCCCGTCGGGCCCGTCGGCGCGCACTCGATACGTACCCTTCGGATGCGTGAAGACGAGCAGTTCGTCGCCCTTGGAGAACGGGTCGAGATCGCCGCTCAGGAGCGCGTGGATCTCGACACCGGGAAACTGGGCCACCAGGCGAGCGTCGACTGTCCCTCGCGCGTGGCCGCCCACCAGGTAGAGATTGCCGGCCGCGCCGCCGACGAAGGTCTCGGACCGATCCATGCGCGCATCCACCTCGCCCTGTGCGATGGCTGTCAGTCCACGGCGATCATGTACGGTCTGCCATGCACTCCAGCCGCCTTCCACGGGCGTCAGGATCCAGCAGCGCCCGCGTCGGTCGAGGGCCACGAGCGCGGGGGCGGTCTCTTCCGCGAACATCTCGAGCGCCTCGACGCGCGTGAGCGGCGCGGCGCCGTGGGGCATCACGGCTCGCGCCGTCCAGCCGGCGAGCGCGGGCAGGCGCGTCTCGTGCAGCGCGCGCAGGGGATCCTCCGACTCGTCGCCGGCAGTGATGCAGGCGGCCGGAAGCGTCGAGGCCAGGATGAGGATGAGCAGGCGGAGATTCGCCGAGGGATTCGCGGGCATCACGGACCAGAGGGTCGAGGGGCAGTGGGGGACGTGACAGGTTACGGCGACGGAGGTCGGGATCCCAGTGCGGACGCGGGTGCCCGCGCGGCCAGCAGGCTGTCTTATCGGTGCCTCGTGGATCGCTACTAATCAGACAGGCTGTTCGTTTCCGTGTTAGCTTGCGGGGATGGACGGGAAGAACGAAGCGCTGGCGCCAGGGGGTGCAGCCAGCGGTGGGGGCGCCTCGGCCAGCACCCGCCGCCGGCATGGTCACATGGCGCTGGTCGCCGTCCAGCTCTGCTTTGGCCTGTTTCCGATCCTTGGCAAGGTCGCCATGAACCCGGAGGTCGGCTTCGAGGCACTGGGCATCGCCAGCTGGCGCATCCTCTTCGGCGCGCTGGTCCTGTCTGTGCTGGCATTCGCGGTCTATCGCAAGCGTTGCCTGCCGCCGCGCCGCGAGTGGGGGCTCTTGCTGGCCTGCGCGATGCTCGGCGTGGTCTTCAACCAGGCACTGTTCCTGCACGGCCTGCAGCTGTCGACTGCCATCAACGTGGGTCTGATCACGTGCCTGATCCCGGTCTTCACCTTCGTGATCGCGGCGTGCGTCGGCCTTGAGAAATTCCACTGGGTGCGCGCCCTGGGAGTGCTCGTGGCCCTGGCGGGGATCACGCCGCTCTTCCTGGGCCAGGGCGCGGAAATCGTCGGCCAGTACGGGCTCGGAAACGCGCTGCTGGTGCTCAACACCCTCAGCTTCGCGGCCTACCTGGTGGTGTCCAAGAGTCTGACGTCCCGCTACCCGGCGCTGCTCGTGATCACGTGGGTGTACGTCTTCTCGTTGCCTTCGCTGCCATTCTTCGTGGCGCGTACGAGCCTGCTGCCCGCAGATGTGCACTCGGTAACGGCCTGGGCGTCGCTCGGATACATCCTGGTCTTCGCCACGGTCGTCAGCTACCTGTTGAACGCCTTCGCCCTGGCGCGCGTGCGCGCATCGACCACGGCTGTTTACGTCTACCTGCAACCGATGATCACCGGAGTGGCCGGGTACTGGTTGCTCGAGGAGGAGATCGGCGACGGCATGCTGCGCGCCGCCGTCATGCTCTTCCTGGGGATCGCCCTCGTCACTCGCCGCCCGCCCCTACAGCGTCCGGACAGGAGTTCCGCCTGATGCAAGCCCCGCAAGTTCCGCCCTCGGATGAGATGCCGTTCCGCACGACCCTGCGCACGCGCTGGTCGGACGAGGACAACCAGAACGTGCTCAACAACGCCGTCTACATGACCCTCTTCGAGGAAGCGCGCCACGCCTACTTCACGGCCCCGGGCTTGCTCGCGGAGAACCAGTTCCCGTTCCTCCTGGCCCAGACCCATGTAAGCTTCATGGCGCCGGGCCGGGGCGGAGTCCCGATCGAGGTCGAGCTTGCGACGACCCACGTCGGGCGTACGTCGTTCACCCAGGCCTATCGCGTGCTCGGTCCCGAGGGCGTGACCTGGGCCGAGGCCGAAGCCCTGCTGGTGGTAGTGGACCCGCTGACCGGGCGTCCCGCGCCCATGTCGGAGGGCTTCAGGAACCACGTCCAGCGTTAGCGTGCCCGGATCTGGCTAGCGCAGGGTCGCCCCGAATCGCCGGTCGATCTCCAGCCAGTCTAGGTGTGCCATGAAGCCATCGACGTAGTCGCTCTTCCTGTTCTGGAAATCGATGTAGTAGGAGTGCTCGTACATGTCGAGCACGACGAGCGGTACTCCGAAGCACATTGGCCCGTCCGCATGACCGTCCGCGGCCACGTTGTAGAGGCGACCGTTCACAGGATGCCAGACCAGCGAGGCCCAGCCGCGGGAGGCGAGTGCTACCGCACGAAAATCATCCATCCAGCGTTCGATCGACCCGAATCGCTCCGTGATCAGTTTCTGGGTGTCGGGTGCCGGGGCTGGTCTCTTGCGCGGTCATGTTCGCGAAGTACAACTCGTGCAGGATGACGCTGTTCGCCTTCGCGCTGCGCGCCTTGTGGTCACCGGTCACCGCCGCGTCGAGCGCAGTGAACTTGTTGAGCGCTCCTGCGTAGTGGGAATCGTGGTGCCAGCGAAGCTGCTCCTTCGAGAGGAATCCAGGCAGCTCGGGGTATGCGAGCGCCCTTGGCTCACCGGTTACCAGACCTGACTCGGGCCGCTTGCGTACTGCGGTCCTCGGAAGGAGGCCCATGCCGGCGACGCTCGCCGCGCCGCCGATCAGTTCTCTGCGTGTGGGTTTCATTGCTATTCGTACTCCTGCCGTGGGTTGGACCCGGGGGGGGAGACGGTGTTCTGTTGCCGTTGGCAGATCCAACGCAGGCCGTGAGTCGAGCGCGCATGGGAACTGAACATGGATAACGTGTCTGTAACCCATGAGGTGCTGAGAGCCGTCGTGCCATTGGTGCGACGAATAGGGGGTCAATTGCGAGAGGATTTCGGCAGGCATGGGAATGCTCCGCGTGTTGGCCTGACCCGCAGCTCGGCAACTCAAGCTCGCGCCAGTCGCAGGTCGATGAGGGACCTGGTGGCATTTCCCGGCCACGTTGAAAGTTGCCGATGCCCGATCCTTCCAGCTTGCGCCCCGCGATCCTCGTCGTCGACGATCAGGATGCCAACAGGCTCTTCATGACCATGGTCCTGGACGGGCTGGATGCTGACGTGGTGACTGCATCCTCCGGCATGCAGGCTCTGGAAGCGAGTCAGACGATGGGCAACATCGCCGTCATCCTGATGGCCGTCCAGATGCAGGTGCTGGATGGCTTCGAGACGGCCGAGATCCTGCGACGAAACGTGAACACGCAGGCGACGCCGCTCATCTTCGTGAGCGAGCCCGGACACGATCCCGAGGAGTTCGTACGCGGCTACGAATGCGGCGCAGTGGACTTCCTCACCAAGCCGGTGCCGCAACACGCATTGCGAGGCAAGGTCAGCGTGTTCCTGAAGCTCAATAGCCAGCAAGCGGCGCTGGAACGGGCGCTCACCGATCTGAGCACGTCGACGCGTTCGAGGGAAGCGTTGGAGCCGAGAAACGCGGCCCTCGACCGCTACACCCACGCAGCCGCCCACGATCTGCAGTCACCAGTCAGGCACATCCGGTTCCGGGTCGGAATCATGCTGGAAGACCATGCACCCGAGCTATCGGAGCACCTCAAGGGCGAGCTCTTGAAGGTGGACGAGTCGGCCGGGCGCATGCAGGAGATGATGACAAGCTTGTTGGCCTACGCACGATTGGGGGGCGTCAGTCCGGAGATGAGCGACGTGCCGCTGGACAGCGTTCTGGCGAGGCTGCTCGAGGAGTTCGAGCTGTCGATCGCTCAGGCGGACGCGGAGGTCGACATCGGAGAGATGCCCATGGTGGTGGGCAACTCGCTGCTGCTCGGTCAGCTGTTCCAGAACCTGCTCTCGAACGCATTGAAGTTCCGGAGGTTCGGGGTGAGGCCCAGGATCCGCATTCGGAGCGAGCGATGCCATTCGAAGGCCGAATGCTCGATCTCGGTCAGTGACAACGGAATTGGCTTCGATATGGCCTGCGCGCAGCGCCTCTTCGAGCCCTTCAGGCGGCTGGTGCCGCAGACTCAGTTCGAGGGATCCGGCATCGGCATAGCCACCGCGAGCCGCATCGTGGAGCTGCACGGTGGATCGCTGGCCGCGACTGGCCAGGAGGGGCACGGGGCGACGTTCACCGTGACCCTACCGATGGCGATGAAGCTCATGGTGCCGCCCCAGCCGAACGGCTAAAGGGCCGAGCTCGGCACGACCTGATCCCACTCTTCCGGGGCCTTCCCCGGCGCGGGTCATGCGATGACGGCTGCGGTCTTGACGAAGGCTTCGAGCCGGTTGGACTGTGCTTCGGGCAGGGACTCAAACTCGAGCCCGTGGCTGTGGCGGTCCTCGGAGCTGGGTCCTTTCCAGCAGACGACCGCACGCGCGATGAAGGGCTCGTCGCCCTCTGCGCCGAGGGCGAAGGTCAGATCCACGGTGCGGCCCTTCTTCAGTGACAGCGCACTGTCCATGCGCACACCGCCCGAGCTCAGGTCGAGGATCTCGCACGGCAGGGGGTCCTCGTCGGATCCCTGATCGAGAAGCGTCATGCTGCCGTGGATGTGAACCGGCCAGCGGGTGTGGAAGCGGCCGATCACGCCGGCGCCCTCGATGCGCGTCATGTGCATGATGAAGGCGTTGGGCAACCTCACCGCATCGACGAGTTTCAGGTTGTAGGCGATGGCCGACGAGCTTCCGCGGTAGCCCAGGTTGAGGATCAGGCCCATGCCGGAGATGGGGTGCTTTCCAGGCGGACAGACGACGGCGAGTTCGCCTCCGCGGTACGAGAGCACGGCGCCGCGCAGCCGCAGACCACCGGCATGGTTGACCCACACGCGGCGGAAGGGATCCGGGATATCGATCTGACGCGCCAGACCCAGGGTCTCGATGGCGGTCGCGAGCTCGTCGACCACGCCGAAGGCGAGCTCGAGGTTGCCCGCGTCACCGACGATCACACGTAGTGCTGCACGCTCGAACAGTTCGCGCGAGCTGAGTACGCGCTCCGGTCGGTCGGGCGAGATCTCGACAGCGGCCGGCTCGATCATCCGGATGACCTGCTTGGGCAGACCCTTGGCCCGGGCTGCCTGATGGAATGCGCCGGAGTCTTTGGAGAGGATGTTGCTTAGCCAGGAGATAGCCATGATCTTGTGTTTGCCTTCGCCGTTCAGTCGCGCGCGGACGAGGGTGCGTTCTGCAGCTCGGCGGCCGCGTTGGCGGTCGCCAGCAGGGCTGCCGTGCGGGAGTTGCGGGGATCCAGGTCGAGCGCCTGCCGGAGGTCGCGCGCAGCCTTCGTTGGCTCGCCCAGGTCGAGATAGATGCGTCCTCGATTGGCGTAGAGAGCGGGTGTTCGACGGTCGATGCGCAGAGCGTCGTTCAAGGAGCGCAGCGCGGACTCGGCATCACCCTGGGCGTACTGGACCGTGGCGCGGTTGGCGGCCGCCGTCGAGAGCAATGGGTTCAGCTGGAGGGCGGCATCGAAGTCGCCGATGGCCATCTCGAGCTGGCCGGCGCGGGCCGCGATCAGACCGCGTGCTTCATAGGCCAGGGCGAAGCCGGGATCGCTGCGCAGGGCGCTGTCGAGGTCGAGGCGCGCTGCCTGCGCCTGGCCATCGGCATCGTTGGCGAGACCCCGGTTGTAGTGGGCCTTGGAGCAGGCCGGGTCGATTCGCAGGGCCTCGTCGCAGGCTGTCCTGACGCCGTCCCAGTCTCCACGTTCGAAGAGCACCAGCGAGCGGCCCAGGTGCCATTGCGCGCAATCGGGGTTGCGCTGGATCGCGGCGTCCCAGGCCGCCAGCGCCTGGTTCCCACGACCGATGAGCTGCAGTGCGCGTGCTTTGCCGGCGTGGGATTCACTCCGGTCGGCGCTCTCGAGCTCGTGCTCGAACTGCTGCAGCGCCATCCCATAGTTTCCCTGCGCGATCCACTCCCAGCCGTCCAGATCGACGGCTGCCGAGGTGCGCGCGGGTGTGCTGCAGCTCGCGGTGAGAAGCAGCGTCAGTAGCGTTACATTGAGATGGATTCGCATGGGACCAGAGGCCTAGTACTGGGGGGTCGACTGGCCGAGATCCAGGGCGCTGTGACTCGCGCGCTGGCCGCGCTCGAGCATGGCTCGGTCCGCTTCACCGAGTTTCTCGTCGTTCAGGATCGTGACGGTCAGGAATACCACCAGGTCGATCCTCTCCACGTGCTTGGCCTTGTGCTGGAACAGGCGCCCCAGTAGCGGGATGCGCGACAGGTAGGGCACGCTCGATACGTCTTCCGTTTCGCGCGTCGTGATGAGTCCGCCCAGCACGACCGTTTCCTTGTCCCGGGCCGTGACCGAGGTATCGATCTGGCGCGTGTTGATGCGCGCAACGGTGAGTCCAGTCGAGCCGGTCACCAGGGCTCCCAGGCTGCTGGTGGAGGGCCGCACGTACAGCTCGACCTCGTCGTCCCCGAGGATCGACGGGCTCACCTCGAGCTGGACTCCGATGGGCTCGTACCGTTCGAGCTCCTCTGTCACCGTGCCGAAATCCGAAATGTTGGCGCGTAGGATCGGAAAGCGCTCGCCGACCAGGATGGTGGCGGTGCGGCGGTCGCCCACGGTGACCCGAGGACTCGAGACGATCTCGACGTTGGCGTCGCGCTGCATGGCCTCGAGCACCGCCGAGAACGTCGAGAAATCCAGCGTGCCGAAGGTGAACAGGCCGGGCGTGCCGGGAATGCTGACGGAATTGGGGGCTGCCGGGAAGACGCCGCCCGGGCTGCCTCCCGTGACGTTGGGGTTGAAGTCACCCAGGGACGAGTCGCCAAAGGGATAGGTGTGCGGGGTCGCCGCGCCGCTAGCGCCGGCGAGGATGTTCCAGTCGATGCCCAGGCGGTGGTTTTCGTCGAGCGTGACCTCCACGAAGCGCGCCTCGATCAGCACCTGTGCCGGCTTGACGTCCACGCGCTCGACGAGGGATTCGACGGTCGCCAGGCGCTCGGGCACGTCGAAGACCACCAGGGTGTGGGACTTGGCCGGCTGGCCCTGCGTGGTGCTCGAGAGACGAGTGCCGATCGTCAGGCCGTCCGCATCGACGTCCGCCGTCTCGGTGACGCTACGGGCCAGCGCGAGGTGATCCGATGTCGGAAGCACGGTGGCCGTGCCATTCTCGCCGAGCAGGGCCTGCACCATGGGTTGCATGCGTTCCGCATCGACGTAGCGCAGCTGCAGGACGAGCATCTGGGGCGGGGCGGCGCTGGTGGTGAGGCTTGCGTACTCGATCTCGCGCTGCTTGCGCGCGAGCATGTCGGCGATGGTGCTGACGAGCAATACGTCGCCTTCCACCGAGTGGGACAGGCCGCCGACACTCATGATGGCGCCCAGTGCCTGGTCGATGGTGGCCCGGTTTAGCTCGAGCGAGACCTGTCCGCTGACGAGGTCGCTCATCACCAGGCTGAGGCCTCCCTGGCGCGCAACCAGCCGGAGCGCATCACGGATGTCCGTGTCCACGAGCTCCAGGGTGATGGCCACAGGCGCGCTCGCCTTGACGCCGTTGTTGTTTCCAGCGTTGGGAGCGAAGGATGCCGCGGCCGTGGATTGCGCGAGCGTGCCCGCCGAGAGCAGTCCGGAAACGCCGAGGCAGCACAGGATGGTTCGCGGTAGGGTCGTTTTCATCGGTCGCTTCCAAGGGTGAGGGTCTCGAGGCGCGTGCCCCTCGACAGGGTGACCGTCCGGCGGTCGATCGCCTTGACTGTGTAACCGCACGGGAGTCGATCTCCGGCCTGGACCACGTCGCCGTCCAGCAAGGCGAGCGTGCTGTCGCCGACGATGCTGATCCCGCTGAGGTGCGGTAGCGTGACAAGATAGGGGGCTGCCACTGCGGTCGACGTGGCTGCGGTCGGCTCCGCGTCGGGAGTCGCTGATGTGAGGGGCGAGAAGGGGTCGCGGTCCCAGGCGAGCGCGTCGGAGCGTTCGCGCTGCACCTGGCGCTGTTCTTCACCGAGGGTGAACACGGTAGACGCACCGTCGTGCGTCACCGGGGTCACTCCGCTCATGACGGACATGATCTCCTTCGAGGCCTTGTCCGGCATACCCACGACTGCAATGAGCAGTGCACTCGCGGTTCCCATGATGAAGAGCGTCGATTTCTGGAGCTTCATTGCGGGGAGGCCTCCGCTCTGTCAGCCGCGGTGGCCATGGCGAACCAGGTCACCTCGAGCGAGGCGACCAGTCCATCCCTCGGGTCCTCGGCCGGCTCGATCACCAGATTGTCCACGGCGGCCAGTCCACGTGCCATGTAGACACCGTCGAGGAACTGCGCCAGCTGCGCGTAACTCCCGCTGCCGCGCACACGGTGGCCGCGACCGACAACCGTGGCGTCAGGGGCGCTATTCGAATCGAGGCTGCTGATGGAGATGAGCGACACCCCGGACGCTCGTGCGGCGAGGGAGAGCTCTTCCACGCGCAGCGGCTCGCTGGCGACCATCAAACGGCACTCCTCGACGACTTCGCCAGGTTCACTGGGCTTTTCGGACCCTCGATCGTTGCGGAACGCTTCGAGCGCGGCGTACTGTTCGCTGACCTGGCGCGAGAGGTTCGCGACCCGACCTCTCTTGCCGTCCAGGAGGGTCACGACCACGAAGACCGTCACGGCGATGAGCAGTACGGGAGCCATCACCCAGAGAATCTGAACCCCGAGCCTGTCCGTCTGTTGGGACTTCACCGTTGTTCCTCCCAGGGCAGCGGCAGACCGGCGGCCACCTGAAGTGTCGCTTTGAAGCTGCCCGGTTCGGACGGCTCCGGTGTCTCGGCGTCGAGGATCTGCACCGTATGGAAGAATGGCGACGTGCCCAGCGCGCGCGCCAGCGCAGCGAGGCGGTCTCCGAAGCTGGTAGTGCTCTTCGGAATCGCTCCGCTGATCGCGAGCTGCGCACCGGAATCCGTACGCTCGACGCGGAACTCCGTGAGCTGCACGCTCTTCGGGAGTATTGCAGCGATCTCCTTCATCAGGCCGCTCCAGTTCGGCACCGCTCCGCGCGCTTGTGCAATCTGGGTCGCCTCCAGCAGATCGCCTGCTTCCCGTGCGGTGTCCTTGGTATCGGTCTCGAGGCGCTCCAGTTGCCCCGCTTGTGTCTCCTGGTAGACCGATTCGATCGCACCGTATCTCAGGTGGATCGGCACCGCGCCAGCAGCCATGCACAGGCCGACCCCTGCAGCGATCGGTGTGAAACGGCGGAAGGTGCGGGCGTTCTGCTGCAGGCCCTGGCGCATCCGCTCACCGCGGGGCATCAGGTTGATGGGGCGATGGCTACCCAGGGAATAGCCGAGGATCGCGGCGAATCCCGCGTATCCCGCGGGAGCCGACTGCGCCTGATCGCAAACGGCGAGGCGCCAGTGGGCGATGGCCCGGGCTACCGGATCCGTGTAGGTCACGGGCGTGTCGAACGCCTCGGCCAGCCACTTGTCGAGGTTCTTCATCTGGCCGCTGGGGCCAGACAGGACGATGCTGTCCACTTGCCCACGTTGAAGCATGCTGCACAGGTAGCTACTGGATCGCCGCAGCTCGCCCGCGAGCCGCTGGAGCACCGGCTCGACGAGCGGCCGGATGGCTTCCGGAGTAAGGCCGTGGGGGAGTTTGACACGATCGTCTTCGTCGGGGTAACCAGCCAGCTTCTTGACCTCTTCCGCCTGCTCGTGGGTCAGGCGCACGATCCCGTCGGGCGTGATGATGGGCCGCATGAACGCCTGGGTGATCGCCTCGCCAGCGGTGTCGATCTCGCGGCTGAAGCGCAGCAAGCGCCCCTCGAAGAGGTTGAGGATCGTGGACTCGGAACCCATGTCGACGTGGATCGTCGCCTCCTCCTCGCACAGATTGGCGAGCGACGCCAGGTTGGCGAGTGACTCGGCCGCGGCGCCGATCGCTACCGGTACCAGCCCCGCATGCCGAAGGGTCTGGAGAGCGCTCGTGACCGCGTCGCTGCGGGCTGCGGCCACCAGTGCCAGCACGCGGGCATGGCCGCCTTCCTCGTACTCGCGAATCCGGCGGAAGTCGAAGCACGCCTGATCCAGCTCAAAGTGCAGGGTCTCCTCCAGCTTCATGGCAATGGCCTCGCGCATCTCCGCATCGGGCATGGCCGGGAACTGGAAGGACTGCGTGCTGGTCGCGGTGCGCGACAGCAGGCACGCGCAGGGCATTCCACCCCAGCCCTTGCGGCGCACCTCATTCTTGATCTGGTCGGCGATCCAGTCGGTACTGCCCACCGCAATTTCGCCGTTGGCAGCCGTTTCGCCGCTCGCGCGCGGTACCAGGATCGTGGTGATGCCCTGGAAACGCACGGCTTCGCAGGCGGTCTCGGCGAGCGCCATCTTGATCGATCCGCGACTGAAGTCGACGACGACGGTGCGCTGGCGGGTCTGGAGTTTGCTCGACATGGGGTCAGTCGTTGCTCGCGGTCTTGATCACCATGAGAGGACGGGCTCCAGGGTCGATGTCGTCCCGTCGGTGAAGTTCAACACCAGGGTGAACGTGATCGATCCGGAGGAGATGTCGCCGTTGAACTCGAAATACGCACCTGTCGACCCGTTGGCGTCCACCAGCCGGTTGGAGGCACTGCCCAAGGCCGTCGTCAGTGTGCTCGTGGGGACGGACTCCTGACCGTCCCAAATCTGTGTCCAGTTTCCGGGCGTTATGGCGGCATCGAACTTGTTGACGTCCGGAACCGTCCTGCTGGCCGACAGACTGTAGGAGTCGATCTGGATGTCCGTGCTGGTTGCGTTGTGGAGCGTCAGCTCGAAGCTCTTGGCGTCATTGCGGACGGCCGAGGCGGCGGATGTGGCTTCGTCGAGCGGGCCATTCGTGCCCGTGGTCCTGGGGCTGCGCACGGTGGTCAGCGTGAACTCGCCCGCCTTGCCACCGGTCCAGGCTACGGTCACGGTGACGCGTTTGAGGTCGGTCGACCCGTCGCCAGCCGGGGTCGCAGTATCTGGATCCGTGTCGGTGACGTTCTCGACCCGTGCGGTGCGCGTGAAGCCGCTTATCTCGTCGAGGTCCGTGTCATCCAGCTGCTTGGGAGGGGAGTTTGAAAGCCCGTCGTAGTCATCGATGTCGTCGTATGCGCTGCGCGATCCTTCCTCCGTACCGAACGAACCCGCGGAGCCGTCGGGATCCTCGAAGGCCTTGGACACGATCTCTTCCATCAATCCGTCTGCGTAGATGATCGCGAGGTCCTGAAATGTTTGGTCGACGCTGTGGCGGGCGACCACCGTGAACATCGACATCAGCGGCGGGATCGCGATGCCCAGCACGACAATCGCCATGACCGACTCGATGAGCGAGATGCCCGCTGTGCTCGACAGATGCCTCACCATGCCACCGCCAGGTACATGGACGAGCTCGTGCCGTCTGTGAAGTTCAGCACCAGCGTGTAGTTGACCGTGTTGCTCGCATTCGCCTTGAACCCGATTTCGAGCTGCGGGCTGGTGCCGGCCGGCAACGTGCGATCCGTGGTCGAGCCGGCATTCAATGCCTGGAGGCCCGTGGGGAGGGACACTCCCGCTGTTTGCCACCAGAGCTGTTGACCTGCCAGATAGATGCTCTTGAGGTTCTCCGAACTCGTGTCGGCGCTGACGCTGAAGGACTCCAGCACCGCGTCCACGCTCGAATCGCTCACCAGGTCCATGAGCAGGACGCGCTTGCCGTCGTCGCTGAGGGTTGCGACGGTTGCAACCTCGTCGACGGGGTCGCTGCCACCGCCGCCGCTCGAGCTGTCCGCGAACGCGCGTGTGACGATGCGGCTGGTGTCTGCGATGACGGCCGTCGAAGTGTATACGTCGCCGTTCTTGCTGACCGTGTAGGAGCCTCCGGCGAAAGCGACACTGGAGCTGATGGCCGCGCCGAGCTGCGCCGCGTGCCACGCGCCGGCCTCGGCAATCCAGAACGCTCGAGTCGAATGGACGACCTGCACAGCCTGGTGACGCTGGGCGCCAAAGAGCTCGGTCATGGCCACTCCTGCGAGCAACAGGATCAGCATGGCTGCCACGACCGGCAACAGTACGGATCCTCGGTTTCCCCTGAGCGTGCTCACGAATCCAGAGCCCTCGGGAAGACGGCCGTCCGTAGTCGGTGGTCCTTACCGGCGACGCGCACTGTGAAGTCGACCTCGATCAGGTGCAGCTCGACGGCTGCGCTGGCGAGAGTCCCGTCGCTCTTGCGGTAGGCGAATGCGAAGGCGCTCATGCCCGTGGCCAGCAGATCGCCGTTACGAAGGAGGTCGCTGCCCGAGAACGTGTAGGCGATGGTCGTGCCCGTACCGTCATCGAAGGTCAGGCCCGTTGCCGTCATGCTGCTGACCGTGTCTGTGCTTATCAGCTCGCGGATGTCGCGCCGCAGGCGTTCGGATGCCAGGCGCGCTTGGTAGGATGCGTCGATCGACGGAGCGACCAGCGCGTAGGTCTTCATGGACTCGACGATGGCGTACGAGGAGACCAGGCCGATGGTGCTCATTATGACCATCACGAGCACCATTTCCATCAACGTGTAGCCTTGCCTGTTGGTGCGCACCGCATGCCTCCTAGTCGATCGTGACGAGTCCTGTGTTGCGGGTCACTCTCACCACGATGCCGCCGGTCACACTGATGGTCCCATCGGAACTCAGTGCGCCTCCGCTGCCGTCATGGGGCATGCCTTCGGCGTCGAACTGGAGCTCGGTTGTGGTGCCGAAGCTCGCCGACTCCAGGCCCACCCCAGCGCTCCCGAGCTGAATCGTCATGGCCCCGCGTGAGAGCGGATCGGTCATCGTGAGGCGTCCACTCTTTCCGGGGTTTGAAGGGTCCTCGACGTACACGGAGACCAGATCACCCGACAGGTCGAAGTCGACCCAGGTGTCGTTGCTCGACCCCATGGCCCACTCCTGTGCGAAGATCATGGCCGTGCGTACGCGCGTGGCGGCGACGTTCTGCTGCGACGCTGAGAGCCCGTTCAAGGAGAGCACCGACACACCGGAGAGGATGCCGACGATCAGCATCGTTCCCACCAGTTCGGCGAGTGTGAATCCCGCCGAGTGCCGCCGGTCTCCCTCTCGCAGGCTGTGCTTGCCGCCGGGGTACGGACGCATCCTGAGGAGTCCTCAGAAGTTGGCTTCGCCAACACCGCTAGCAGTGTCGGCCCAGAACTCCCCGGTGGCGGCCTTGTAGCACCACGCGCCGGTGGTGCCTGAGGTTACAGGCGTGCCCTTGGACGTGCCCGCAATTATGGCGTTCTGGTCGGTGCCGGTGGAGTAGGGGTTGTCGGGGATCTCCTTCTCGAGCACCGTGCCGCTGGTGATCATTTCGGTCAAGGTCGGGAATGCCACGCTGCCGCCGCCCGCGGGCGTCGCGGAGTAAGCGTAGAATGTAGCGACGCCGGAGCGCACACCGCCGAGCGAGCCCTTGCAGGCGGCAGCCTCGGCGTCCGTCGAGAAGTCGACGAACTTCGGGATCGCGACGGCCGCGAGGATTCCGAGGACGATGATGACGATGACCAGCTCGACGAGCGTGAAGCCGGAGCGACCGTTGGAGGGACGTAGGTGTGTTTGCAGATTCATGGGGAGTGACTTCGGGAGGCGAGATCCCTGGGATTGGGGTGTGCGGTACTCAGTCCCGCACTCACATGCTCATCGGCAGATTCCGGGGCGAGCTTGAGGTTTTCCCCCTTCTGGTGGCGCCTACTGCCTTGCGAGCTTGGTGAGGTCCCACATGGGCAGGAACACGGCCAGAGCCACGAACAGGACGATCCCGGCCAGAACAAGGGTCAGCAGCGGCTCGATCATGGTCGAGACGTTCTTGGTCAGGTACTGCAGGTCGCGTTTGAAGTGCTTCGCGATGGCGAAGCAGGCCCGCTCGAGGGACCCCGTCGCCTCACCGGTGGCCAGCATCTGGCGTGCCGTGATCGGGAAGCAGTTTGCTTGCTCCAGGCTCGCCGACAGGGATTCGCCCGTGGTCACACCCTGGATGACCGGTGCCAGGTCAGCCTGAACCTTCGTGTTGGGCAGGGTTCGGGCCATGAGGGTCAGGCCATCCAGGATCGGCAAGCCAGCCTGGCAAAACAGTCCCAGCAGTTGCACCGCGCGTAGCGTCAGTGCCGTGTCCAGGAGCTTGCCCAGCACGGGGATGCGCAGCACGTTCCTGTCGATGATGCGGCGCCCCATGGGCGAGCGCGCCGCGTGCTGGACTCCAAACCCGAGCGCGGCGACTCCCGCGACGATGGGCAACAGGTGAGTGGATACGAAGGTGCTGCCATTCACCAGAATGCGGGTGACCAGGGGCAGCTCGCTCCCGAAGCTGGAGTAGAACGCAGCGAAGCGCGGCACCACGAAGACCACCATCACGGTCACCGCGAGGCAGAGCGTGACCAGGACGATAGCCGGGTAGAGCAGGGCCGAGCGCACGTCGTTGCGGATCTCGATCTCCGCCTCAAGGAACTCGGCCAGGTGGCAGAGCATGGTCTCCAGCTTGCCCGACCGTTCGCCCGCCTCGATCGTCCCCGTGTACACGTCCGGGAAGGCCCTGGGGTAGCGGCGCATTGCGGCCGAGAGGGAGAGCCCACCCTCGATGTCGGCCACGAGCCCAGACAGAATTCCACGCAGATTGCGATCGCGGGTCTGTTCACCCGCCGAGTGAAGCGCCGCCAGGATCGAGATGCCAGCATCGAGCGCGCTCTGCAGCTGCAGCGTGAAGTGCAGCAGCTGCTTGCGCTTGATCTTCCCGTCTGCCGCGCGACCCGGGGTGGCCATTATCCGGCCGGGGCTGCCCGCAGGGGCCTTTCCCGTCGAGCCTGTGGTGTTGTGGCCGTCGGTCTCCACGACACGAATCGGCACCAGGCCACTGTCCGTGAGCAGGTGGATTGCCGCGCGCCGCGAGGGCGCCTCGATGGTCTTCTCGACCATTTTGCCCGAGGCATCCCGCGTCTTGCAGGCGAAGGCGGTCACGGGGTGTCCTGCTCAGAATGCGCCTCGTTGTCTTGCTGGAACCCGACGATCCGAACGACCTCCTCGAGCGTCGTCAGCCCGGCGCGGACCTTGCTCAGGCCATCCTCCCACATGCTGCCGATGAGCGCGCGCGAGGCCTCCTGCTCGATCGTGTCGCGCGAGGCCTCACCCAGCAGTGCGTCGCCGAGGCGTGGCGTGACGTGCAGCAGCTCGTACAGTGCAACGCGCCCCTTGTAACCCGTCTGGAAGCAGCGCCCACAGCCGGCGCCTGCCATGAACCTGGTCTGCTCCGCATCCTCGATGCGCATGGCCGCGAGCAGTCTCGGATCGGGCTCGACTTCCTGCGCACAGGCCGGGCAGATTCGGCGCGCGAGGCGCTGGCTGAGCACGGCTTGCAGCGAGGAGGTGATCAGGAACGGCGGAATCTTCATCTCGCTCAGGCGCACGATGGCGCCGACCGCGGTGTTCGTGTGCAACGTGCTCAGCACAAGGTGCCCGGTCAGGGCCGCCTGCACTGCGATGTCGCCGGTCTCGCGATCACGGATCTCTCCGAGCATGATGACGTCCGGATCCTGCCGCAGGAGACTGCGCAGGCCGGTCGCGAAGGTGATCCCGGCCTTCGGGTTGACCTGTGTTTGGCGCAGGAGCGGCAGGCGCTTCTCGACCGGGTCCTCGACCGTCACGACGTTGCGCTCCACCGACCCGACGCGGGCTAGCGCGGCGTACAGGGTGGTCGTCTTGCCGCTTCCCGTCGGTCCCGTCACCAGGATCATGCCGTTGGGCTGTGACAGGAAGTTCTCGAACGATCGAAGCACGCGCGGAGCCATCCCGAGATCTGCGAGATCGACCGTGTCCTCGTCCGACATCAACAGCCGCAGGACCACGTTCTCGCCGTAGACGGTTGGAATCGTCGAGACGCGCACGTCGATGCTGCTGTTGTCCATCTCGAGCGTGAAGTGGCCGTCCTGGGGACGACGCGTATCCGCAATATCGAGCTTGGAGAGCACCTTGATGCGCGAGACTATCAGTGCGTGTTGCTCCAGGCGGTGCACGGATTTTTCGACCAGGATTCCATCCACCCGAATGCGAACACGCAGCCGGTCCCGTTCGGGTTCGATGTGCACGTCGGATGCCCCGGCGCGTGCGGACTCCTCCACGAGCGCGCGCACGAGCTTGACGATGGCGTTCTCGGAGGTGGCCGGGGCCTCGAGCTGCGGTGCCAGACCGAGGCCCGGTGCGTGCGTTGAACCGGGCCGGCTGCTCTCTGAATCGTAGGCGCGCTGGATGAGCGAGTTCAGGGGCGAGGCCGGGCATATGCAGGGCTCGACCTGGCAACCGGTACGCAGCCTCACCAGGTCGACCAGGGCCAGGTCCGAGGGATCCGGCATGCCCACGATCAGGGCATCACCAAGATGGAAGAGTGGGAAGATCCCGTGCTCCTGTGCCAGGTGCCGCGGAATCTGCGTGGCGTTCTTGAGGCGCACCTCGAATGAACGCGGGTCGATGTAGGGTACGTTCGCGCTGAGAGCCATGTGGATGGCCACGACCTCCTCGAGCACCGTGGCCGAGCTGATCAGGGCTTCCTCCAGGGCGACGCCATCGGATCTCGCGGCCGTGGCGATCTGCTTCATCTGGTCGGGCGAGACGACTTCCTGCTCCACCAGGCTGAACGCCCAGCGGGGCAGGGCGTCGAGGGCCGCTCCGACGGGCAGCGGCTTCTGGGGGACGGACTCGACGTCATTGTCGATAGTGACACCCTCAAGCGTCGCGGCGCTCTCCGGGTCGAGCTGTACCGAGATCCGGTAGGTCGGGTCCGAGCCCACGAGCTGCACCTTGCGCACCGTGCCGCTCACGACGAGACCATCGAGGGGCGATGGGTCCCGGGTCTCCTCCGGGCCGGTTCCACGGAGTTCGACGCCGACCTGCACCGTGCGGGGCAGGAAGACGGACCCGACGAGCTCGAGCTCCCCGGCATGCACCGACCGGACGCGCATGCTGACCCTCCCGCGCGCGGCCGAGAGCTCGATATCAGGAGCGGACCCCGGGCCAATGGTGACCAGGGCGTCGGGATGCAACGCATCGCGTCCGAGCAATTCGGGATCCATGGATTCGGGCATCGCGAGGCGCGGTTGAGGAAAAGGGGGGGGCGGCGGAGACTGTCTCCGAGGGCATATCGAGTCCCCACAGGTCCATTCTTGAGCCCAACCCGATCTCGCCGCGGGTATCCCGGAGACCGCGAGATGGGTGCCCCGACATCCCCTTGGGCCCGCCCTGAGGCCCATATTTCACCTGGGCGGTGTCGGCTGATCAGAACTGGAAGTAGATGAACTCCAGCGCATTGCGCTGCGCGAGGGCCAGGACCAGGCCAGCGCACAGGGTGATGAATGCGGTCCGGATCGCAAGTGGCGGAGACCAGTGCCATCCACGACGCTCGCACGTGGCAGCCCATGCGTGGACCAACAGCATCGCTACCAGTAGCGTGACCACTGGCGTTCTCAGCGCGGGGGGCTGATCGACGTGACGCAGGCCTAGCAGGCCTTGAAGAATCGTGCTGGCATCGCCAAAGCTCTCGGCGCGGAACAGAACCCACCCGAAGCAGACGAGTACAAACGTCACCGGGATTCCCCAGATCGGCCCGAAGCGCCGGGCCTCGTTGCGCGCACCAAGTCGGTCGATGGCCCTGTGAATGGCCAGCATCGATCCGTGCAGCACGCCCCACGCAACAAACGTCCAGGCCGCACCGTGCCAGAGGCCTCCCAGAAACATCGTGGCCATCAGGTTGAGCGACGAGCGGGCCGGCCCTTGACGACTTCCGCCGAGCGGGATGTAGACGTAGTCGCGTAACCAGGTGGAGAGAGAGATGTGCCAGCGGCGCCAGAAGTCGCGCACGTTGCAGGCGATGTAGGGATGTTTGAAGTTCTCGGGGATGTGGTATCCAAACGTCTGCGCTGTGCCGATGGCGATGTCGGAATAGGCCGAGAAGTCGCAGTAGATCTGCAGGGCGAACGCTACAACTCCGAACCAGCATCCGAGAAAACCGAACTGCTCCGGCGCTGCGAAGACCTCGTTGGATACCAGTGCAAAGCTGTCAGCGAGGGCGGTCTTCTTCGCAAGGCCGATGATGATTCGCTGCCATCCGGACCTGCAGGTCGCCCAGGCGAAGCGCTTGGGGTCACGCAGTTGGGGTAGGAAGTGCGAGGCGCGGACGATGGGCCCAGCGACAAGTTGAGGGAAGAACGCCACGAACAGGCTGAAGTCGAGCGGATCGCGCACGGGTTCGAGCTGCCGGCGGTAGACATCGATCGTGTAACTCAGCGTCTGGAAGGTGTAGAAGCTGATGCCGACCGGAAGGATGATCTGCAGTTCGATGGGCTGGAGCGTCACGCCCAGGGAGGTCAGCAGGGAATAGGCCGATTCGACGAAGAAGCCTGCGTACTTGAAGTAGCAGAGCAGGCCCAGGTTCACTGTCAGGCTCGTCAGTAACGCCGCCTTGCGTCGGGATACGACCTGGGTTCGCGCCAGCACGAGGCCGATGCTGAAATCCACTGCCGTCGAGAACGCGATCAGGGCCGCGAACTCCATGTCCCAGGACATGTAGAAGTAGTAGCTGGCAGCGAGCAGCAGCAGCTTGCGCGCCCTCGCCCCCGGCAGCAGCCAGTAGGCGATGAAGAGCACCGCGTAGAAGAGCAGGAATGTCGCGGACGCGAAATTCATGAGTACCGGGACTTCGCTCTACGCGGCCACTCGACGCGCATCACCGGAACGGCTCCGCTGGGATAAGGCGGCCCACGAGCTGGGCTGCCTTTCTGTGGCCTTCCTCTGTCCAGTGCCCGTCTCCCTGAATGAGCCAGCTCGGTTGTATGTCGATCTCGTGCACCTCGATGTCGGTGTCCTCGAGTAACGGCCTCAGCCATCGTCCGCGCTGGTGTGGGGCGTAGGCGACGGCACATGCCATCTCGATGCCGAGGTCCTGGAGTAACAGGTGGGCTTCACGGACGTGCGCGGCGACATCCGCGCGGTCGCCACGGGCCCCGGCAGCTCGCGCCTTCTTGGGGCCTCCGCTGGAAGTCGTTCTGAAGAACAGCCTCGTGAGCAGTTGGTTCCGTGTGTATGCACTGGCTCTCGTGAGAGGGCTTCCGGAGATTTGCATGAACGCGTAGGAGCTCGTGCGCAGGGAGTCGAGCCACGTGGCTGGCATGAAGCGTCGCGATGGGAGTCGGTACCCGTTCACGATGTCGATCTCGCGGTCCGCGAAGTGTGTCGTATGGGTATTGGGGGTGAGGACAAGCAGCACCATTGTGGGTCGAACTCTGCCCACCTCACGCCGGACCAGGTGCAAGAGCTCCAGCGAGAGGTACCCCGTCTGGCTCACGTTGAAAACCTGCAGGCTGTCGGGCAAGTCCGGGCGGGACCTCAGCTGTCTTTCCAGCTGGCGACAGAACACAGCCTCGTCATCAGAGATTCCAAGGCCGAACATCGTCGAGGCGCCGACCACCATGAGGCGCGGCGCCTTTGAATCATCGCTCGTGAGTCGCGGACCCCGGTAGCCATCGGCGTTGGTTGTGATCGCCGACGGCCCGAACATTCCGCGCCGGCCGGTGGTGGCCGTGGCTTCGGGCGCCTGGCGATAAACGCAGGCGTCATCGGCGACGAATGCTCCCTTGCCCCAGTAGTTGCGGTCGGCCTCGTGCTCGTAGATGGTCAAGCGCAGCGCCAGCTCAAGTGCCAGCAGGCCGAGCAGCGTGCCGAGCAAGAGGGACAGGATTCGCGCCATGGGAGATGACCCCGCGGACGGGCTGCTAGGCCAGGATGGCTTGCCTGCGGCGCAGCACGACGGCGCCTGCGGCTAGCAAGAGGATGGACAGGGCTACCAGGCCCCACTCGCCCATGGTCGGGACCGTGGGGGCCGCGGACACGAGCACCTGGCCACGAATCTCGCCGCCGGGGAAGGTGGTGGAGTGGATGTTGACGTACCAGAGGCCGGCGGCGATGTCGGCTGCCTGAGCGGGCAGGATGGCCACGGATCCAATCTTGGGGCTCCCGACACCGATGCCCAGCTGTACACCCGCGTTTGCACCGGCGGGGGCCGGACCGTGGAAGTGCGCCGCGGTCTCGGAACCGGTCAGTCCGGCGAAGGTGATGTTCCAGGTGAGGATGTTCGTGCCCAGGTCCACGCTGACCGTTCCCGAGCCGCTGGCCACTGAGCCCGTCGGTGGCACGGGCTGGGTGCCGTCGATCGGGAAGGTGCCGGACAGGACCTGCGCCTGTGCGCTCCCCTGGCTGCAGAGCATTGCGACGAATGTGAAAGCGATGACGGCTGCGCCGCGACGAATGGCAGTTCTCATGATGGCCTCATAATTAGGGTGGGAACGGTGGATCACTGTGAAGGTAACCGGCCCACACGAAATCCGCCACCCGGTCGAGGACTCGTTTGGGGAGTCAGGACCGGGTGGCGGGGCGGGACATCGCGCTGTGAAGCGCGATCGATTCAGTCTTGCCAGCCGATGGCCAGGCTGGACAGCTCGGGGCGCGCACCAGAGATGATGTTCGAGATGAAGCTGATGCGTACCTGATAGTACTGAGCGCCATCGATGCCGAGCGGGTTCGTGGCATCGAGGGTAGCTGCATGCCACGAACGGTCGTTCCCGGTGAACGCGATGCTTGTATTCGCGCTGCCGGTCGAGTGGAACGTGCTGGCGTAGTGGTCACCGTACGCATCGAGTAGCGCGGCCGAGGTACGCTCTGCTCCGCCGACGACCGTCGCACCGCGGAAGGCCAGCTGGACTTCCGTGCCGGCGGGCTGTTCATCAGGTCGCGGCTCCACCACGGGGGCGACGAACTTCGGGGTCGGGAACGGCAGGCCCGAATTCATCGGATCGTTTGCCAGGAACCAGACCGAATGCGAGCGGCTGACGCGCACGACCAGGTCCATCGAGCCGGTGTAGATCACGTTGTCGGTGGGCCGCGTCGGCTGACCACCGACCGGGTTGAGGCCGCCGCGCGCCGTGACTTCCAGTTCGGGATTGATGGTGCGCACGTCTCCGTTGGCCGTAACCCCACCAGTGCTGTGTGCACGGAAGCCGGGATCGGGAGAGAAGATCTGAGCCAGCGAAACGTCGAACGAGTTGAGGCCGCTGGCGCCTTGATCCGGGAAGCAGCGGAACTCGACCAGCAAGGGCAGCGCGATGCTGCGCACGTTGAGAGGCTCTGCACCGGTGGTCGCGGGCGGGTAGACCAGGGGCAGCTGTTCGACGAGTGGCGTGCACCCGTCGAACTGGATGCCGCGCTGGTTCATTTCGCCGAACGTCGGCGCGCCCGCACTGACGTCGCCGCCGCGGGTCTGGATCGCGGTATCGCGCCAGGTGTAGGTTCGCCTGGCCTCGGGCGCGAGCCCCTCGTTCATCGGGAAGGGGAGCATGCGTGTGCCGGTCGAGGCGATGAACTGGTCGCCAGGCCGGATGGTGTAGCCGCTGCTGCGCGGGTGCAGGACCTGTTGCGGATCCTCGGCCGCGCTCAGGAGGTTGTCCCGGAACGGGTGTACGAGGCCCGAGTTGGGGAAGAGCAGCGTCGCGCAGATGTACTCGTCCGGCAGGAAGCGTGAGTGCGAGAGCCGCATCTCGAACTCGTTGAAGTGGTCCGTGGACGGCGCGCCCACCGGAGCCCAGTTGAGTCCCTCGACATCGAGGTTGAACTTGGTCGAGTCCTCCATGTCGTAGGCCGTATCGATGCTACGCCACGCCAGCTGCAGCTTGGAACCCAGGGGCGAGAGCGGCTCCTGGATGCCGCCGGACAGGGCGGTCTGATGTCGTGTGGCGGGACGCGTGCGATCGATCACCGCGTCGAAGCGAGTCACGGCCCTGGGACGCAGGACGCCGCGACTGAGGTCGTAGAAATGCTGACCGAAGAACTCCGGAAGGACCTCCGCTCCGTTGGCGACGTCACCGATCGGCAGCTCCTCGTCCACCCGGTCGAAACGCAGCACGCGGCCGCCGTTGCGGTTGGTGGATCCATTGGGATCGAGCCGGATCTCGATGGCCGGCAGGCTCGCGGCCACCCTGTTCCCGACCAGGTCGGTGGCGACCTGGCCCTCGCCCGACAGCGAGAGGAAGTAGGACTCGGTCTGGCCGAACTCGTGTGCCAGGGGCACCATCGGCAGGAAGCTGTACTCGAGCAGGTCGACCGAGCCAGCGACCTGGCCGAGGGTCCAGTCCGAGGAGCTGCTGGGGGAGGCCGAGCGCGTCAATCGCAGGGACTCGAAGGCGGTCAGCGACGAGCGCTCCATGGGCTCACTGAAGCGGAAGGTGAAGGTGGAGTCCTGCGCAACACCGGTCGTCGGGGCCTCGGGGCCACCGCTCGGACTGGGAAGGATCTGGACGAAGCAGCCTTCCTTGCCCGCGTCCGCGATCGGGTCAAAGGGCGACAGCAGCGTCGTGCTGCCCGCGCCGGATTGGCTCCACTCGCCGGGGCCCGAGAAGCTCGCGGGGAAGGTGATCAGGCGCACGTGTACGTTGTGGACGGTTCCGTTTTGCGGGGAGGCCGTATCCTGAAGCACCACGGCGACGATGTCCTGCTGTTGCAGTACGTCTCCAGCGGACAGGCTCTGGGAGCAGAAGCTGGACGCGAAGGTCACGCTTGGCAGCAGGAACTCGAGGCCGTTGCCGTCGGGATTGGACTGCTGCGGGGCCGTATTGATGAAGGCACCCAGGCTCCCGATGACGCGCGGCGGCGTGGAGTCGGGCAGGTAGCCATTGAAGGGGTCGCCCGTGACGGTTTGAAGTCCACCCGAGCGTGCGACGCGCATCACGTCGGCCGTGGGCGAGTTGAAGTCAACGGTGCCGTTGCCCGCCGAGGCGAGCGTGTGTCCGGACAGGTTCTCCAGGACCCGCGTCTGTCCACCTGCGGGATAGAGGCGCGTCGGCAAGCGGAACGCGAGGTTCGACAGGCTGCTGTCCACGCTGCCCGGGAAGCCCGTGCTGTTGATCGGGAGCACGGCGCCATTGGCGAAGGCTTCGAACTCGCTGACCGTGGGGTCGATGTAGACGCGCGTCGGGAAGAACTCGACCTGGCCATCGCCGTAGCGATCGTGCGTGCCGCCGTGGTTCTGGTCGATCAGTATGCGACCCTCGAAGAGCTCGGATGTCGGGACCCCCGAGAGGACCCGCACGGTCAAGGCGTCGATCGTGTTGGGGTCGAGCAGGTCGTCGAAACGCAGCATGATCGTCGCGTCACGCGGGATCATGGAGAAGAAGCCCGCGCCGCCCATGCCCGCGTCGGGCACCTGTGCGACATTGGCGTCGAGCGACCGCAGGGTGCCGAAGAACTGGTCCAGGCCACCGCCCGGTGATTCGTCCGTGACGTCGCGTGCGACGATCAGGCTCGACTGGCTCGTGATCGGGTTCTCTTCCAGGGTGAGGCCAAGCCCGTCCGGGGCCAGTGCGCCACTGACCAGGAAGTTCGGCTGCATCAGGACCCGCTCGCCCTGGGCGTCGAGACCGAACACGTCGACCAGGCGGCCCCAGCGCAAATCGGCCAGGTGGACCTCGTTGCTGAGTCCCCGACGATGGACATCGGCGAGGAAGAAGCCGGACCCATCAGGGCGGGCAGCCACGCTGCCGGGGGGCTCCGTCGAGAGCTCGGGTGAGCTGGAGCCTCCGCAGCTGGCGATGATCAGAGGCAGTGAGAGGAGCGCGAATCGTGTCGCTTGTGCGGTTCGAAGCATCGCAATGACCTGGCGTGGTGGAGGGATGGGATTTCGGGTGCGGAGAGTTGCGCCCACCGATCCGTGCCAGGTCTCACGGGCGCT
>JBLHKW010000069.1:0-25090 GCA_047618565.1 Planctomycetota bacterium
GCGTCGTGCTCGTCGAGCCGTGCTCAGCGGCCCTACAGGGCCGCCTCCGCCGTCTCGACTTCGCACTCCTTGCTGCGACGAAGATGGCTTCGTCTCGCTACGGGACTTTTTCAACGGGCTGCTAGCGCTTCCAGAAGCCGGGCACGAAGAGCGCCACGACTGCGTAGAACTCGAGTCGCCCCAGGATCATGAAGACCGTCAGCACGAGCTTCACGAGATCCGGTAGCTCGGCAAAGTTCATCGTCGGACCGACTCTGTTGAGGCCCGGCCCGATGTTGTTGAGCGTCGCCAGCACAGCCGTACTGGAGCTCACCAGGTCGTAGCCATAACTGGCGATGAAGATCGTTCCCGCCAGGAACACGATGATCCAGAGGCTGAAGTAGCCCGTGACCGAGGCCACGATGCCCTCGTCCAGGCTCTGGCCATCCATGCGTACCGCGTGGATGGCACGCGGTCGCACGAAACGCCGCACGCCGAGGATCGCAGCCTTGCCGACGATCAAGATGCGCACGACCTTGATCCCCCCACCGGTCGAGCCGGCACAGGCGCCGATCATCGCCAGCATCATGAGCAACACGCGACAGACCTGCGGCCACTCATCGAAGTCCACGGTGCCGAAGCCTGTGCTCGTGCTCAGGCACACAACCTGGAATACGCTATCGCGCAGAGCCGCACCGAAGTTGCGGTAGTCGGGTAACCCGCTGTCCCCATCGCCGGCGGAACCACCCCAGAACCAGAGCACGGTGGCCACGATCAGGGTCGCACCGACGCCGATCATCACGTAGCTGCGAGCCTCGACCGACCCCACGATCTTGCGCCACGCGGGCCGCGGACCGACCCGCAGCAGGGTGTCGTAGATGGCGAAGTTGAAGCCGCACAGAAACATGAACAGGGTCAGGATCATCTCGATCGGCACGGACTCGAAATAAGCCACGCTCTGGGAGTGGTTCGAGAACCCGCCCGTCGCGATGGTGCCGAAGGTGTGTATGACCGAGTCGAAGGGAGTCATGCCCGCCAGCCACAACAGGACGCCCTCGATGACGCTGATCCCGACGTAGATGCGCATCAGCGCCAGGGCGCTATCCCGCACCCGGTGGTGCCCGGCCTCGCGCGCGATGCCCGGAATCTCCGAGCGGAACAGGCTGCGCCCACCGGTCGGGAAGATGACCACGAAGACCATCACGATACCGAAGCCACCCAGCCAGTGGGTGAAGGAGCGCCAGAACGCGATGCCATGGGGCATCGCATCGATGCCCTCGCCCGACATGACCGTCGACCCGGTCGTCGTCAATCCCGATACAGACTCGAAGAGCGCGTCGGCGATGGAGCTGAACGTACCCGCGAACAGGTACGGCAGGGCACCGGCCACACCACCGATGAGCCACGCCAGACCGACGACGGCCAGGCCCTCACGCCGGAAATAGTCGGGGCGCCCCTCCGCGGTCACGGTCGATCCGCGCAGGACGATCGCGACCGAGCCCCCCACCAGCGCCACGATCCCGGCCGAGAAAGCGAACGGGAGGTAGTCCTCGCCGTACCCGATGGCCACGGCCAGTGGCACGAGCAAGAATCCCGCCATCAGCAGCAGGACCACGCCGAGCATCAAGCCGACCGCGCGAAAGTTCATTCAGGGATCACCTGGCACTGAACAGGTGCTCGACCTGCTCAAGGTTCTCGGGCAGGGTGAACACGATCACCTGATCCCCGGTCGCGACGAGCGTGTCACCGTTGGGAATCATGACCTGCTCACCGCGCACGATGGCGCCGATCACCGCGCCCTTGGGTAGGCCCAGGTTCTTGACCTTGATCTCGTCCTTGCCATCCTTGAACTGCGCGCGCAGCTCGAGCACCTCCGCCCGCCCGTCGCCGATCACGGCGATGGCTGCCACGGAACCCGAACGCACGAAGCGCAGGATGCTGTTGGCGCACAGGACGCGCGGTGAGACGGCCTGATCGACCCCCAGCAGATCGTAGATCTGGCGGTACGAGGCCTTGTTCACCAGGGCCACGGTGCGCTCGACACCCAGCGAGCGTGCCAGCTGGCAGGCGACCATGTTGTCCTCGTCGTCACCGGTGGTGGCGATGAAGACATTGGCCTCGCCGATGCGTTCCTCGTACAGCAGGTCCAGGTCCGTCGCATCCCCGTCCAGGACCATGACCTGATCACCGGACGCGGCCGCCAGCGCCTTGGCGCGCGCAGCATCCCGTTCGATGACGCGGATCGAGATCCCGAGCGTGCCGGCGAGTTGCCGCACGATCTCTCGACCGATACCGCCGGCGCCCATGATGACCACGCTGCGCTTGGTCTCGACGCGCTCGCCAGCCATGCGCTCCAGAGAATCGAGGTCCTTGGACTCGCCGATGAGATAAACCTGGTCGCCGACCGCCAGCTGACTGTCTCCAGCGGGCAGAAAGAACAGCTCGCGGCGCGCCACAGCCACCACGAGCACGCCCCCGGGCAGGCGCAGGTCGGCGATGGGCGATGCCGTCAGAACGCTCTCCTCCCGCAGGCGCAGGCGGCGCAGCTGGACGCGGCCATCCGCGAAGCTCTCGACCTCGAGCGCGTGCCGCTCGCGTACGGTCTCGAGAATTTCCTCGGCCGCCAGTTCCTCGGTGGAGAGCACGACGTCGAAGCCGATCGTCTGCTTGTAGAAGTAGCGGTAGCTCGAGAGGACCGCCATGTCGTGCAGGCGCAGGATGACGCGCTTGGCGCCCAGCGCCTTCGCGATCACGCAGACGAGCATGTTGGTGCGGTCACTGTCGGTGACCGCGACCAGCAGGTCCGCCTTGGAGGCGCCCGCCTGGGTCATCACGTCGGCGCGCGTACCGTCGCCGACCACGGCCTGCACGTCGAGGGACTCCATCAGGCGTCGTGACTTCGACGGATTGGGGTCGATGACCGAGACCCTGTGCTTCTCGCGGGACAGAATGTCCGCGAGGTGGAAGCCCACCTCTCCTGCACCGACGATCACGATATTCATGGGAGCGACACCTTAGATGCCCACGGGTGCGATGCAAGCCGTAGCCCGCAGTACGAGCTGTCCGGGGCGGGCCCGGGCTCGGCGCCCCCTGTGGGTGTGAGGGTGGGTGTATACATGGTGGGATACGACGCAGCTACACGCCAGGGGATGCTGAGGCCACGGAGTCGGGATTCGTGCCGTCTGGCCGACCCGGTCCGGCGCCGCCAGGGGCTTCCTGCGGGGGGCTGAGGGGCCCCACCCACTCGGGCCAGGGCCCGGAACTCGGCCTGCGCTCCTCGCCGTCCCTGGTGCGCAGCAGGCCGCGCGTGAGGGCCGTGTAGAGCGGCTTCCCGAGGCGGCGCCAGGCCGCGGCGAGGGGCGAGCGGGACGCCCCGTAGGCCGCTCCAAGGGGTGCGGCCGCGGAGCTGGGCCCGCGCCCATCACGGGTGTAGCGCCTGCGGTGCTTCTGGACGTGACGCAGGTCCTCGCGGCAGCGCACCCGAAAGGCGCGCGAATCCCTGTTCGCATGGACGCTCGCGAGCTGGAAATCGATCAACGCCGGAAAGCCGTCGGAACGGACGATGACGTTCTGCTCCTTGTGCAGATCGTTGTGGCAGACCCCACGCCGGTGAAATTCCAGCACCAGGCGATCGAGGTGGTCGAAGAAGTCCTCCGGCAGGGTCGTCGCGTGATGCAGGGCAAGGCCCTCGATGAAGGGACGTACGAGCACATCGCGCGGGTCGGGGGCGCGCCCGGCCGCGGTGAGCGCAGACTGCAGGGTGCGCGCGGGCAGGCTGTCAGCGGCTGCGCTCGGCGGGCCCGCCAGCTCTCCGAGGGTGGCCAGGGCGCGCCGCTCGCGCCCCATGAGAATGCGCGCCACGCCGCGCGACCCAGGGATCCGCCCGCCGGACGCGACCCGACGGACGAAGCGCGCCCCGTCGAGCTCGATCAGCTCGACCGAACCCAGGGCGTCACGCTTCAGGAGGGTCACTTGCGGTGTGTCCACGACGCGCCTATTCTCCGCTCGAGACCCTGGCCGATCCAGAGCGCTCCCCGCAGATGCACGACAGCGGCCCCCGACGAGGCCAGAATCCATGGATCACCGAGCGCAGCAAAAAGCCACTGGAGCGCCCATCATCTGCGATGGCCTCACGCGCCGTTTCGGATCGACCGTGGCGCTGCATCCCCTGAGCCTGGCCGTCGGCTCGGCCGAGCGGGGCTCGGTCATCGGACTCCTGGGCCCGAACGGCAGTGGCAAGAGCACCTTCATGCGCCTGCTCGTCGGCCTGGTGCGGCCCGACGCGGGCAGCGCGAGCGTGGATGGCGTGCAGCTGAGGGGAGACGGCACGGCGGTTCGACGCAGGGCGACCTACGCCCCGGGCGAGCTGCACATGTACGGCGAGATGCGTGCGGGCGAGCACCTGAGCTGGCTCCTGCGCGGCCGGGACCGCGCCGCCCTGCCACGCGCCAGGGAGCTCGCCGAGGGCTTCGGGCTGCCCCTGGACCAGAGGGTGCGCGGCTACAGCCACGGCATGAAACGCCAGCTGATTTTTGCCGCTGCCATCGCGCCCAAGGTACGCGTGCGCATCCTCGACGAGCCGACGGAAGGCCTCGACCCCTCGATCCGCAGCACGATCCTCGATCACCTCGAGGAGGACGCGCGCAATGGCACGACGGTCCTGCTCTCCTCGCACCACCTGCCGGAGGTCCAGCGCTCCTGCGAGCGATTGCTGTTCATGAACGCGGGCAAGCTGCTTGCGGACACGACCGCGGACGAGGTCGCCGGCCGCTCGGCAAGGGTGCTGCGCATCGGATGGAGCCCCGAGGTCGATGTCGACTTGATGGCGACGCGCCTGCGCGACGCGGGCGTCGACGTACGTCCCTCGGACGGCAACGGAGTCTCGATCCTGCTCGAGACACCCGACCCGCGACCGTTCCTGGGCCAGCTTGCCGAGCAACGCGACTGGCCAGCGCCCAACCGCGTCGAACACGGAAGCCTCTCGATGACCGAGCTCTACCGCGAGCTCTACGGCGTGGAGGGTTGCTGATGGGCCGCGAATTCAAGTCGGTGATCTGGCGCAGCCTCGGCTTCCTCGTGATGCTCGAGATGATGGTCGCAGCGGCCATCATCTGGTGGCCGAGCTTCGCCGAGAACATGAGCACCATCAAGAGCCTGGCATCGCCCATCCCGATGCTGCGCGACATGGTCAACTCGCTCGAGGCCGGGGGCATCTCGGCCTACGTCACGGGCCAGCACTACTTCAAGGCCTGCAACACCCTCGGCGCGGCCGCCGCGGTCCTGTTCGCGGTCGGAGCCGTCGCCGGCGAAGCGCACCGCGGCACCCTCGAACTCTGGCTGGCGCGCCCCGTCTCGCGCACGCGCTTGCTGACGGAGCGCTACCTGTTCGGGCTCTTCGCCCTGACCCTGCCGATCTTCGCCAGCAGCGCCAGCATCCCGTCCCTGCTGGCAACGGTCGACGAGACCATGCAGATGAGCGATCTGATGCTCTGCTCGGTCCACTCGTCGCTCTTCCTGGCCTCGATCTACAGCGTGACATTCCTGTGGTCAACGGTCGGCAGCCAGCCCACGCGCATCGCCATGGCCGTGCTGTTCCTGGCCATCTTCCAGTTCGCCATCTACATGGTGAAGACCATCACGCACTACTCGCTGTTTCGCCTGGTGGACATCGAGGCCTTCGTGCAGATCACGTCCCGTAATCAGCTGAACTGGCCCGTGGTCGCGGGCATGCTGGCGGCGAACCTGCTTTGCTTCGGGGCAGCCCTGTTCGCATTCAAGCGCCGCGTCCCCTGAGGAGCCCTCCGTGAACAAGAGACTAGAACGCCTGATCGAGCTACGCGACGCGATCTCCGAGATCTCACCGGAGCTGGCCCACCAGCGTCAGACAGCGGGCGCCGTGCTGGTCGACGTGCGCGAACCCGACGAGGTGTCGCAGGGCAGCCCCGCCGGAGCCACGCGTATCGTGCGTGGGTTCCTGGAGCTGCGCATCGAGGACGCGGTGCCGGACGCGGGCACCGAACTCCTGATCCTGTGCGCCGGCGGAGTGCGCTCGCTCTTCGCCGCGGACGACCTCGCGCGCATGGGCTACACCAACGTGCACTCGGTAGAGGGCGGCTTCAACAAGTGGAAGAAGAGCCAGCTACCCGTCGAGACTCCACGGGTGCTGAGCCTCCCTGAGCGCGAACGTTACGGGCGCCACCTCTCGATGCCCGAGGTCGGTGAGGAGGGACAGATCCGTTTGATGGAGAGCAGGGTGCTGCTGATCGGTGCCGGTGGGCTCGGATCCCCCGCGGCGCTGTACCTGGCAGCTGCAGGTGTCGGGACGCTCGGCATCGTCGACGACGACGTCGTCGATCGCAGCAACCTGCAGCGCCAGCTCCTGCACCGGGACAGCTCGGTGGGCATGGCCAAGGTGCGCTCCGCCCAGCAAACCCTGGCCGACGTGAACCCGGCGGTGAACGTCATCCCGCACGAGACGCGCCTCGATTCGAGCAACGTCGAGGCCCTCTTCGACGGCTACGACGTGGTCCTCGACGGCTCCGACAACTTCCCGACCCGCTATCTGGTCAACGACGCCTGCGTCAAGCTCGGCCTTCCGAACGTGCACGGCTCGATCTTCCGTTTTGACGGCCAGGTGAGCGTGTTCTGGCCCGCGTACGGCGAACGCCGTGGCCCTTGTTACCGATGCCTGTTCCCGCAGCCGCCGCCGCCCGAACTGGCGCCCTCCTGCGCCGAAGCGGGCGTCCTGGGTGTGCTCCCGGGCATCATCGGATGTCTCGAGGCGATCGAGACGATCAAGATCCTGCTCTCGATCGGTGACCCGCTCGTCGGGCGCCTGCTGGCCTACGACGCGCTGCGCCAGCAGTTCACCGAGCTGAAGATCAAGCCGAATCCCAGCTGTGCCTACTGCAGCCCCGGGGCCAAGTTCCCAGGCTACGTGGACTACGAAGGATTCTGCAGCGCCAGCCGTGGCCAGTGACGGGCTACAACAGCGCACTAGCAACAGATCCTGCAGGTTCCCAGAATGATCGCCTCGCGGCCGCGTAGGAGCAGCCCCGTCGCCAAGTCCACCCACGCCACCTCAGCAGCCCATGACCGACACATCGCAGCAACCGGCCGAAACGCACAGGCACAAGCTCAAGAAGGAGTCGATCTGGGAGGTCTACTATCCGTCCAAGGACATGACCGACAAGGAGGCGATCCCGGTCGCATCCTTCCCGATGATCATCTTCTTCTGGCCGACCATGATCACCTTCCTGCTGTGCGGCTTGCTGCAAGGCGTGACGAAGCTCCCCGAGCCCACGCTCGGCCTGATCGCGACGGCGGTCTGGGCCTTCAACCTGCTGGTGATCGTCACCGACCTGGACCAGAAGAAGTTCATCATCGCGGTACTGCTGGTCGTGCTTCTGGTGGTCCTGGGCTGGGTCGCGAGCCTGAAGGAATGGAGCATCCTGGTGGACACCTTCGCCTGGATCCGCGGACTCGACCTCCGATACAGCACGCAGACCTACTTCATGATCGGTTCGATCGTGGCGGTCCTGCTCGCGCTCGGGATGATGCAACCGCGCTTCAATTACTGGCGTTTCGAGGCCAACGAGTTCGTGCACTACGTCCAGCCCTGGGGCCGTGACCAGAGCATCCCGCGTCAGGGCAGCACCGTCGTGCGCGAGATCCCGGACGTGCTGGAGTTCATCCTGAGCTTTGGTGGCGGCACGCTCGCGGTTCGCCGCGACGGACAGGTCGTCGCGCGCATCGAGCACGTGCCCTTCCTGGGACGGCGGATGGTCGGACTGGAGCGCCTGCTCGGATCGACGCGCGTGACCCACGTGACCGAACCCGACGCCTGAGTCGGGTCCGTCAGGACGCGGATGCCAGCAGATCCCGGAGCACGTCCTCCAGGACCGTCTGCTCGAACTTGAAGCCCGCTTCCTGGAGCTTCTTCGGCGCCACCTTGGCGCTGGCGAGCAGGACCTGGTCGGCCATCTGCCCGAAGAGCAGTCGCGCTACAAACGCCGGCATCGGAAACGCGGTCGGGCGTGACAGCACGCGCCCCAGGGTCTTCGTGAAGTCCTGATTCGTGGCCGCGTCCGGGCTGACGGCGTTCACCGGCCCCACGATCTCCGGCGTGTCGATACAGAAGCGCAGGGCACGCACGAGATCCGTCAGGCCGATCCAGCTCATGTGCTGCTGACCGCTTCCGAGGCGGCCACCGAGCCCGAGCTTGAAGGGCGTCAACATCTTCGCGAGTGCGCCCCCCTGAGCTGCGAGCACGACACCCATGCGCACGTTCACCACGCGCAATCCGGCTTCGCGGCTCGCGTAACACCCAGCTTCCCAGTCACGGCAGACCTCGACCAGGAAACCCGTGCCCGGTTTCGAGTCCTCGTCGAGCAACTCGTCCCCACGATCGCCGTACCAGCCGACGGCGGAGGCCGTGATGACGACCTCGGGCTTGTGCTTGAGCCGCGCCACGGCGCGACAGACCGCGCGCGTGCCATCGACGCGACTGTCGCGGATGGCGAGCATGCGCTTCTTGTTCCAGCGGCCTCCGGCGATGTTCTCGCCCGCGAGGTGCACGACGGCGTCGTGCCCCTCCATGCCGGCCCGATCGATCTTGCGCTGGGCGGGGTTGTACTCGACCTCATCGTCGCCCGCGGGAGCGCGACGCACGATGCGCGTGATGCTGTGACCATCGGAGCGCAGATCTTTGCAGAGCGCGCTCCCCACGAGGCCACTCGCTCCACTCATCAGGATCTTCATCGACGTAATTCCTCGGTCTTCGCTTCGGTTGCTGACGGCGCCCCGGATGCCCCGGAAGCTGCGGGCACCTTCCTGTTCGAACGGTAGGTGCCGGTCTTGTCCACGTCGAGAATCCCGTCCTGACCCCAGAAAGTCCAGTGGCCGTCCCGAACACTGTTATTGTAGGAACCTTCCTCGCGCAACTGCCCGCCTGGGTGCCACACGCGCGCGGGCCCGGACTGCTTTCCGGCCTCGAAGTGGATCTCGGAGAGCGCCCCACCGTCCGGACGCCATTCCGTCCAGGGACCCTCGCGCCTGCCGGCACGGTACTCCCCGGCACGCAGCCTCTTGCCGGCCTCGTGGAAGGTCCAGGGCCCGTGGGGCTCGTCATCCAGATACGAGGCTTCGATGTCGAGGGACCCGTCAGGATTCCAGGTGCACCAGGCGCCGGCCTGGCGTCCATGAACGTACTGCCCCAGGGACTTCATCTGACCGTCCGCATACCAGGTGGTCCAGCCCCCGTGGGGAAGCCCCTTGAAGTAGCGCGTCTCGGACCAGGGCTGGCCGCTCGGGTAGACCGTCTTGCGGACCTCCTCGGAAGGCTCCGAGCAGGAGGAAACCTGGAGCAAGCTCAACAGGGCCAGGACCGCGGCCGGGACAATGCGCGTGGACATCAGTGGCCCCCCCCGGACTGGTCCTCGGGCTCGTCCTCGGAGTCCGCGTATCCAAGAGCCCTGAGCTGCTGCGCCTCGCTACCGGACAGGTCCAGGTCGGCCACCGGCGCGTACGCCTCCGAGGTCCGTTCGGCGAGTGCGATCATCGCTGCCATGCGCTCCTGCAAGTCCGCCAGGACCTCGGGATGGAGCGCGGCCACGTCGCGCAGCTCGTGGGGATCGTCGGCGATCCGGTACAGGGCGCCGAACCCGTCTGCGTGGCGCGCGATCAGCTTCCAGTCGCCGGCGACCAGGCTGTCGAAGTGGTTCTCGCTGCCGAGCAAGCGCAGCTCCGCCAGGGCAGGCAGGTCCTGATCTTCGCCGCGCAGCGACGGCACCAGGCTGCGCCCGGCCAGCTCCCGATCCGTGCCCAGTCCCACCAGCTCGAGCACCGTGGGCATGATATCCACGGTACGCACCGGGTGAACAATCCGTCCGGGAGCGACCCCCGGGGCGCGGATGATGAGCGGCACGCGCGTCAGCTCCTCGTGCAGGGTGTGACCGTGGAACTCACCCCCGTGGTCGTCGAACTCCTCCCCGTGGTCCGCGAACAAGACCACCACGGTCCGCCGCGCGAGCCCGGTGCGATCCAGCGCCTGGAGTACGCGCCCGATGTGCCGATCCGTGAACAGGATCTCGCCGTCGTAGAGGTCCGCGGCGGACCCGGCGCCGAAGTCCGTGTCCTGGCCTTCGTGGGCCACGTACTTGAAGTGCGGGTCGAAGTAGTGGAGCCAGAGAAACCACGGCGCGCGGTCCGCGGAAGCGGCCTTGTTCTCGATCCACTCGATGCCCGCGCGCGTCACGCGCGGTGAACTGACATCGGTATCCTCGTGGGCCTCGGCGCGATCAAAGGCCGTGTCGAAATGCACGAAGCCCTGCTGCAGACCGTAGGTACGCGCCAGGAAGATGTGGCTCACCACACACGCGGTGTCGTAGCCCCCGTCGCGCAGCACCTCGGGCAGGGTCTCGAAGCCTGGCGCGAGCCGACTGCGACGCTTCCAGCATCCGTGGGTCGACGTGTACTGACCGGTCATGACGGACGCCAGGGCCGGCAGCGTCCAGGAGGACGATGCCTGAGCGCTCTCGAAGAGCACTCCGCCGCTCGCGAGCGACTCGATCGCCGGCGAGGTCGCACGCTCGTATCCGTAGGGCGTCAGATGGTCCGCGCGCAGGGTGTCGACCGTCAGGAAGAGTACGTTCGGGCGTTCCGCCGCCGCGGCCACCCCGGGCCCGCACGCGAGACCGAGTAGAGCGCCGGATGCGAGCACCAGCAGGAAACCCCACGGTGCGATCGTCGGACGGGAGGGCGAGGACGGGGATCGGGGCTTCATGCGCCGCCAGATCTTACCCGCCGGCGGCCGCCGACGCGCATCCCGAAGATCGGCGTGCGGCGGTCGACGGAGACGTCGCCGTGGTGGAGGTGGAAATCCTTTCGCAGGGCCCCACGTGGATCCCGGCCGAATGGCCGATCCGCATCAACTCCCGTAACACACACGTCCGATGATGGGCGCAGCGTCTCCATCCCCAAGGGTGGTCGACGCCAAACATGGCGCTCCAAGGAGATCTCTCGACCCTCGACCTGGCCGACCTGCTCCAGAGTCTGGCGCTCCACGGTCGCACGGGCACGCTCACCGTGGCCGAGACCCCCGCCGCAGCCGACGCGGGCGGGGCCACTCCTGGCAAGAGCAGCGATGTGGCCGAGCACCTCTACTTCAAGGAGGGCAAGCTGATCCTTTACGGGAGCGCGGGACGCCCGAAACTGGTCGAGGTCCTGACCGCATGCGGCCTGATCGACGAGGAGCAGCTCGCCAGCGCCCGAACTGCGCGCAAGGGCACGCGCCGCTCACTGGGCGAGACACTCGTGGCCGCGGAAGCCCTGACCCAGGAGCAGCTGGTCGGGATCGCGTCCTCGCGCCTGCTCGACGATGCCTGCGAGCTGGTCGGATCGGGCCACTGCGCCTTCCGTTTTGACGAAGGCAAGGCCCCGCGGGGCCTGTTCGATCCCGAAGAGCGTCGGCTGGAACTGGGCCTGGCCCCCAGCATGTTGCTGCTCGAGGCGGCGCGGCGCAGCGACCACTGGCAGATGATCAAGAGCCGGATTCCGTCCGTCTCGGGGCACTACATCCCCCAGCGCGCGCCGCGCCCCGGAGCCGTGGCGGGCGACCCGGAGCTCATGGCCGCGCTCCTGGAACGCCTGGACGGAACGCGTAGCGTGGCCGAGGTGCTGGCACGCTTCCCGCATCGACGCTTCGAGAGCTACCAGATCCTCGCCAACCTCTGCGACGCCCGGGCGATCCGCCTGGCCAGCGCGGACGACATGGCGCGCCTGGCCGAGAGCGCCGCACGCACCGATCCGGAGCTGGCCGAGACACTGGTCACGCGCGGCCTGGACGTCCAGCCCCAACACGCCGGCCTGCTGAACACCTTCGTGGAACTGGCCGAAGCGCGCGGCGAGCTCGACTCGGCCACGGAGGCCCTGAAGATGCTCGCCCACATGCGCCTTGAAGCCGGCGACAGCGAGGGCGCCCGCGCGGTCCTGGATCGCGCCAAGCAAGTCGACCCGACGGATCGCGCCGTGTGGCAGAAGAGCCTGACGCTCGCCATCGAGGAGGAGCGCACCGCCGACGCGATCGCCGACGGGCACAAGCTCGCGGAGCTGTTTCAGGCAGCGGGATTGCACAAGCGAGCGTGCACGATCTTCGAACAGCTCGTGCAGCTCGACCCGCAGGCATGGCAATTCCGGAGCCAGCTGGCGCACTCGCGCGGCGACTGCGGCGACCTCGAGCGTGCGGTCGAGGAACTGACCGCGTTCGGGCGCCAGATCCTGGCGGAAGCGGACTACGAACGGGCGCGCACGGTCTTCAGCGAGATTCAGGAGCTCGACCCGACCCACGCGGGTGCCCAGCAGACGATCGCGGACATCGACACGGGGCAGCTGGAGCGACGTCGCGAACGCCGTCGCCGCGCCGTTCGCCTCGCGCGCTTCACGGCTCTGTGCCTGGCCCTCTTCGGCTGGCTCGGCTACGAACTGCTCGCCCGTGACGCCTACCGGACCGCGGTGCACCGGGTCCATCAGGCCGAGCTGCTGGAGACACGCAATTACGAGGAGGCCGCGCGCATCTACGCCGAGGTGGCTGCCGCCTACCCGGGCACGACCACGGCGCTGTGGGACGTGCGCGCGGACCTGGAGCTGCTCGCGGAAAAGCCAGTGCGCACACGGACCCAGCCCGACGGGGCGCCCGCCTGGAATCCCTGAGAATGGTCCCCAGCCCCCTTATGGGTGCTGGCCGAGGGCCCTAGAATGGTTGTCATGATCCCCATCCCCACGAGGCCCGGTCGCGGCGGCGCGCTGGCCCTTTCGGTGGCCATGCTGGTCCTCGCGCAACTGGCGCTGTCGGCACCCGCCACGGTCGCCCCACACGAGGGTGAGGAGACCCTACCGGTCTTCTTCGAGCTCACGCCGCTCAGCGGAGGCCTCGACTTCCCGACCGGCATGACGTTCACGCCGACCGGCGCGATCCTGATTGCCGAACGGGCGGGACGGGTCCTCTATCACGATGGCCTCGCCCTGCAGTCCACGCCCCTGATCGACCTCACGGACGAGATCAACGAGAACGGCGACCGAGGGCTGCTGGCCATCGCCGCCCACCCCGGCTTCGTGCCGGACAACGGCGCCACGTCCTGGATCTACCTGCTCTACACGGTCTCGCCCATCCTCGGCCAGGAACTGGGGTTCGACGAGGATGACCGCTACTCGTTCTCGCGCCTGACGCGCTACCGGGTCGACACGGTCGCAGGCACGCTGGCCGCCGACCTGAGCTCGCGCACGGTGCTACTCGGCCATCAGCTCCCGGATGGCTCCGTGCCCGACGCGATCGCGAGCCTGCACACGTCGCACTCCAACGGCAGCCTGCTGTTCGCGGACGATGGCTCGTTGCTCCTCTCAACGGGCGACGGCGCACACTTCAACTTCACGGATACCGGCGGATCCGACCCGGCCGGCTTCGACAATTTCATCCACCCGGTCACCACCCTGCGCGGCCCGACGCCGATCGACCAGGACTCCGGAGTCTTCCGAAGCCAGGACCTGCGCAGCCTGGCCGGCAAGATCCTGCGGGTCAATCCGGGCACGGGGTTCGGCTACGCGTCGAACCCCTTCTACGACGGCGACGCGAGCAGCAACCCGTCGCGCGTCTTCGCCCTGGGCCTGCGCAACCCGTTCCGCTTCAGCATCATACCCGGCACGGGCTCGATGGATTCCGCCGACGGGGATCCCAACACGCTCGTCATCGGCGACGTGGGCTGGGAAAAGGTCGAGGAGCTGAACCTGTGCCGCGGAGGCGAGAACTTCGGATGGCCCTGCAGGGAAGGCGCGGCGGTGGAGCCTACCTACGGCAGCTACCAGCGCCCTGCGAACCCGTACAACTATCCAGACTGTCAGAGTACGCCGGCTGGCCTGCAGACCGACCCGCTGGTGAGCTGGGCGCATCAGGACGCGAGCGCCCTGTTCCCGCCCGGAATCCACACGGATGTCAACGGCACGCCGCAGTCCGGCTTCCGTGGTACCTGTGCCATCGGCGGCGCAACCTATCTCGCAGGCGGCAGCTACCCCGCCCAGTACGAGGGACGCTACTTCTTCGTCGACTACTCGGATCAGTGGCTCAAGACCCTCGAGCTCGACGCCCAGGGGACACCGACGGCCATCCAGGACTTCGGCGAAGGCCTGGGCCCGATCGTGTCGGTCATGCGCAACCCGGCCAACGGCGACCTGTACTGCCTGGCGCTCGCCGATCCCACCCACGCCGAGGGCCGCGTGCTCTGGCTGCGTTACGACACCAACGCGACCCCCGTAGCCGTCGCCAGCGCGACGCCCCTGGCTGGCGACACGCCCCTGACCGTGGATTTCGACGGCAGCGCTTCCTTTGACCCGAACGTCGACCCCCTGGACTTCCTGTGGGACTTCGCGGACCAGTCGCCGAACTCCACCGACGCGGTCACCTCGCACACCTTCACGAGCGCCGGCATCTTTGACGTCACGCTGACGGTCACCGACCCCGGCGGACGGTCAAGCTCGGACTCCCTGACGATTGCCGTTGGCGAGTTCCCCCCCAGCGCGACGATTCAGAAGCCTACCCGCGGGCTCGCCTTCGACCAGGATGAGGTCATCCAGCTCAAGGGCAGCGGTACGGACACGGTGCCGGGCACGCTGACGTACAGCTGGAAGATCGACCTGCTGCACAATGGCCACATGCACCCGGCCTTCTACCAGGCGACCGGGTCGAACACGTCCTTCACGGTCGAATCCCACGGAAGCAGCGGCGAGCTCTTCTACTTCCAGGTCCACCTGACCGTGACCGACGAGTCGGGCCTGTCGGGCACGGACTCGACCTTCATCTACCCGCGCTCGAATCTCACGGACGTGGCCGAAACCTGGACTCCGATCAGCCGCGTGGCCGATCTTCAGCCGCCCGGACCGAGCGGGCTGGGCAACCTGGATATCGAGGTCATGCGCGACGGGGACTACCCGCGCGCGGGGCAGAACGCACTCGAGCGCCAGTACGACACTTTCCATGCCGGAGCCCAGGGCACGGACGACTGGTTCGGTTACGAGAGCCCGGCAGCGATCGGTACGGAGCTGCGCTTCGTCAGCATCTCGTTCGTGGAGGGCCACAACCAGCGCCGCGGCGGGTGGTTCGAGGACCTGGACGTGGAGGTGCGTGTCGAGGGCATCTGGGAGAGCGTCGAGGGACTCACGATCGCGCCGGACTACCCGTTCGCCTTCGCAGCCCAGGAGTTTTTCAATGGCGTGAGCTTCGAGCGCTACGAGCTGAGCTTCGAACCGAGCTTCGGGGATGCGATTCGCCTGCGCGGCACCCCCGGTGGCGAGAACAAGTTCCTGTCCGCGGCCGAACTGCGCTGCCTTGCGGTGCAGGTGGTCCCGGCCGGCGAGCCCGTCGAGGATGTGACGCGACAGGGCAAGGTCGTCGCGCGCGTCTTCGAGCTGAGTCCCCCCAACCCGACCGGGAACGGCAACAGCGACCCGGAAACGATCCGCAATCGTACGCGCCCGAGCGCGGGCACGACCAGCCCGCTCGCCCAGTACGACACGTCCCACGGCGGAGACCAGGGCAACCAGGACTGGATCGGCTACACCTTCAAGACGGAGCGGACGTTCGCTCGCCTGATCTTCCAGGAGGGCCTGGAAGACGCCAGCGGAGGGTCCCTCGCAAACCTCGAGGTGCAGGTGCTCCCGACGGCCGGCGGCACCTGGCAAGCCGTGGCTGGACTCGTCTCGACTCCGCCCTACCCGGGCAGTGCAGGCACGGGCTACGAGACCTTCCAGCTGGACTTCACACCGGTCGTGGGCGTCGGCATCCGGATCTTCGGTGTGCCCCAGGGAAGCACCGGCTTCCTCAGCGTGGCCGAACTGCGGGTCCTCGCCAGTGTCGACCCGGGAATGATCTGGAGCAACTACTGCTACTGCACCGTCGGCCCGTGCGACAACCTGAACCCGTTCGCAGGATGCGTCCATTCCGACGGTGAGGGCGCTCGCATGGTCGTGGCCGGCGGCAGCACGAGCGTGACCGCCGATGACCTGGTGCTGCAGACCGTCGGCATTCCGCCGGGCAAATTCGGTCTCGTGTTCGTCGGCACCAGCCAGATCCAGCCGCCCTTCGGTGACGGGCGCCGCTGCGTCGGAAGCGTGCAGGGCAGGCGCCCCGTGCGCCAGACCGATGCGTGGGGCCGCTTGACCGAGACCACAGGGCTGGTCCAGTGGGCACAGACCCACGGGCAGATCCAGGCCGGATCGAGCTACAACTTCCAGGCCTGGTTCCGCGATCCGCCCGGCCCCTGCGGCAGCGGTTTCAACCTTTCGAACGGCCTTTCGGTAACCTTCGGGCCCTGATTCAGGACGCGCCGCCGCAGGTCAGTTCACCGAACTCGATCACGCCGGATTGTACGGAGTACATCGCGCCGACGATGCCGACCTCACCGGCCTCGATCATGGTCGAGAGCACGGAACTCCTGGACTGGATCTCGCTCACCACGAACTCGACGTTCGCCTCCGCCGCCTTTTGAATGAGCTCGGCGCGCGGAAGGTCGCCAGCCCCGCGAACGCGCTCGAGCGCCGGCTGGAGCTTGGCCAGTAGACCGGTGAGGTGCCCCAGCTGGGCGTCGTCACACGCACCGCCGACCGCGCCACATCCCGAATGGCCCAGGACGACGATCAATTTCGACTTCGCCAGCCGACACGCGAACTCCATCGAACCGAGGATGTCGTCGTTCAGAATGTTTCCAGCGATACGGATGCTGAAGATGTCGCCAAGGCCCTGGTCGAAGATCAGCTCGGCCGAGGTGCGCGAGTCGATGCAGCTGAGAATGACCGCGAACGGGTACTGACCCTCGGCCGTTTCGTTGACCTGTTCCAGGGTGTTGCGGTTGGCGCGCAAATTGGCCTGGAAGCGTTCGTTCCCCTCCCGAAGGAATTCCAGGGCCTCCGAAGCGCTCAATGCGTCCTGCGACTCTTTCGTGTGGGTTCTCATGCTTCGTCAGTGTGACAGGTGCCGGAGGGAACGTCGACGGCGATCTTCATACCCGTCGACGCGGTTTGCTTGTGGTGGTCCAGGTTCTTGACGACCACCTCGATATCCCGGGCGCTGGCCCCGGCCTCGAAGTTGTCGATGATCTCGATCACATCCTGGTGGATGAAGACCGACGCCGATGCATCGATATCCACCGTTGATCCATCGGGGATGGTGTCCAGGGCCTTGAGGACGCTGGCCTTGTTCAGGAACGTCACCTGCTGCGCCAGGGTGATGCAGACGTGCTCCCCGCCGCTCTTCGACATGGCACTGATCTGAAAGGGCAGCTGGAAACTCTCGAAGAGGATCACGATCACCGCGACATGCAGGCCGATGCCGATCCCGAGCAAGAGGTTCGTGAAGACGATGCCCAGCACGGTCGCCACGAACGGTATGAACTGCCCCGCCCCCTGCTTGAACATGCGCTTGAAGACCGATGGCTTCGCGAGCTTGTAGCCAACCGTGCACAGGATCGCCGCCAATGTGGCGAGCGGGATCAGGTTCATCACCGCGGGCAGAACGATCACGCTGCCGGCGAGCAGGAAGCCGTGCACGATCGCGGAGGCTTTGGTCTTGGCTCCCGACTGGACGTTTGCGGAGCTGCGTACGATCACCTGGGTCACCGGCAGTCCCCCGAAGCAGCCCGAGACCATGTTGCCGATGCCTTGCGCCTTCAACTCGCGGTTGGTGGGAGTCACGCGCCGGAGCGGATCCAGCTTGTCCGCGGCCTCGACACTCAGCAGGGTCTCCAGGCTTGCCACCGCGGCCAGGACGACGGCCGTCTTGTAGACCGCCATCGTGCCCAGGCCGGAGAAGTCCGGGAAGGTGAGCAAGTGGCCAATGCCTCCCATTCCCCCGCCCTCGGGCAAGGCCACCATCTGGTCGGGGGTCAGCGCCAGGTTCGCGCTCGTGCGGAAGAGCAGATTCAACAGGGTGCCGGCGACGACCGCGAGGAGCGGTCCGGGCACTATCGCCAGCCATGCTCGCTGGCGGACGGCGCGGGACTCCCAGAGGATCAGAATGGCCAGGGAGACGAGCGTGATGAGCACGGGGCCGAAGCTCACCGAGTCCAGCAGGTGCCCGAGCTCGCTGAAGGTGGTCTCTCCGTCCGGCTGGTGGAACGAGAGCTCTCCGATTGGATCCTTGTCGTACCCGAAGGCGTGCGGGATCTGCTTCAGCAGGATGATGATCCCGATGCCCGAGAGCATGCCCGTGATCACGGAGGACGGAAAGTAGTAGGCGATGATGCCCGCGCGGGCGAATCCGAGGCCGATCTGGATCAGGCCCGCCAGCACGACCGCCACGAGGAATATGTCGAAGCTTCCCAGCTCCTGAATCGAGGTCAGGACGATCACCGCCAGCCCTGCGGCGGGGCCAGAAACGCCCAGCTGCGAACCGCTGAGTGCTCCGACGACCACGCCGCCGACGACGCCCGCGACGATGCCCGCCACGAGCGGCGCGCCGGACGCGAGAGCGATCCCCAGGCAGAGCGGCAACGCCACCAGGAAGACGACCAGGGAGGCCGGCAGGTCGGAGCGGAGCGTGGAGGAGAAACTGGGCTTGGGGCTCATGGAGTGGCTGCGGGGCGTGTCTCGGGACCTCGGGGTGCGGGTCTCCGGCGTGAAGGCCATCCGGCGGATGCCGGGCAGCTTGAACGGGAACCATCAGGCCCGCATTCAATCATCCTGTCCATTCGATAATACGTTCACTATAATCAGATTATACCGAACAATGCCCCCCCCCCTGGAACCCCTCAACTACCACCACCTGCGCCTGTTCCAGGCCGTCGCCCACGACGGCAACCTGACCCGAGCGAGCGCCAAGCTTCACCTGCGACCGCAGACCGTGAGCACGCAGGTCCGGGATCTGGAAGCAGCCATCGGTGAGCCGCTCTTTCGCCGCACAGGCCGGCGGTTGATCCTGACCGACGCCGGCCAGCTCGTCCTGCGCTATGCGGACGACATCTTCTCGCTCGGACGCGAACTGCAGGAGACCCTCCGTGGCCAACCGAGCGGGCGCCCCTTGAAGGTCACCATCGGCGCAACAGACGTTCTGCCGAAACTGATCGTCCACAGGATCATCGAACCGGCCCTCAAGCTCGAGCAGCCCGTGCAGATCGTGTGCCGTGAAGGAGGGACACACGAGTTGCTGGCGGACCTCGCCGTACACCGCCTGGATGTCGTGCTCTCGGATGCTCCGATCCCTACCAAGGGCGCGGTACGCGCCTACAATCACCTGCTCGGAAGCTGCGGCATCACCTTCATGGCCAGTAAGGCGCTGGCCCGTCGCTTACGAAAGGGGTTCCCCGCATCCCTCGACGGCGCCCCGGTCCTGCTTCCCAGCGACGACTTCGTCGTTCGGCGTGACCTGGAATGGTGGTTCGAATCGCAGGATGTGCGGCCATCCATCCTGGGAGAGTTCGAGGACAGCGCTCTGCTCAAGAGCTTCGGCCAGGCGGGCGAGGGTTTCTTCGCGATCCCCTCCGTCATCGCCGACGAGGTGGCGCGACAGTACGAGGTCGAGGCGTTCGGTCAGACGGAGGACGTTTCGGAAAGCTACTACGCGATCTCTGTCGAGCGCCGCGTGCGGCACCCCGCCGTGGTCGCCATTTGCGAAGCCGCGCGGACCGAACTGTTCTCGTGACAGGACACCGGGTCACGCTCCGTCGCCGGTGCGGGATTCAGGGCCGTATGCGAGCCCAGCCCGCGCGCGCGACCCATGGCCAGGTGCCGCGCCGCTGGTACGCCGGCGCCTGCTTGACCAGCTCGCCGACCGAGCTCAACGCAGCGCGCGCTTCCTCACCACGCCCGAGCGCCTTCAGAGCCAGACCGCGCCGGTAGGCACTCTCCGGGCAGGGTCCGTGGTTCACATCGTAACGCTCGAGGATTTCCAGCGCCTCGGCTGCCTGGCCTGCACCCTGGTAGGCCTGCCCGAGACGCAACAGAACCTGGCCGTAAGCGTGCCCCTCGTTGATCTTCATGCAGTGGATCAACACGTCGACCGCCTCCTCCGGGCGACCCAGACCGAGCAACGCACAGCCCGCCCGATAGCGCCATTCGGCAACGTCGGGCTCTCCGTTGATCGCTCGCCCGAGGTAGCCCAGGGCGCGCGCGTGCCGCCCCTGCGCCAGCAGCAGGCTGCCGAGCTTGCCGAGATTATGGGGTGTGTCGACCTCACCGAGCTGGCGCTCGAGGGAGCGCTCCTTGCGTCGATCGACCCAGTTGCCGGCGAACTTCGAGCCCACGGCGCTGACCAGGATGGCGGCGAGCCAGAATCCAAAGAGCGGGATCTGGAACAGACCACCGACCAGGGGCAAGTGTCGAGCCACGTTCAGAACGAGCAGGACGACGACGAAGAATCCAAGCAGGCGCAGCACCGGGGCATTCTACACACACGCATTCTGGTGGTGCCACGGCCTCGCGCCATGCATTATCCAGACTTGCCCCGCATGACCCCGGCCGTCACGATCCGTCCGCCTGCTGCGGGCCGGTCGCCCGCCGCGGGCCGGTCGCCGGCTGCGGCCCTCCGATGGCTCCTCCCTCCTCCCTAATACCCGACGCGCCGCCGCAGGACGCCGAGATGCCCCGCGGCCCGAGCCCGCGCCGGGCGCTCCTGCGCGAGCTCGCACGCGCCCTGGGCGGCGCGGCGCTGCTCCCCTTCCGCACCAACGACTACCTGTACCGTCACGACGACCTGGTGCAGGAGCTCGTCACCGACCTCCGCAGCCGGCCCGCCGAGACCGAGGAGCCCGCAGCATCCAGGCCGCACCTCCCGGACCGGCCGCTGCGCATCTTCCTGTCCTGCGCCGAGGCGTCGGGCGAGATCCACGCGACCGGACTGGCGCGCGAACTCGTGCGCCAGGCGCAAGCCGCCGGCGCCCCCGCCCCGGAGCTGCGCGGCCTGGGAGGCGACCGACTGCGTGCGGCGGGCGTGCAGACGATCGCCGATCCGGTCGGCCGCGCAGCCATGGGGTTCGAGGGCATGTTCAGCTCCTTGCCCTACTACTCGCGCCTGATCGAGGATACAGCGCGCTCCTTCCGCGACTGGCGTCCGGATCTGTTCCTGCCGCTCGACTCGCCGGCGCTGCACGTCCCCCTGGCCCACGTTGCGAAGCGCTATGGGCTTCCCGTGGTGCACTTCATCACACCCCAGTACTGGGGCTGGGCACCATGGCGCACGGCCGGCTATCGCAAGGCCGTCGACCGGGCCCTCACGATCCTGCCCTTCGAGCGAGACTGGTTCACCCGGCGCGGGATCGAGGTCCGGCACGTGGGGCACCCTCTGCTCGACAGACTGCGCGATGTTCCGCGACGCTCACCCGAAGCCCCCAGCGGCGACACGCTTTGCATTCTACCGGGGAGTCGCGCGCGCGTCATCGAGCGCAACCTGCCCTGGATGCTGTCGATCGCGGCCGACCTGCAACGCCGCTTTCCCGGAGCGCCCGTGCGCGTCGTGCAGGAGACCGAAGAGCATCGCACGCGCATCGAGACCATCCTCGCGAGCGCGCGCAGCGATGCGCAGCTCTCCTGCGGCGACCTGCACGGGGACCTGCGCGACGCGCGCTGTGCGCTCTCGGTCTCGGGCACCGTGTTGATCGACGTCCTGCACCACGGCCTGCCCTGCGTGGTGATCTATCGTCTCAAGGGCCACATGGAGCGCTGGATGTCGCGCAACCTGCTGACCGCGCCCTACTTCGCCTCCATCAACCTGCTGGCCGGAGAAGAGGTCGTCCCGGAATTCGCGTTCATGGGCCAGGGGCCGCGGGCCGAGATCCAGCACAAGCTCGAGCTGGCCTACGGGGACGCGGCCTGGCGCACGCGCTGCCAGACGGGCCTGGCGCGCGCCACACGCAGGCTCGGCCCGCCGGGCGCCGTGGCCCGGGCCGCCGGGCACGCACTCGAAATCCTGGATAGAGGCCCCGGAATCGCCCCCCAGAGAACTATTCTGGGACTTCCGTGAAGAGCCCTGACGAGCCTGAGTACGGAGCCTCACCCATGCAAACCGAGGCAACCAGATTGATGGTCGCTACCCAACGAGGGGATCGCGAGGCTTTTGACGAGCTCGTGATCCGCTTGCGGGGACGCGCATTCCATGTGGCCCGCTCGCTTGTGGGGTCGCGAGAAGATGCCATGGAGCTATGTCAGGACGCCTTCCTCAAGGTGTTTCGGGCGCGGGACTCGTACCAGCCCGAGCAGGCCTTCTTGCCCTGGTTCCATCGCATCCTGCGCAACACGTGCTTCAGCTTCCTGCGCAAGAACCGGCGCCTGAAGAAGGTCTCGCTGACCGCCCCGGACGATGACGGGGACGACTCCGACTGGCAGATCGTCGACGACGGACCCGGGCCGACGGACGGCATCGAGCGTGAGGAAACCTCGCAGGCCTTCCAGCGCGCGATCGCGCGCCTCTCGTCACGCGACCGGGAGATCCTGGCACTGCGCCACTTCAAGGAGCTCTCCTACCGGGAGATCTCCGAGACGCTCGAACTACCCGAAGGGACCGTGATGTCTCGCCTCTTTCATGCCCGACGCCGCCTGCGCGAGGCTCTGGGTTCCACGTTCGACGCGGACGGCGCGCGCGCTGCGGTCGGAAAGAGTTAACAAGGATCCACGATGCCTCCCGAACGCGAACCCACTCCCGACGAACTGCTCGCCATGACCTATGCGGATGGCGAACTGGATGAAGCCAGCTGCGGCGAGTTCGAAGCGCGCCTGGCCGCCGAACCCGCCCTGGCGAAAGAGGTCGCCGGTCACCTGTCCCTGGCCGTGATGGCACGCAAGATGGCACCGCCGGAGCCGATGGACCACGAATGGAAGCGGCTCGAGCTCGACCCGATGCAGCGCGCCGGCATCCGTCTCGGATGGCTCCTCCTGACCCTTGGCGCGATCGGCCTGGCGGGCTGGAGCATCGTCGAGGTGAGCCAGTCTGATATGGAGCTCGCGCCCAGATCGCTCGTGCTCTCGCTGATTGCGGGATCCATCGTATTGCTGCTCACAACCCTGCGCGCACGCCTGCGCACACTTCCCTACGACCGTTACACCGGAGTCGAACGATGATCGTGGTCACGACAGACAGCGTAGCAGGACGCGAGATCGAAGAGGTCTTCGGTCTCGTGCGCGGAACGACCGTACGCGCGCGACACATCGGCCGGGACATCAGCGCCATCTTCCGCACCCTGGTGGGCGGCGAGGTCACCGAGTACACGAAGCTCGTGGCCGAGAGCCGCGAGCAGGCCCTGGACCGCATGGTCGAGGAGGCGCTCGCGCGCGGGGCCAACGCGGTGCTCTGCTTCCGTTTCGCCACGTCCGAGGTCGCCAAGTGCGCGGCCGAAGTGGTGGCCTACGGTACCGCCGTCAAGCTGCGCGACGCCTGAGCCCGAGCGCGCCAGCAGCCGGGCGCAGATCAGAGCCGGACGACAAGCTCATCCAGGGACTTGCGCGTCAGCCTGGGCACCTCGCAGTCCTCGACCGGGTACCCGACGGGGATCAGCAGGTACGGCTTCTCGTTCTCGGGGCGCTCGAGGATCTTGCACATGAAATTCATCGGGCTCGGGGTGTGCGTGAGCGTCGCCAGCCCCGCGTTGTGCAGGGCTGCGATCAGAAAGCCCGAGGCGATCCCGACCGACTCCTGCGTGTAGTAGTTCTGGATGCGCTGACCGTCGGCCACATCCCAGGCGTGACGCAGCACGATGATCAGGGCCGGCGCGTTCTCCAGGAACGGCTTGCTCGCATCCGTCCCCAGCGGTTCCAGCGCGTGCAGCCACTCCTCGTTCATGCGCCCGCTGTAGTTGATACGCTCCTCTTCCTCGGCCGCCGCGCGCAGTCGACTGCGCACCTCCGGATCCGTGAGCACGACGAACGTCCAGGGTTGACGATGCGCTCCCGAGGGCGCACTTCCCGCGGCGCGGATGCACTCGTCCAGCACATCCATGGGGATGGGCTCGTCGCTGAACTCGCGCACGGTACGGCGCTGGTCCATGTGTTCACGCAACGCCGTCGCACGCGTACGCATCTCGCTCTCCGAGTAACGTCGGAACTCGAGCGGGTGAAAGAGTGAATCAGAGCTCATCGTCATGTCCAAGTTCGGTGCGAAGCCAGTCGAATGTCCGGGCCGGGAAGTCCGCGCCTGCGCGCCGGTCCGCAACCATCGTAAGCCGGCGCAGCTCCCGATCGAGGCGCAGCAGGTCATCCCCGTCGTCCACGTCTCGGTGCTCGGCCAGCAGCTCGACGGCCAGCCCCCGCGAGCGCGCCAGGTCGAGGGTCTCATCCAGCATGGAGCGGGTCGACATGGGTACCTCGGTGAAGAGCTCCGGCACGGCGCGCGCCAGCCCCACGAGGCTGTAGCCACCGCCCCCATCGGGCGCGAAGACCGCGTCGGTCCCGGAGGCCAGCAGCCGGTGAGCTTCGTCCACGGTGCTGCGCTCGAGCATCGGGCAATCGCTGCCCACGATCACGACCGAGCTCCGAGCGCCACAGCGCGCCTCGAACCAGGCCGCCATACGCTCGCCAAGCCCGGCGCCGACCTGCGCGCATACGGCCAGGCGCTGCCCGTAGCGCTCCTGGAACCAGTCGACGCTCTCCGCCGGCGCGACGGCCAGCTCGACATCGACGACGCCCCCACCGAGCTCGCGCTCCACCGTGTCATCGAGCATGGCCAGCGCCAGCGCCGCCGCCTGCGCCGGATCCAGGGGTGGGCACAGGCGCGTCTTGACCTGGCCGGGCACGGGCCGCTTGGCAAAGATCGTGGTGAGGGGCTGGGATTCGGGCTCCATGGCGCGCCCAGGATACGACACGAACCCTCACACAGCTCCCTGCTTGAGCGGCCCTGTTCCTGGACTACGCTAGCAGCCATGCAAACGACCCTCGCCCTCGTGCTGACCCTCAGCGCCCTGCCCGTGTCCCCGCCCGCGGCCCCCGCGGCCATCAGCCGCGCCGAGGACTCCCTCGACCTCAAGGGAGCCATGGACCATTCGGTTCGCTGGCTGCGCTCGAAGCAGGACGCGCAGTCGGGCGCCTACGGCGGGGCCCTCGAGCCCACCGCCTGGACGCTGCTGGCCCTGGCGCGCTGCCCGCGCCACTA
>JBLHKW010000070.1:0-24421 GCA_047618565.1 Planctomycetota bacterium
GGGTGCGGCGGGTGCGGCGGGTGCGGCGGGTGCGGCGGGTGCGGCGCGGCGGCGCGGCGGCAGCCGGGGCGCGGTGGAGATCAGGCGGGCCAGGCGGCGGTGACGGAGATCAGGCCGTGGCGGCGCCAGCCCAGGTTTTGGAGCCAGGTGCGGGCGGCGGCTACGGGGGATGAAGGCGCGGCGTGGAGGACGCCGGGGGTGAGGTCGCGCCAGCCGGTGAAGACGGGGCCCGATGAGAAGGGGTCCGGACCGGGGCCGCGATGTGCGCCGTGCTTGTTGCCGTTCTTCAACACGTAGCGCAGGGCGTTCTTGACCTCGAGGGGCGTGCGCAGGATGCGGTCGAAGTAGCGGTCGGCGAAGACTCGGCCCTTGCGCGACCAGAGTTTGTTGAGGCCCTTGGCGATGCGGACGGAGAGGCCCTTCAAACCGCGAGAGAGAGACTCACGGTCCTTGGCCTCGACGATGTAGTGGATGTGATTGCCCTGCACCGAGTAGTGGTTGAGCCGAAAGCCGAAGCGGTCGCAGCCGGCGGCAAATGAGCGCCGTAGAACTTGATAGGCGTGCTTGCTCCTGAGGCTCGGCAGGTCATCGCCCAGGCGCAGTACAACGTGCACGGGAAACCTCGAGGCCAGGGGCTCCCTCGTCTGGTGCGAGACCCCCGAGTCCGGGCTCGGCTTGCGACCGATCTTGTGCCCATCCCGGCGCGTGAAGCCGAAGGTGCGCTGCGGACTGAGGTGACTACCAGTTGCCTTGCGGCGACGCTTCTTGCTCTTCGTTTTCATGCAGATCTATAGTACATGCGCGCGAGAGCGTAACCTTCTAAATGCCGAATACCTGCCGCCAACGACACCTATTGCCAATTTGCGAATTCCGGCGCACATTGCCAGCGTGCCCCATCCTCGGTTCTCGTGTCCCGGCCCGCCTTTGCCCCGTCACCGCCGGCGTCGGTAGCACCCTTTGGGTGCCGACGCCGGGGGTGGCGGGGCAAAGGCGGAGGCGGGCCCGATTTTTGCTCCAGATCCCGAGGCAGAGGAAGCACGCAGCACGCATAGCGACCACCAATATCCCCCCCCCCGATAACCCTACTCTTTCAACTCCCGCTCAAGCTCAACGGCCGAGTCCATCGGTGCCTGGCACGCGTAGTTCCTGCACACGTAGCCGCGCGCCTGTTCTCCCTCGGCCGCCTCCCGTCCTTCCAGCAATGGCATCAACGTCTCGTCGCTGCCACGGTTCGCCAGCGCCACGACACGTGCCGGTTGGAACGTCTTGCGGATCGCTTTCAGGAAGTCCCGCGTACTCGTCCAGGACGCCTCCCCCGCGACCACGAGTTCCCTCGGGCCGCTCGTGACGAAGTCTACGGCTGCCAGCATCTGGCCGAAGGCGCTCGGGTAGCGGTGGACCAGGGAGCCGACGGAGTCGATCGTTGCCTGGGCGCGCTGTGCGAGGTCGGTGCTGCCGGACAGCTCGGCCAGGCGTAGCAGGCTCAGGGCGTGGACGGCGTTGCCGGAGGGGAGCGCGCCGTCGTGGGGGTTCTTGAGGCGGGCGATCAGGGTTTCGTGGTCGTCTGATGTGGTGAAGTAGCCGCCGTGTTCGCCATCGTGGAAGTGCTGCTCGACGATCTCGGTCAACGCCAGGGCGTTGCGTAGCCAGCTGTCGTCAAAGTCGGACTCGTAGAGGTCGATCAGGCCGGCGATGCTGAAGGTGTAGTCGTCGAGGCAGGCGTTCAGGTGGGCCTTGCCGTTGCGTGCTGTGGCGAGCAGGCGACCCTCGTCGGTGCGCATGCCGTCGAGCAGGTAGCGGGCGGCTGTGCGTGCCGCGTCCAGGTAGCGTTCGTCGTCGAGAACCTGATAGGCCATGGCCATGGCGGAGATCATCAGGCCGTTCCAGGCGGCCAGCACCTTGTCGTCCCAGCCGGGCTTGATGCGCTTATCGCGCGCTTCGAAGAGCTTGCGGGAGGCCTCGGCCATGGCGCTGCGTAGCTCATCCGGTGCCACCGTCAGGCGCGCGGCGACCTGCTCGTCGGTGTCCTTGCGCCACAGGGCGCTCGTGCCGCCCTCGAAGTTCCCGCCATCCGTGACGTCGAACCACTCCTGTGCCCATCCGCCGAGCTTCTCACCGAGCACGTCATTGAGCTCTTCGGGGGTCCACGCGAAGAAGCGGCCCTCCTCGCCTTCGCTGTCCGCATCCTGGGTGCTGGCGAAGCCGCCTTCGGGGGTGATCATCTCGCGTAGCACCCATTCGCAGCACTCGCGTGCGACCTGTGCGTAGCGCTCGTCCTCCGTCACGAGGTAGGCCTCGAGGTAGGCCGGGATGAGCAGCGCGTTGTCGTAGAGCATCTTCTCAAAGTGGGGGATGAGCCACTGCTCGTCGGTGCTGTAGCGGTGGAAGCCGCCACCCAGCTGATCGAAGATGCCGCCCTGTGCCATCTTGTCGAGGGTGAAGGTCGCCATGTGGAGCGCCTCCTGTTTTCCCGTGCGCAGGTGGTGGCGCAGGCACATGCGAATGTCCATCGCGTGCGGGAACTTGGGCGCATCGCCGAAGCCTCCCCAGTGGGAATCGAAGCTCTGTGTGAGTGCCGCCAGGGACTGGTCCAGCACTTCCGGTGACAGCTTGCCGCGCGTGTCGGCTTGCCCTTCGCGCGCGATGCCCTCGGTCAGCTGAGCGGCCTGATTCAGGACCTTGTCCCGATCCTTCCCCCAGGCGCGGGCCAGCCCCGAGAGGACATCGGAAAACCCCGGGCGGCCGTACTTGCTGAAGGGCGGGAAGTAGGTGCCGCCGAAGAAGGGCTCGAGTGCTGGCGTCAGGAAGACACTCATCGGCCAGCCGCCGGATCCGCTCAGGCGCTGGACGGCCTTCATGTAGATCTCATCCAGGTCCGGACGCTCCTCCCGGTCGACCTTGATGTTCACGAAGTGCTCGTTCATGAGCGCCGCCACGGAATCGTTCTCGAACGACTCGCGCTCCATGACGTGGCACCAGTGGCAGGCCGAGTAGCCGATCGAGAGGAAGATGGGCCTGTCCTGCGCCCTGGCCAGCTCGAGCGCCTCGGGTCCCCATGGGTACCAGGCCACGGGGTTGTGGGCGTGCTGAAGCAGGTACGGGCTGGTCTCGCCCGCGAGGTGGTTTTGGGGTTGGGACATCCCCCAAATATAAAGGAAAGGCCCCGCGACGCGCGCGGGGCCTTTGTGGTCCCAATCCTCCAGCGCGACGCGCGCCCTGGGGATCAACTTGTTTCAGCTTGGATCAGAAGCTCAGCATCATCCCGAGCAGGATGACCGAGCCGTCGAAGCCGCCAGGATCAGAATCGGACTGCGAGAACTGCGCCTGGTACTTGAGGTCGTGGCCTTGGACAAAGCGGGTGACCGCAACGTCGATTTTCGTGGTGTCTGCCGCGTTGTCGACGGTCTGGAAACGAGCACCAAGCTCCCACACGTCCGGCTGGAGCATGTAGGTACCAGCGATACTGAACGGGCTTGAGTCGCCTTCGACGGTCGACAATGGCATGGCGGCACCCGGAACGTAAAGCTCCGTGGCCAGGTCGCCGCCCAGTGCGGCGAGTTCGAAGGAGACCGAGTAGACGCTGGTGGCGATCGCTGCTTCAACAACGAAACCGTCACCATCGGACTCGCCATCGGCGAAGAACGCCGCAGCGACGGTACCCGAGGGATCGTCACTAGCACCGTAGGAGCCTTCTGAGTCGCCGGCGCCAGCACCGAGGAAGTCGAAGGCCACGCGGCCCGCAACCATCAGTTCGTCACCAGTGTTGGCGGCGCCACCGTTCATGACGGCGAGCCACCAACCGATTGCATCAAAATTACCGGCGAGCATGCCGCCAGCATCCCGACCCGAGAACAGGAGACCGAGCTCGCTGCGCTGGGCGAATGCCAGGCGGTTGCCGTGGGTCAGGCCGCTACGAAGGATCGGCGGACGATACTGGCCAACGGTGGCCTTCAGCTCGCCCACAGGGATCTCGATGTAAGCGTCCAGGAGGCCTGCGCCGCCATCACCCAAGCTACCGTCGCCAAAGTTGTACTGAATACGGTATCCGTACTCACCAACAGAGCCCGACAGGTCGACACGCGCATCCGGAAGGATGAATCCGCCCAGATCGTCCGCGCCAACCATCACGTCGCTAGAACTAGTGTAGTAGGTAGAAACGCGGCCACCGAGAGTGGGGCCGTCGCCACCTTGAGTGAGGCTCATCGAAAGAGCCTCCACTTCCTTATCCAACTGAGACCACTCACTCTCCGACGCTTGGCCGGCGATGGTGGTCAGGGACAGCGCGAAGGCGCCGTAGAAAAAGTTTTTCATGTGGGTCAACACTCCAGAGAGAAGAGAGAGAGAGATGTAGGATGGGGTCGTAGTTGACTCTTGCTGCGCACGCGGCGCAGGTAGCGCCAATCTCGCTTGCGGTCTCGGAAGGGTTACGGAAGACCCTTCGGCGAGGACCCGCAGTCTATGGCCCGAAAACCCTAAGAGTTGGGTCGGCTAAGTCCTTAAGTAATTGTTAAATAGATACTTAGGAGCATGCTGGAAACGCGCATTCCTATTTTGGATGGCAGATAAGGGGCAAATGGCGACCTTGTTTCCCCGAGGCGCCGACTTAGCCGTCGTCCAGGTCGGAACAGCGCTCACGCAGGGCGTCGGCCAGCCGCTGATCTGCCTGGGCGACGCGCTGCATGAGTTCCTCGTCCACCGGTTGTCCGAGGGCCTCCAGCGCGCTCAAGCGCATCTCCAGCCGCTGACGAGCCTCGACGACGTACTCGAAGTCGAAGCGTGGGTGAGACATGTAGCGCGCGTCGACGCCCTGGATGTGCTCGGTGCAGGCAAGCTGCATCTCGCCCACCAGGGTGCTGTCCCAGCGCGAGCCGAGCTGGGTGATGCACTTGCGCATGGTGGCCAGGTCTTCGCCGAGCTCGGTGCTCAGGTCGTCGGCTCCGCCCGGATCGGTCTCGAGCAGCTCGCCGAGCAGGAGCAGCATGCGGCGTAGCAGCGGCCGATCCACCGGCGGAAGCGGCCGGCGGCCCTGTTTCTTGAGCTGGGCCTCGAGGCCCAGCTCCACGAGCGATGAGCGGAATTCGGTCAATGCTTCGGTCATGACGGTGGTGTTCTGCGGTCCTTCTTGATCTGTCCACGGCTCTTCTTCTGCTTGAGCCGTCGTTCCTTGGAGCCACGCGTAGGTCGCGTTGGCCGGCGTTTTCGTTCGATCGCCAGTCCGTCGTGCAGGAGGACGGCGAGCCGCTCGCGAGCATCTTCCAGGTTGCGCGCGCGCGTGCGATGGCGGGATGCGTGGATCACGATCTCGCCCTGGGTGCTCAGGCGCGTGGCGAGACGCTTCTGAAGCCGGGATCGGCGCGTGTCGCCCAGGGCACGGCTTGTGAGCACGGAGAAGCGCAGAACGACCTTGGTCTCGACCTTGTTAACATTCTGGCCACCGGGCCCCCCAGAGCGCGCGTAGCTGACTACCAGCTCCTCGCCCGGAAGGGTCAGGCCACGGTTGATGACGAGCGGGTCCATCTGCTGTCGGCCCCTGGCTGCTCCAACCGATCCCGCGTCAAGCGACCGGGCCCGGGTCGTTCTCGCGCAGGAAGGGAAAGGGGAAGATGCCCGTGTTGTGGCCGTCTGCGAACTCCACCGAGATGGCGTAGTTGCCGACCAAGCGCACATCCCGCTGCTCGAGCGTGTCGGGGATACTGTGCGGGTCGAGCATCAGCACGCCGGTCACCTCGTTGATGCAATTCGCGCACGGACACAGGCGGCGCAGCTGGGCCGCGCGATAGACGGTTACGGCACCGTCCGCCCATTCGATCTCGATCCTGGTGGGATCCGTCTTCCGGATGACCTTGGGTGAGGTGGTGAGCATTCCGCCTGCAGTCCTTCTCGGGGTGCCTGGGAGGCTTGATGGGGCGGGACGCTCCGATGGTGGCCAGGACCAGACTTGAACTGGTGACCCCTTGATTTTCAGTCAAGTGCTCTACCAACTGAGCTACCTGGCCGGAATCGTCCGCTGTTCCCGTTTTCCGGTGGTCCAGCGTGGTTGCCTGGCTTTCGCCGTGGCAATCGCGTGGAGCCTCCTGGGATTCGGGGCCGAATTATCACGTGCGTTTGGCGTCCGGTCAAAAGGGGCCTGGTGTTTTTGCGTTCATTCGCCGTGCGGGGCGCTGTCCAGGGCCCCAGATTCCGTCGGATCGCTGCCTCCGACCGCATAGAGCAGGTCGTGCTGTGCTCGATTGAAGCCCGAGATCGACGTCACGAGGGCCAGCTCCGCCCCGAGCTTTGCGAGCTCCGCATCGAGCACCTCGACCAGCAGGCTGGTTCCGGCCCGGTGCCGGTCCTGTGCCAGCTGGAATGCCGCATGGGGCGCTTGCTGGCGCTCCCTGGCGGCTTCGATCGCCTGGCGTGCCGTTTCGGCCCTGATCGTCGCGCGCACGATCGAGGCGCGAACATTCTGGCGCACACGGCGCTGATCGAGCTGGGCCTCACGCAGCTTGGCCCGCGCCCGGCGCTTGCGCGCGGGGATGTCGGGCGAGAGGTCCCAGGACAGGGCTGCAGTGTAGATATCCTGGTCCTTGAGGTTTCCGGATCACTATCGGCGGCAACGTGCCCGGCGGTAGGTAGTACATGTCCGACATGGCCAGCGATGTGACCTGGGACATGGCCGTGGCCTCGTCGATGTCCTCGCGGAAGAAGTCCTTGACGATGCACACACCCTGCATCGCCTTGGCTTCCTGGTGCGAGATACCGACCGACTGGCCGGTCCAGCGCTGCAAGCGCGACATGATGTCGCGCTCGACGACCTCGGGCGGCATGCCCGGGTAGAGCGTGACGATCTGAACCGCGGGCGTCTTGAAGACCCGCAGCAGGTCGGCCGGCAGCAGCGTGAACGAGAACGTACCGAGCACCACGACCGCGAGGATCGAGACGATGACGGTGTAGGGATTCTTGAGGGCGAAGCGGACCAAGCCCATGGGGGGCACCTATTGGGGAGACCGTGCGCCGGCTGGCGGCGGGAGCGGGAAGCGCCGCTAGGTTAGCGCAAGTGCGTAGCTTTCGCGCGCGGAAGGGGCGCGCGCGTCAGCTCGGCTGGAGCGTCGCGCGGGCTGCCTGAACGTCGGCTGCGATCTGAGCGCTCAGGGCCGCCAGGTCCGGAAAGCGACGCTCGCCGCGCAGGCGCTGCAGGAAGTCGACCTCGAGGTGTTCGCCGTACAGGTCGCCGTCGAAGTCGAGCAGGTGTACCTCGACGCCCGGCGGCCCGGACTGCTTGCCGTCGACAGTGGGGCGATGCCCGATATTGGTGACAGCCGGAAGCCCCGCGCCGGTGGTTTGCGAGCGGTGTACACGGCAGGCGTAGACGCCGGTGGGGGGGTGCAGTTCGTGGTGCAGGTCCAGGTTGGCGGTCGGGAAGCCTATCTCGCGTCCGCGCGCGTCGCCGTGAACGACCTCGCCGAAGACGCTCACGCTCCGTCCCAGCATGCGGGCCGCGCCATCCAGATCCCCGAGCTCGACCGCCTCGCGGATCGCGGTCGACGACACAGGACGCCGATCGACGATCACCTCGGGGACCACCTCGACATCGAAGCCGAGGCTCTCGAGCAGCTCGGGGCCGCCCTCGCGATCGCGCCCGAACTTGCTGTCAAAACCCAGGACAAAGCTCGTCGCGGCCAGTTTATCGACCAGGATCTCGTCCACGAAGCGGCGCGCTTCCATGCAGCGCAGGCCCTCGTCGAAGTCCAGGGCGAGCGCGTGGTCGACACCGGCGCGCGCGAAATGTTCGAGCCGGTGCTCGAGGGTGGTCAGCGTGCGCGGGGCACGGCCAAGCAGGATCTGCTTGGGATGCTGGTGGAATGTCACGACCGTGGCGTCGGCCGACAGCTCCCGCGCGCGGCGCAGGTTGGCCGCCAGAATGGCGCCATGCCCAAGGTGGACACCATCGAAGACCCCGATGCTGACCACCGCCGGTCGGCGGTCAGGCAGGGGCAGGTCTGCGAGATCTAGCGTCGTCTTCACGCCGGCAGCTCGCTTCTCAGGTCGCCGAGGCCTGTGTGGCTCGGTAGTCCTCGATCATCTCTTCGAGCACGGCCTTGTGGCGCAGCTTGTCGGCGGGCGACATGCGGTCGACCAGCAGGATGCCCTCCAGGTGATCGTATTCGTGCTGGATGATGCGACTGACGAAGTCGTCGTACTCCGCTTCGAACTCCTCGCCCTGGAGATTGAAGGCCTTCACGCGGCAGCGGCTGGGCCTCGAGACCTCGGCGTAGATGCCCGGAAACGAGAGGCAACCCTCCTCGAAAGTGGTCGCAGGTCCCGAGCGCTTGACCAGCGTCGGGTTGATGAGCGTCAGGTTGTCTTCCTCTTCGCCGGTCGCGTTCACCACCAGAATGCGCCGCTTGAGGCCCACCTGGGGGGCGGCCAGGCCCACGCCCTTGCTCTCGACCATCCGGCGATACATCGCGCTCACGATCTCAGCCAGGGCCTCGTCGAAAGCCTCGACCGGGTCCGCGACCTTGCGCAGAACCGGGGTCGGGTAGAGGGAAATCTGGAACTCGAGGGGATCGCTCATGGGCGGGACCGGGGCGCTGGTCGGTGGGGGGGAGGCGCTGTTGGGGCCCCTGGGAGGGCCCTGGAGGCGGTCGGGGCGTCCGGCGAGCATAGCTCGCGTTGACGCGCCGGATGGGCCTCTATAGTATTTTCCGGCCCTGTTTTCGGGGACCGGTCCCGGACGCGTGGGTAGGCCTCCGCCGGGCACGCCTTTAATATTGGGGGAGACTCAGAGTTTGGATTTCTCGAAGCACATCCAGAAGGCAGACGAGGCCCTTCGTCGCCGCAATCACGACTTCGCGATTCAGCTGTACCAGCAGCTGATCGAGATCGATGCGGATCAAGGTGAGGCGCGCGCCGGCCTGCGGCGTGCGCTCAGGGCTCGTCACGAGAGCAAGGGTGGCGGGCGCCTGTTCCGGCTGCTGAAGGGGGCCGGGCCCCTGGCCGTGGCCAAGACCCTGGCCAAGGCCGGCAAGCACGACGCGGCGGCCAAGTCGCTCGAGACCTACCTGGCCTCGAATCCCTTGGACGAGGACGCCAATCTGCTCCTGGGGATCTCCCTGGAGGCTGCGGGGCACTACGACTCGGCGCTGGCGGTGTTCGAGTTCGTGGCCGAAATCGCTCCCAAGAGCCCCGCGGGTCTGCGCCGCGCGGGCGCGATGATGCAGCGCAAGGGGGAGCACGCCCTGGCCCTGGCCTACTACGAAAGGGCGCTCGAGTCCGACCCCCGGGACCGGGAGGCCTTGAAGGCGCGCAAGGACCTCGCGGCCGAAGCCGCCCTGACGGATGCCCGCTACGAGTCCGTCGAACACAGTCGCGAGCAGATCCGAGACAAGGACGAGGCCCGGCGCCTGGATCGCACGACGCGCCTGCACCGGTCCGAGGAGGATCTACGCGAGGAGCTGTCCGGGCTCGAGTCGAGCCTGGCCGAGTCTCCCGGGGACGCGGATCTGATGGTTCAGCTCTCCGGGCTGCACGAGCGGCTCAAGGATCCCGAGGCGGCCCTGGAGCTGATCGAATGTGCCCTGGAGTACCGTAAGGGCGCCCCGGAGCTCTTCGAGGCCCGGGCGGGGCTCAAGGCCAAGGTGCTGAAGCTCGCCATCCGCAAGGCCGACAAGGCCGGGCAAAGCGACGAGGCCGACAGCCTGGAACGGGACCTGCGCACCTTCGAACTCGACGATTTAGCCCGCCGTATCGAGGTTTCTCCCGCGGACGGCACCCTGCGCCTGCAGTTGGGGCGGGGCCTCGTGCGGGCCGAGGACCACGACGGGGCTGCGGCCCAGTTCCAGAAGGCTGCCGCCGACCCCAGATGCCACGATGAGGCCCTTTTTCACCTGGGACACTGCTTCCAGCGGAAGGGTTTCCTGGACCTGGCCCGAAAGAACTTTCTCGAGGTCCTCGCAACACGGCCGGACGTCGACGAGCGCGCCCGCGAAATCCTGTACAATCTGGGGACGATTGCCGAAGCCGAGGATGACTCGGCCGAGGCTCGTTCCTTTTACGCCCGTATCTACGAAGTCGACATCGGATTCAGAGACGTAGCTGCCAAGATGGAGCAGCTCAGATAAACATGCCCATTAGCAAGCAAGCCAAGAAGCGGGTGGTCCAGGACGAGCGCCGCCGCGCCGCCAACAAGATCACCGCGACTCGCATGAAGAGTTCCATGAAGAAGGTTCTCAACGCGGCGACAGCCGAAGAAGCCAAGCTGGCCCTGCCCGATGCCGTGAAGCGCGTCGACAAGGCGGCCAAGAAAGGCATTCTGCACGAGAACGCCGCGGCCCACCGCAAGAGCCGTCTCGCCAAGGCCGTCGCTTCGAAGTCCTGACGCGTCGTGTTCGAGACCAAGGACGATCACCCGGGCCGCTGGCAACGCCCGGTTCGGGTGCCTGCGCGTAAGCAGGACATCTTTGGGGCGGCGAAGGAGATGTGCGAGGACCTTGAGGGGTGGACCGTACTCGAGGTCGACGATGAAGCGTTGCGCATCACGTGTGAGTGCAGCAACGGGTTCCTCGCTGGCACGTCGCGCATCAAGGTCTGGGTCGAGGGTCCGGATAACATTCCGTCCTCGACGACCTGCATGACCTCCGAAGGTGGCGGTCCGCGCGATCGCAACAAGGCCAACGTGACTGAGTTCGTTAAGAAGTTCACGATGCGCGTCTGCTGATCCGGGCGACCTACCTGGATCCGGATCGCACGGTGAGGACTCACCACGACCGGTGACACCGATGCACATGATCCGCAGGCCCCACGCGGTCATTCTCGTCGCGCTTGCTTCGGCATGTGCCGCCACGCCGCCCGTAAAACTGGTTGCGCCGGCCGTCGACGTCACGCTCACTCACCGCTGCGGGGGGATTCTCGCCGAGTCGCTGGTGCTGCCCGCGGAAGTGGATGCGGCGCAGATATGGGCCGTTCACGTGCGCGGCCTCGTGCTGGCGGGTGAATCCAATGCGGACCTCGTCGCCGTGGCGAGCGGGGCGGCGGCGGCCGCATCCTTGTTGTTCCTCCCGAACGCTGCGGAACCGATCCGCGGAAGCGTCGATGAGATCACGGACCTGCGCTTTGCGGTCGGTGAAGAGGCGCGCGCGATCGGAGCGGGGGTGACCTTTGCCGACGGGACTCAGGGGCTCGAGTTTTCGAGCCTGCGAGGGACCCTGGCCGAGGGCTCCTGCACCGAGTTGCGCGTCACGGCGAGGGACGGCGTCTCCTATTCGATAACCCTGGATCGGCCGACCGCCGGCCAATCGCTCGCCGCGGACGGTCGCGTGGCATTGCGGTACCGGGCACCCGGCGTGGGCGACGGGCTGGCGTTGTTGAGCACCCAGGTGAAACCAGGATGCGGACCGCTGTGGGTGGAACTGCCAATGCACCCGGGCGAGACCATCGGATTCCTCATCGACGTGAGCGAGGGCACTGCACAGGATGCCGCACATGTCAGCGCGGTCGAGGCGAGCCGACTCGACCTCGAAGCCGCCGCTTTGCGGTTGAAGTTGCGCACCGCTACATGGACCGCGCAGGATGCTGGCCAGGCGGCTCGATACGCCGCGGGCGCGGCTCTCCAGGATCCGGCGACAAGGCTGGAAGCATTGCAGATACTGGCCGGCGATGGGTTGGGTCTCGCCGTGGACCTGGCCACGTGCGCTTCGGACACGCTCGCGGAAGAGTGGGCCACTGCTCTCGGGCCGGTACTCGATCTCGAGCACGGGAGCGCCGAACAGGTGGCCTGGACGGTCGAACAATCGGCCATCGAGCTGCTTGCCACACGCATGGACAAGGGCATCGCCGAGGTCGCCCAGGAGGGCCTGCTCGCGCGCCACCTGGGCGAGATGGGCCGTTTCACACCCGACCTGCTGCGATTCCTGCGTGGCACCGGAACACGCGCTGACTTCGATGTCTGGATCCAGCGACAGAACCTGCGCCTGCTCGGTTCACCGGATCCGGCGGCACGCGTTCGGGCCCTGGATTGGCTCACGGTGCGCGGATTGGAACCGGTCGACTTTGATCCCCTTGCGTCGCGCGATGTGCGCCGTACACAGCTGCGGGCCGACGAAGCGGCGCGCGCAGCCCGGGAGCAACCGTGATGGACAGCGTGAGCGTGCAGCCGAGCCCTCGTCGCCGGCGGATCTGGAAGTGGGCCAGGCGCATCGGCCTGCTGGGCCTCGTGCTGCTTTGCCTCGTGCGCGTGACGTTGTGGCTGTGGTTGCCGAGCGCGATGGAAGCGGCCGTGAGCGTGTTCGGTGTCCGCTGCGAGTACGAGGATTTCGACCTGTCCCTCCTGGGGGCCGACATAGAGCTGCGCCACCTGGAGCTGTGGGACGATGCGCGCGAGGCCGACAGCCCTCTGGCCCACGTGGAATACGCGCGACTCGACATCGATGTGAGTTCGCTCCTGCTGTTCGACCTGCGCGTGCACCGCATGGAGGTCGACGGCGTGGATGTCGTGCTGGAGCGCGACGCCGGGGGCAGCTGGCTGCTACCTGATCTGGATTTCTCGACCGTCGCGCAGCCGGAGTCCGGCGCGCCCCAGCCTGTCGCGAATTCGGAGGCGAAGGCCTGGGACCTGAACGTGCCCATCCGGATCGACGCCATCCGGGGCCAGGACATCCGCCTGCGGGTGGTCGATCCCATCACGCATGTCGATCGGCGCATCGACATGCGCATGCGCGTTTCCGATATAGGTCACGGGACGCGCCCCCTGCGGATCGAGCTCCACGCGGCGTGTCAGGACCTCATCGATGGCCTGACGGTCGAGATCGAGGGCCGGGCTGAACCGCGGAATGCACACCTCGACCTGCGCTTTGCAGCGCGCGGCATACGCACGGGCCCCGTAGCTGGCCTGCTCGAGGAGCTGGGCCTGCGGCCGGTGGCGCGCACACTGGATGCGGGCATGACCATGCGGATGGACCTGCACTCGGACGCGGACCGGGCGCTGCTCGAGGGCGGGTTCGACATGCACGACCTGCTGGTGACGGTCGATGGCACGCGCGCCATGCGCGTGGCGCTGGTCGAGGCGGACGCGACGTTCGAGCCAGGGCGGGTCGAGGTCGAGCGGGTGCAGCTGACGGAGGTCGACGTCGATCTGGCCAGGACCCCGAGCGGGCTCGTGCGCGCCTTCGGTTTCGATCTCCTGCCGCGCTTGCTCGCGACCTCTACACCTCAAACGCCCGCGGCCCCGCAGCCGGTGGCGTTGGCGCCGGACGAGCCGTTCGAGTGGGGCATCGGGCGCATCGACTTCGAGACGCTCAAGGTGGTCTTCGAAGATGCGTATGTCGACCCCCCGTCGACCCTCGGCGCCCAGCTGGACATTCTCGAGTTCCGGGACATCGGCATCGATCGCGCGACGCGCTTCCTGGTGCGCGGCGGCCTGCTTCCGACCGGGTCGTCCTGGGCCTTCGAGGGCACCGTGTCGCCCGGCGCCACCGAAACATCCGTCGCGGCGACGATCGCGATCGAGTCGAGCGACTTCACCAAGCTGGATCCGTGGCTGTTGCCCCTTGGCCTGGCGGGGGTGGAGACTGCGGCCGACCTGCGCCTGAAGCTCGATGCCACGATCGGTACGCAGCAGGGTGCACGCAGCATCGATGCCTCGTTGTCGGAGCTGGAGCTGCAGGGCGAGGACTCCCTGCTGGCCCTGGAACTGGCCCGGGTCGAGGTACTGCTGAGCGAGAGCAAGCTGCAGGTGGTCGACGCACGCGTTCAGGGTGGTCGAATTGCGGTGACCGCGCATCCCGACGGGAGCTTCCACCTCGGCGGATTCCAGAGCCTGCCCGCGGACGCGCCGCGCAGGATGGCGTTGGCGGCCGGCGGAGCGTCGGATGCATCTGCACAGCCCACTACGGTTCCGGCCACGGTTCCGGCCACGCCGACACACGCGGGTACGTCCGCCAGGCCTGCACCGGGCGAAGCCATGACCCTGGCGCTCGACCATCTGGTCGTCTCCGACACGTTCCTCAGGGTCGTGGACGACACCCAGGAGACGTCGCGCGAGTTCGGCTTCGGACTGGATGCTGACGCGCGCAATTTCGTGCTGAACTCCGACGAGCCTGCGACCGGGCGGCTCGACATGAGCGTGGCCGGCGAGCGCGCTGGCGACTTCCGCGTGGGTCTGGACCTGACGACACGTCCGGGCCCGCTCGACCTGGACCTTGCGGTCCTGCTCAGCGGTGAGTCGGTAGACCTGACTCCCTTCGATCGGTTCTTCGATCGCCTGGGGCTCGAGCCGGACCTGAAGCATGGGACCCTCGCGGCCCGCATCAAGGCATCCGTCGCGGTACAGGGAGATGAGACCCGCTTGGGCCTGCAGCTGTCCGACATCTCGCTTGCGGAGGCGGGCGCGGAGCTCGCAGCGCTCGACCTGTTGCGGATCGACGAGATCGTTCTGGGTCCGGCGGCGACGGGCATCAGCAGCGTGCAGTTGGATGGCCTGCGCGCCGACGTGCGCCGTGATGGGGACTCGGTACTCCATCTGGCCGGCGTCTCCATTCCTCCGGGATTCGGCGGTGGCACGCCCCATGCGGCGCCGACATCCGCGGAACTCGACGGCGCGCGATCGGGGCCGGCGCATGCCTTCACAGTGGCCGGGGTACAGGTCCAGGGCATCGCCCTGCGCTGGCAGGACCAAGCGGCGCGCGAATCGGTGGATACCGCGCTGTCCGGCCAGGTGACGGTGGGGGCGCTCGCCCTGGGCGAGCAGGCCGCGGTGGAGATGGAGTTCGGCCTGTCCGACGCCATCGAGTCCATGCGCGTAACAGGCACGGTCACCCCATCCATGGAGTCGCCGCGCGCTGCATTCGACGTGGCGCTCGCGGGCATGCGCGGTGGGTGGATCGACCACTATCTTGCGCCGGGCCAGACGGTCGAGCTTGTGGACGGACGTCTGACCTTCAGTCTCGAGGGGCAGGTCGATCCGGAGCCCGCGGGCGGGATCGCGGCCGTCGCGGCCATCCGCGACTTCGAGCTGCGCGACACCGAGGCCGGCCCGTTGCTGGTCGGGGTGCGGGAGATCGTCATCGATGCCCCGCGCGTCGATACCGATGTCATCCAGGTTGCCGAACTGGCCATGCGCGGTGTTCGTGCGAATGTGGAGCGCGATGGCGCGAGCCTGCTGGCGGGTGGGTTGCGTCTGTCGATCCCGGATCCAGCGGCCAGCGAAGCGAAGCTGCCCGCAGCCGAGCCGGAAGCGGCCACTCCGGCGGCCGGGGGAGCGGCTGAACCGAGGGTTCCGCCGCGCATCGACCTGGAGCGACTGGCTTTCGACGTCGAGGCTCTCTCGATCGCCGAGGGCGGCGCGCCGCCGTTGGTCATAAGTATCGATCTTCACAACGAGAAGCCGCTGGCGATCATCGCGCCGGACCCCCAGGACCTCGCGCCCTGGGAGCTGGCCATGCGCGTGGCCTCGCCCACGGCCCTCGAGCAACTCGACGTCGCGATCGAAATCCAGCCCTGGGATCTCACACCCCTCGCGAACCTCTCGGTCGAGATGAGCGGGCTTCACGGCGCGGCCCTGCACGATTCGTGGCCGGAATTGCTGGCTGACCTGGACCTGCGCGCAATTGCTGGCGCACAGGCCACGCTCGACCTCGCGGCACGGCTCGACCTGCGGCGCCGCGCGCCGACCGAGTTCGATCTCTCGCGCGGGTTCGGACTGGAGATGGAGCTGTCGAACGTCGCCTATCGAGCGACCCCCGACGGTGAGGTGCTCGCGGGTGTCGAGTCGGTGTTCCTGGATGCGCCGCGCCTGGGCGGAGGCTCCGGAGCTGTGCACGTCGCGGAGCTGGCGGTGGATGGAATCGTCGGGCGCGTTTCCCGCGATGATGCGGGCGTGCACGTGCTCGGCATCACGATTCCCCTGACGCCGGAAGCCGCAGACGAATCGGCGAACGGGACCGAAACGACCGAGGTGGCCACGTCTCCCGAGCAGCCGAGGATCGCAGAGGCTTCGGGGAAGTTCGAGCAGGACGCCGTCGCTCCTCCGATCCGCATCGACCAGATCTCCGTGAACGGCCTGGACTTCGAGTTGCGCGACACGACGTTCGATCCTCCGCTCGTCATGCCGCTGGACGACCTGGCTCTATCGGTCTCTGGAATTCGGGTGGGCGGCGACCTGCCGCCTGCGCCCATCCGTTTCGAGTTTGCCCTCGGCGCCGGAGAGATCGAGTTGCCGGAACGTGTTCAGGTCAGCTCGATGCTGGCCGGTCTCGTCGTGGCGACCGCATCCGCAGTCACCGGCGGGGACGACAAACCAGGCCTGGAGCAACGCAACGCCCTCGATGAGGTCGTCATCAGCGGTAGCCTCGTGCCGACCCGTCCGCCTAGTGGGTCGCTGGAGATCGACATCAGCGGGGTCGAGCTGCTCGCCCTGCGAGGTCCCGCGGGTGCGGCCGGGGTGGAGATCAGTGATGGTGTCTTCGATGGCCGCGTGACCATGCGGGTCGACGAAAATGGGTCGACGCGCACCAAGGCCTCGTTCATTCTCGCGCACCTGGGCCTCAGCGAGGCCCAGGGCGGACCGATCTCGACCTATCTCCGGCTACCTGCGCCGCTGCAGTCGGTCGTGTTTCTGCTGAAGGACGCTGACGACGAGATCACGGTCCCGCTCGACGTCAAGTTCAAGCGCGACGGTAGCGTGCGCGGTAGCCAGCTTGCTGCTGGAGCGGTGTCCGCCTTCGGATCGATCGTGACCGACGCGGTGGCTTCGTCCGCGTTCCGCGTCGGCGGGATGGTCACGAGCCTGTTTGGAATCGGTGGGCCGACCGAAATTCCCCAGGAGGCCAACGTGGTCCTGGAGTTTGGCCCGGGAGCGGTCAATCCACCGGCGGATACCGAGCAGCGCATCGATGTATTGCTCGACGTGCTGCGCGACAAGGAGATGATCGTCGTGGTGCAGCCCGTGCTGGGATTCGATGACCTTGAGCGCGCGGAAGTGCTGGCGGCTCCATCAGGCCCCGATCGAAGCGAACTGGTGGAACAGTTGCGGCAGCGCAAGCGTGCACTCTGGCGCGAGCGGGATGCGAACGCCAGCGCGCTTCGCACGAGTCAACGCCTGGGGGATGAGCAGGCGTGTCTCGAGCGGACCGAGGACCTGCGCCGCATCGATACCCATATCGGTCGGACGGAGCGGGCGCTCGACAGCGTGCTCGTGCTCCTGCGCCCGGATGCCGACCGGCGCGTGCCCCGTCGCGCTCGGCGGCTCGCACTGGAGTTCGCGACTGCGCGCGCCGAGCGCATGCGTGACCTGCTCCTGGAGATCCGCGGCGAGAAATTCGCCGGCCGTATCGACGTCCGGCGCGCACGCCTACCGCAGTCCGAGGAGATGGACAGCGGCGTGCTCCTGCTGAGCCCGCGACGTCGCGCTCAGTGAGGCTGGTGACTCCGGCCTGAAGGCACAAAGAGAGGGGGAACGGCCAGGCCGTTCCCCCTCTTCTGTTTCCCGATGGGGTGACCTGCTAGCGCGCGCCGAGCACCTGCGCGTAGCGGAAGTACACCTCGAGGCAGAGCACACCGAGCGCCGTCGTGTAGACGCGGCCACCGGAGTGAGCCCAGGGTCCGTCGACATCCCAGGAGCCCTTGAAGTCACCGTCGTGGCGTTGCGAGTCGACGACGGCGCGTTCCATGGCACCCTGCCAGCCCTTCCACCACTTGCCGCCCAGCTGATACATGGCGTAGGAACCGTAGTACCAGTAGTACCAGTCAACGAGTTGCTGATTGCCTTCCATCTTGTACTCGGGCAGCGCCCTGAGCAGCAGGTCGCCCTCCTTCTTCATGATGGGCGTGTCCTTGGGCGTCTGGCCCAGGAACACACGGCAGAGCAGTCCCACCGCCGTCATGGATTCGGTCTTGTCGACCGGGTAGTCGCTGTTCAGGCCCTGCACCCGCGAGCTGCGACCGCCGGGGGCGTTGTAGCCCACGCGGCCGGTATCGTCGGTGACCTCTTCGATCCACAGGAGTGAATCCGTCAGCGCGTCCTTCTCGACCTCGATGCCGGACTCTTCGGCCGACTTCAGCGCGAACACCATCCAGCCCGTGATCGACGTATCCGAGTCGCCGAGCGAGGGCACGTCGTAGCGCCAGGTTCCGTGGCCATCGCGGTCGCGCGCCTCGTGGATGTAGTCCACGGCCTTCTGCACGTTGTTGCGGATCAGCGGCGACTTCGAGAAGTAGTACGCCTCGCTGAGGGCCAGGGTCGCGATGCCGTGGTTGTAGATGAAGTGGTGACCGCGGTGCTCGCCGATCAGTCCGCTGTGGTCCTGCTGCTGGCGCAGCCACTTGACGCCACGGCTGACGACTTCCTTGTAGGGACCCTTCTTCAGCGTGTTTCCGTCCCCCAGGAACGCCAGCAGAGCGAGGCCCGTGATACCGACATCCTGGTCAGGCTGACCGGCGCCGTCGGCTTCCGAGGGGCAGGTGACGCAGTTGTCCATGAACCCGTCGGTGTCCCACGATCCGTCCGAGGCCTGGTGGCGCTTGAGCCACTCGAGCCCGTCCTTCAGGGCCTGCTCGGTGCCGGCGCCGCCGCGCGTGCCGCCGCGCTTCTTGCCGAAGCGGCCGCCGAACTTGCCGCCCGCGCCGCCGCCGATCCCGATCACGTTGTTAAACGCCTTATCGTGGAAGGGCGAGTCCGCGAACATGTCCGGGTCACCCTCGGTCTCGAAGACCTCCTCGGTCGTCTCGACCACGTCCACGTCCTGAATGACGGGCTCGTCGATGACTTCCTCTTCGACGATCTCCTCTTCCTCTTCCTCGGGCGGGTCCTCGAAGATCTCCTCCGGCGGCTGCTCGATGCTGGCCTGGATCTCGATCTCCTCCGGCTGCTCGAACAGGTTCCACGGGATGGCCATGATGATCAGGAAGACCACCAGGTGTGCCGCCGCGGACAGCGCAAGCCAGGGCGCCCGATCCATCCAGTCGTAGAGGACGTCGTTGAAGGTTTGCTCCTCTTCCCAGGACTTGGGAAGAGTCGTTTCGATGTGGATATCGCGGTAGTCCGGATTGCTCATGACGAGGAATGTCGCTGCCGAGGGGGGGGCCCTGAATGGGGGGCGCGGGTTCCGTCGGAGTGGCTGACGGGGCGCAAGAACCTGAACGTTCTCGGGGAAAGCGGGTTCAGAGTATATCCACGCTTTCCCGGCCCGACTACGAACGCCTGGGTGCCGATTTGGCCTGGTCCCGCAGGAGCGGCCGGGGCCCCGATGGGGCGCCGCGGGCCCCGGTCTCAGTCGGTGCCGGGGGCGGCGCTGGGCTCGGGCTCGGTCGGCTCTTCGTCCTGGGGCTGACCCTGGCCGGCGGTCCAGCTGAAGGAGGACCTGAAGGCCTCCTGGAGCGCGATATCGACGCGCACCTTGTCAAACTGGGCCATCAGCTCACGCTCGAGCTCCTTCTGGACCTCTGGATCGGTGTAGGGCTTGGCCTCGCGGGGGGGCAGGCGCTCGATCAGCTTGTAGACGAAGATGGCCTGGACATCAGAACCGAGCTTCCAGCCCAGGATGGGCTCGGAGATGCCGCCGGGATCGGTCTCGTCCACGAAATCCAGCAGGGCGCGGGACCGGTGCCGGGTCACGCTGAGCTGCTCCATGTCCTCCATGGATATGGGCGCCCCCTGGCCGCGGGTTTCGCGGTTGCCGCGGGCGCCGTAGCGGGCCACGAGATCCCCGAAATCGCTACCCCCCGAGCTGGCGAGCTGGGCCAGTTCACGCCCGAAGGTGCGCGTGTCATCAAGGCCACCGTATTCGCTCACGGGCAGGACCAGCTGCTGGATCACTGCCTGGGCGGGGCGGCCACCGACCCGCGCCCGGTCGAGCGGGTTGGCGGAGCGAGCCAGGATGCGATGGAAGCCCAGGGCCTGTCCCGGGCGGATGTAGCGGTCGACCACCGGTCGCCCCGCGCTTCCCACACCGGCGCCGGTCACGCTCGATTCCCAGACCTGGGCGTAGATACCGTCACGCCAGTAGTTCCGCAGGCGCTTCGGGGTGTACCCGGCGCTGGCGAGGGACTCGCTCATCTTGGTGGCGCCACCCTGGCGTTCGACCTCGTCCTTCCAGCGGCTATCGAGCTGCAGCTGGACCAGCTCACGATCCACCACGAGGGTGCGCCCACCCTGGGCCTTAAGAAGTTCCCGGACGCGCAGGTCCAGGATCTCACCGCGCTCGACGGTGCGTCCCTGGCTCGCCTGATCCTGGCGCAGGTACTCGATCTCACCGTAGGTCACGATCTCGTCACCGATGACGGCCGCGACGCCGTCGAGCAGGACGAACGCCGGCCCCTGGGGGGGCGTGGCCGGGTCCTGGCTGGCGAGCTGGGGCTGTTCAGCGAGGATACGACCGGCCGTGGGGGCGCTGGCGGCAGCGGGATCGAAGCTCAGGACGAGCAGGCCAGCGCTGGCCAGGAGGAGGAGTCGTTTGAACATGGTGTCAGTTCGAGAGTTCTATCATCCCGCGCGCGGCGGCGGCATTCAATAGACCTTCAAACCACTCCAGGGCCGCTTCCGCCGTGCGATGGCGCGGGTCGATGACCATGTGCGCCACGCCACTGCGGATACGGCGCAGCTTCACGCCGAGGCGTCCGAAGAGCTGCTCGAAGGCGACCGGGTCGTCGTACTGGATCAGGTACACGTCGTCCTGCCAGGCGAAGCGCCGGATCAGGAAGGGGTCCAGGCGGGCCTTCATGGTGAACACCCGCAGCAAGCTCTCGGTCTCCGGCGGAATGCGCCCGAATCGGTCGCGCAGCATGGCGCGTGCCCGTTCGCAGTCCTCCTGCGTGTGGATCTGTGCCAGCTCGCGCAATACCTCCAGGCGTGTTTCGACGGCCGGGACGTAGTCGACGGGTAGCAGCGCCCGCAGTCCGAGCTCGAGCTCGACGCCGGCCTCGGTCTCCTCATCGCGCGCCGCGTTGCGGTCGAAGCCCTCGCCCGCCTGCAGGCGCTCGATCGTGTTCTTGAGCAGCCGGCAGTACATGTCGTAGCCGACCGCCGCGATGTGCCCTGACTGCGCTGCTCCGAGCACGTTGCCCGCGCCGCGCAGCTCCAGGTCCTTGATACTGATGCCAAAGCCTGCCCCCAGGTGGCTCATCTCCTCGAGCGCCTTGAGACGTTCGCGCGCGATGTCCTTGAGCGGCTTGTGTTGCTCCACGAGCAAGTAGCAGTACGCCTTGTGGGATCCGCGCCCGACGCGGCCACGCAGCTGATGCATCTCCGACAGACCGAAGTGGTCCGCGTCGTCGATGATGATCGTGCCCGCACTGGGGACGTCGAGCCCGTTCTCGATGATCGTCGTCGCGACCAGGACATCGACCGAGCCCTTGAAGAAATCGTCCATGACGCGCTGCAGTTCGCGCGCGGACATCTGACCGTGTCCGATGGCGTAGCTGCACTCCGGTACGAGGCGTTGCAGGCGTGCCGCGGTTGCCTCGATCGATGCGATGCGGTTGTGCAGGAAGAAGACCTGCCCGCCGCGGTTCTTCTCGCGTACCAGCGCGCGCCGGATGGTCTCGTCGTCGGTCGAGTAGCCGAGCACCGTCTCGATGTCCTGCCGCCCGGGGGGCGGGGCGGACAGGGCGGAGATATCGCGGATGCCCGACAGCGACATGTGCAGGGTGCGCGGGATGGGCGTGGCGCTCATGGTCAGGAGATCCACGGTGGCGCGCAGCTTCTTGAAGTGCTCCTTGTGCTGCACACCGAAGCGCTGTTCCTCGTCGATGATGACCAGACCGAGCTGCTTGAACTTGACGTCCTTCGACAGGATGCGGTGCGTTCCGATGAGGATGTCGACCGCGCCCTTCTGGGCTCGCTCGGCGACCTTCTTGGATTCGGTCGTGGACACGTAGCGACTGACCATGGCCACCTCGACCGGGAAGTCGGCCAGGCGCTCGCTAAACACCTTGTAGTGCTGTGCGGCCAGCACTGTCGTGGGGACGAGCACCGCTACCTGCCCGCCGCCATTGACCACCCGGAAGGCGGCGCGCACCGCGAGCTCCGTCTTGCCGAAACCCACGTCGCCGCACAGCAGCCGGTCCATGGGGCGCTTGCTGTAGAGGTCCGCCTGGATCTCCTGGTCCGATTCGACCTGATCGGGCGTATCCTCGTACTCGAAGGACTCGGTCACGAGTCGCACGAGATCGTCGTCCGCGCGCCAGCTCGGGCGCTCCTTGAGGGCGCGATTGGCCTGTACCTCGATCAGGTCGGCTGCCAGGTCGAACAGTCCGCGTTCGACCTTCTCCTTGCGCTTGCGAAAAGTCGTGCCGCCGATCTTGTCGAGCGGCGCCGTCGATCCACCGCCCGTGCCGATGTAGCGCTGCACCATGTCGATGCGGCTGGCCGGGACGAACAGCAGCACCTCGTCGGCGAACATCAGCTGCAGGTGGTCTTCCTCGCCACCGCCGCGCTGCATCTTCTTCAGCCCGTTGAATCGGGCCAGTCCGTGCACGGCGTGTACCACCAGGTCGCCGGGCTTGAGCTCGAAGAACGACTGCAGCGCACGCACGTTGTAGCTCTTGTGGGCGGATGCGCCTCGACGCACACCACCGATGCCCAGGATCTCGCGGTGGTTCACGATCAGCAGGTTGGCATTGGGGCAACGGAAGCCACGTGCCACCGAACCGACGCGCACGTCGAGATCGCCAGCGCCGCCCTGATCCGCGATCGCGCCGATGAAGCGTTCGCGCTCCGCGTCGCTTCCGCAAAGGACTATCGCGTGGTCACCGTTCTTGGTCGCGTCGCGTAGCGCCGCCCCGGCGCGCGGTGTACCTACCGAGAGGGCCTGGACGGAGCGTGTGTCCAGGGAGATGTCGTCGCCGGGCAATACCTGTAGCGCCAGTCGGCGCCGTCCAAGGAGCGCCTTCTTGAAGCTGCGCAGGGAGCGCTCGTGGTCTGGCGACTGGATGCGCAGTGCCTCGGCACGCTCGTCCACGCGCAAGGGCTCGACTTCCACGATCAGGCAGTCCGGACCCGCGAAATCGATCGCCTGCACGCCGCCGCCGTCCTCGATAGGACCCGCATCACCCGCCAGGCAGATCTCGATCTGCTTCATCGACTCGAGCGAGCGCTGCCCGGATGGCTCGAAGGTACGCAGTGACTCGATCTCGTCCTCGAACAGCTCGATGCGCAGGGGCAGGTCGCTCGCGAACGGAAACAGGTCGAGGATGTCGCCGCGCAGGCTGATCTCCCCGGGCGCCTCGGCCAGGGGCTCGCGCACGTAGCCGCCCTTTACCAGGCGCTTGAGGAGCTTCTCGATGTCGAGCGTGTGGCCGACCTGCAGGCGTAGGAAGTCCTTGTGCAGGTCGCGCACGGATGGGATCGGCTGCAGGTGCGCGAGGATCGATGCGACCAGGACGCGCGGGCGTTGGTTGCGCGGGCCGGCGAGGGCTTGAGCCGCCTGCAGTCGGGTGCGGATGCTCGCGGTATCGCTGGCGGCGCTCGTGCGCAGCGTGCCTTCGCGTGCAGGAAAGAGGGTCGCGTCGACGCCGAATGCCTGCAGGTCGGCGGTGAAGGATTCAGCCTCCGTTTCGGACGAGGCGATGATCCACACCTGCTCGTCGGAAGCTGCGCTGGCCAGCCAGCCCGCGATCACCAGGGCCTGGGACGACCCCCAGAGGTTGCCGACGCTCAGCCGGCCGTCGGGCGGCAGGCCGACGAGTCCGCGCAGCACGTGCTCGACTTCCTCACCCTGCAGGAACGGTGCGAGTCTGGCCAGATCGAAGGCCAGCGCCGGATTCTCTTCCTCGACGGTCATCCTGGTTCCTGCTCGTATTCGATCGCGAGCAGTGCCTCGTGGGCGGCCCAGCGCTCCGCTTCCTTGCGCGTGCGACCCCACGCGGAGGGATAGGTTCGATCGCGCCCCTCGGCCTGTACGAGGAAGGCGCGCGAGTGAGCCAGGCCACGCGTCTCGATCAATGAGTAGCTCGGCGGTTCGCCATCGAATTTCTGACACAGCTCCTGAAAGGCCTGCTTGGCATTGACGCCGTGCTTCTGCTCGCGCACCTCCGCCAGGGGCAGCGCCAGCGTCTCGAGCGAGAACTTCCGGGCCGCCTCCATACCCGCGTCCAGGTAGACGGCGCCCAGCACAGCTTCGTACAGGTTGGCGAGGATCGAGCGCGACAGGGTGCGTCCTTCGAGGCCCCGTCCGACGCGCGCGTGCTGCGCCAGGTCCAGTCCGCGCGCCACCTCGGCCAGGCTGCGCCTGGAGACCACCCAGGCCTTCAGTTCGGTCAGGTCACCCTCGGGCAGGTCCGGATGGTGGTGGAACAACTCGTCGGCGATGATGAGGTCCAGGACAGCGTCGCCCAGGAACTCCAGGCGTTCGTTGTTCCTGGCGTTATCGACCGAGGAATGGGTGAGCGCGAGCTCCAGCATGGCTGGATCTTCGAAGTCGTGGGGGATCGGACACATGGGCGTGGG
>JBLHKW010000071.1:0-24148 GCA_047618565.1 Planctomycetota bacterium
ATCTGAAGATGTACACGTCGCTTATTACCGATCTGGCGACCGAGTAGCACACTGTAGATCCGCTCCGTCAGGACCCCCTCGAAAGCTGACCGATGAGAAACGCACCCTTGACCCTGATCACGACCCTGTGCGCGCTCTGCATGGGACCGCAGGCCGTCGCGCAGTCCCGCGCCCATGCGCCGCAGCCTTACGCGCTGCAGGGCGTGCGCCTGTCGCTCGAGGACGAGACACTGCGCACGCTGATCCTGCGCGATGGATTGATCGAGGCCGTCCTGGATGTGGGCGCGCAGATCCCGGCGGGATGCAAACGACTCGATGGCGAGGGTCTGATCGCGCTGCCAGCGTTTATCGATGCCTACACCCACACGGGCTGCGAGACGCCCGAGCCCGCGATCGACATGGACCGCCCGACGGCGGTGATTGCGAACGCGCCGATCGACATGCGTGAAGCCAATCGCAAGGGGATTCAGCCCAGCTTTGCTTCCGTGGATGTGCTCGCCCTCGGTGATGCCGGTGCCGATGCGCACCGCGGGACGGGATTCGGGTTACTTCTCAGTGCACCAGCGGAACAGATCCTGAGCGGGAAGAGCGCGCTGGCGACCACCCGCGATGCAGCGGTGCGGGATGTCATCGTGCGCGCCGAGGTCTTTCAGCACGCGGCCTTCCGCGCGTCGGGCTCCGGCTACCCGAGCACGGTGATGGGATATCACGCCCAGTTGCGCCAGCTGTTCTACGACGCGCAGCGCCATGAGGAGCTGACGGACAGGGTCGCCGCAGGCAAGCGCGGCGCCCGGCCGAACTTCGACCGCGATCTGGATGCGGGCGCGGAGCTGCTCGGGAAGCGGATGCGCCTCGTGTGCGAGGCCGAATCGGTACGCGACATCCGTCGCTGGATGCGGCTCGCGGACGAGTTCGGGCTCCAGATCGCCATCAGCGGCGGGCGCGAAGCCTGGAAACGCGGACGAGCTCGCGCGCCGCGACATCCCCGTGTTCCTGACCCTGGACTGGGGCGACGAGGTCGACGACCCGGACGAGGGGGACGACGATGACGAGGGGGACGACGATGACGACGAGGCTGAATCCGATGACGCGGAGAGCGATGCGGATACTGACGACGATGCGGACGTGGCGCAGGACCAGGAGTCGGATGACGAAGACGAAGACGAGGGTGACGAAGACGGAGATGACAGTGCAGAAGACGACCATGGCGATTGGAATTACGAGGAGCCGATCGGAGTCCGTCGGGAGCGCCGCCGCTTGTGGGAAGAGGGGCGCGACTGTGCGTTGCGCCTGAGCGAGGCCGGCGTTCGGTACGCGTTTGGATCCGGTGGCGAAAGCCCCAAGACCCTGATGAAGAACGTGCGCGCGCTGGTGAAGGAGGGGCTGGCGGCGGATGTTGCGCTGGCCGCACTGACCAGCGTCCCGGCCGAACTGCTCGGCGTCGGAACGAGTTACGGGGAGCTCGGTCCCGGGCGCAGCGCCGCACTGGCGCTCTGGAATCGCAGCCCGTTCGAGAAGAAGGCCAAGGTGGCCTGGTTGTTCATCGATGGCTTCGCCCACGACCTGGAGCTCGAGGACGAGGACGAGCAGGGCAGCGGAGAGGGTCCGGCCGAAGGCGTGGATCTGACGGGCAAATGGGTTGTCGAGGACGACCTTGAAGACTCGAGTGGATCCAAGATCGAGCTGGAGATGGACGAGGACGGCAGCTTGAGAGGGACCATCGAATTCGAGGTCGGGGGCAGCCCCATGAGTGAGGATGTCACAGGGTCGGTGTCGGGCCATGAGGTCCACATGAAGGTGTCCATCACGATCGGGGAGATGGAGATCACGTCCAGTATGAACGGCACCTACAAGGATGGGGCCATCCATGGCGAGATGACCCTCAGTACACCCGGTGGTGAACAGGATGCGGAATTTGAGATGACCCGAACGCCAGAAGGCGTCGAGAAAGGGGGTGCGCGATGATGTCGTTCTTCAAGGGAACGGGCGCACTGTGTGCGCTGGTGTGTGCGCTGCAGCCGGCTGTCCGTGCTGACGGTAACGATCATCCGTTCGAGCTCGACGCGCAGCGCGTGCCGTCGATCGAGCTGGATGGTGCGTGTTTCATCGAGAACGCCACGATTCACGATGCTATCGGGCCCGCCTTCGTGGGCGACGTGCATGTGGAGGGCGGCAAGATCGTGGCGGTTGGCGACCTTGAGGCCCCGGCCGGCGTGACGCTGATCGACGGTACGGGCATGCACCTGGCGCCGGGGGTGGTGGACTGCCATTCACACATTGCCATCGAGGGCGGGGTGAACGAGGGCACCGTCACGATCTCCGCGGACGTCTCGATCGAGGATGTCGTTCGCGCCGATGACCTCGGGATTTATCGTGCGCTTGCGGGCGGTGTCACCACGGCACGGCTCCTGCACGGATCGGCCAATGCCATCGGCGGCCGGCACGAGGTGATCAAGCTCAAGTGGGGTCGCACGGCGGATGAGTTGCGCTTCCCCGGTGCGCCGCGCGGTATCAAGTTCGCGCTGGGCGAGAACCCGAAGCGCTCGAACGGGAGGCGCAGGTCCGAGCGCTTTCCGGGAACGCGCATGGGGGTCGAGGCGGTCTTCTATCGGGCCTTTGAACGGGCGCGCGAGTACCGGACCGAGTGGCGTGACTACGAGACGCGCAAGGCCGTCGGCGACGACGCCGCGCCGCCGCGCCGGGACATCCGGCTGGAGGCCCTGGTGGGTATTCTGGATGGAGAGATCGCCGTCCACTCGCACTGCTATCGCATGGACGAGATCCTGATGCTGATCCGCGCCTCGCAGCACTTCGGCTTCGGGATCGCGACCCTGCAGCACGTGCTCGAGGGCTACAAGGTGGCCTACGAGATGGCCGAGGCGGGTGTCGGTGGTTCGACTTTCTCTGACTGGTGGGCCTACAAGGTCGAGGCCTACGACGCGATTCCGCATAACGCTGCGCTGATGATGGACGCGGGCGTGCTGACGTCGATCAACTCGGACAGTGGCGAGATGATCCGGCGCCTCTATCAGGAGGCCGCCAAGAGCGTGCGCTACGCGGGGATGGACCGGGTTCAGGCTCTGAAGCTGGTGACCCTCAATCCCGCGCTGCAGCTAGGCATTGGCGACCGCGTCGGTTCGATCGAGGTCGGCAAGGATGCGGACCTGACCTTGCTGAACGCCGATCCACTGTCGGTGTTCTCCCGGGTCGAGTGGACCATGGTCGACGGTCGCATCGAGTTCGAGCGCATCGATGCCTTCGATCTCGACTCCAGCCCGCTGGCCGTGTCGGCGGTCGAGGATGCGCCCCGGTCTCGGGATGCACTGGATGGCAACGCGCCCGTACTGGCCCTGGTCGGGGGCACCCTGCATCCGGTCACGGCGCCCGCGATTCCGGGCGGAACCCTGCTGGTCCAGGACGGCCACATCCTGGCGTTGGGCAGCGATGTCGCCGTTCCCGCCGGTACCGAGGTGATCGATGTAGCCGGTCTCGATGTCTGGCCCGGAATGATCTCGTTGCAGAGCCGAGCCGGAATTCACGAGATCGGCGCGGTGGCGGCCACGAATGACGTGTCCGAGATCGGCGGGAACCAGCCGGACTTGCGCGTGACGGCTTCCATCAACGCGGACTCCGCGCACATCGGTGTCACGCGCCAGAACGGAATCACGCGCGCGCAGACCACGCCGTCGGGTGACCTGATACGTGGGCAGTCCGCAGTCGTGCGATTGCTCGGTGATACCTGGGAGGAGATGCTGCTCGTGGACCGCGACATGCTGCACATCGGATTCCCGCGCGTGCGCAACGACGCCGACGACAAGGACGAAGGTGACGACCGCAAGGCGCTGGCGAAACTGTTCACGGAGGCGCGCGAGTATGGTCGCGTGTGTGCCGAGGCCCATGAGCAGGGCCTTGCGGCGCCGCCCTACGATCCGCGGCTGTCGGCGCTCGCGCCCTTCGCGCGCGGAGAGAAGCCTGTCGGCATCGAGGCCAGCAACGCGCAGACGATCCTGTACGCGCTGCGCTTCATCGGCGAGCTGGAGCTGGACGCGGTGATCTACGGGGCGAGCGAGGCCTGGAAGGTCGTCGATGCACTGGCGTCCGCGCAGGTGCCGGTCGTGCTCGGACCGATCTGGAGCGTGCCGCGCTCACCCTACGATCCCTACGACGCGTCGTTCGCCAACGCCGCTGTTCTCCATCGAGCGGGTGTGCCCTTCGCGATCATGACCAAGGACCAGGACAACGAGCGCAACCTGCCGTTCCAGGCGGGGACGGCGGCGGCGCATGGTCTGCCCCGGGAGGAGGCTGTGCGGGCGGTGACGCTCTATCCGGCTCGTATCCTGGGAGTGGATGACCGGCTAGGGAGCCTGACGGTCGGCAAGATTGCCGACATCGTCGTGACGCGCGGGAGTCTGCTGGAGATCGCGTCGCCGGTGGAACTGCTGCTGATCGATGGTCAGCGCATCGACCCGCGCGACAACCGCCAAGAGCGGTTCCACGACCGCTATCGCGACCGTCTGCGCTCGAAGATGAACGCTGGCGATGCCTCCGCACCCGCCGTGGAGGCGGGCCACCAGGAAACTAGCCGGTGACCACGAACAGGACGGCTATCAGACCGATCCACAGCACGATCCCCAGCTGGCGCTCGAATCGGCGCCGGTCGGGAATCTGCTCGGGGATGGTGGTAGGGGTTGCAGTCTGCATGTGATGGGTATCCGTTGCCTGTCTCCTCTAGTTAGGCTGGACCATCGAGAAACAGCGATTTCTCCTGTGAGGGCGCTGTAGCCCACGACGGGCTCGATGGAAGCGGTTTCTTGAAGGGGCACCCCTCACGGGGTTTTCGACCGATGGATACGAAGCAAATCGATGTCGTCTGTCCGTGTTGTTCGACCGTTCTGGCGATCGACGTGAGAACAGCGTCGGTGCTGCGCACCAGTCCACCACGGGAGGTGGGGGATACGGGCAAAGCGGAACTGGATGGGGCTCGCTGGGACGTTGCGACCGAGCGAACTGCTAATAGGACGGAGACCAGTAAGTCTGAGTTCGACGGCGCTATGGAAAAAGAACGCTCGCGAGAGAGCGACCTGGACGCGCTGTTCGAAAAGGCGAGGCAAAAGGCCCGGAAGAGGGCCGAGGGCGAGGGTGAGGACCCATTTTGAGTCCCATGAAATCGGCCCAGGAAAGCAACGGGCCAGGAACAGATGAGACCCGATCTTGCCCTGGGCACACAGCCAAAAACATAGCCTTTACGAAGCGGAGCCCCTGCTCCGGCGCTGCCCAGGGAACACGAGCCCTCCGGACGATACGCTGCCCCGCTGGCGCAGCGACCGAGACCTTCCCGCAGCCCCCGTCAGGCCCTTCATGACCAATAATCGTTACAGAGCCGTAAAGGCCTACAAGAACCCCGAGTTCATGGCGAGCCCGGACGCGCGCTCCCTGCGCATCCTGGCCGAGTACATGGAGCCAGCGACGCGCTTCGCCGAGATGGGGCTGCGCGACACGATCGTGTTCTTCGGGTCCGCGCGCATCCCGTCGCGGGACGCGGCCGAGCAGGCCCTGGCCGAGGCGCGCAAGTCGGGCGAGGGTCTGGAGCAGGCGGAGATGCGACTCGAGATGTCGCGCTACTACGAGGAGACCCGCGAGCTCGCGCGGCGACTCACGGAGTGGTCGAAGTCACTGGAGGGGAGCGATCACCGCTTCGTGGTCTGCTCCGGTGGTGGCCCCGGGATCATGGAGGCTGCCAACCGTGGCGCTTCGGAGGCGAAGGGCGAGAACATCGGCCTGAACATCTCGCTGCCCTTCGAGCAAAACGACAATCCGTACATCACGCGCCGGCTGTCGTTCGAGTTCCATTACTTCTTCATGCGCAAGTTCTGGTTCACTTACATGGCCAAGGCCATGGTCGTGATGCCGGGCGGCTTCGGCACGCTCGATGAGTTCATGGAGACGGTGACCCTTGTCCAGACCTTGAAGATCAAGAAGACCTTGCCGATCGTCCTCTTCGGGAAGACGTTCTGGAACGATGTCATGAACTTCGATGCCCTGGCGCGCTACGGCACGATCAGCCCGGGCGATGTCGAGCTGTTCTTCCAGACCGACTCCGTGGACGAGGCCTTCGATCACCTGGTCAAGGAACTGACCGAGCACTCACTCGGCAACTCGGAGCCGGGCCTGTAGGCCGCGCCGGCATCGGTCACGGGAGTGTATCTACTCGGTTCGGCCAAAAAGGAGAGCCGCAAGCGTTCGGCATTTCGACTGAGGGTCGATGAATCCAGAGTTGTAGGCGTTCGTCACCGCATGACCGAGCATGCGGGCGCGTCGGCCGATGGACTCGCGCGCGATGGCGTCGATCCTGGATGGAAAGGAGTCCCGGCTGGCCATAAAGATGCATGCAGAACCATGGCCACAGGCCAGCAAGTCCGTGCTCGCGAATTCTTCCCGTGGCCTGTCCTTGCAGCCGCGGGTGGGTGTCCCTTAAATGAGCCACCATGGAACCGTTGAGCATGCTGGTCGCCTCGACCCTGATCTCTGTCTTGATCGCCGCCCTTGTCCTCTGGCTCGGGTGCTCGTGGATCGGAACCCGACTGAAGGCCGAGCTGGAGCACGAATACGATCAGAAGCTCGTGGCCCAGCGCGCCCACTGGGAGGCACGCGACGAGGCCGAGCGCGTGCGTCTGCTGGGACCCGAACGCGAGCGCGTCACCGAGGTCGTCGTGGAACTCTGTGCCCGCTGGGTCGGGATCGCCGACTGCATCACCGAGTGCGGAATCACCAAGCTCGGCTCCGTCGAGCGCAGCCGCTTCGCCTACCGGGACACCTTCCGCAAGGAAATGTCCTACTTCGACGACTACTTCCGTCCGCGGCGCGCCTTTCTTGACGAAGCCACCGCGGCGGAGATCACGGCTACCGTGGCGCGCATGCGGGCCGAGGAGCGCGAGCTGAGCGGCACCCTGCGCGACGAGGAAAACGTCGACGCAGCGGGCGCCAAGCGCGAGATCACCAAGACCTTCGAGGTCATGTCAGAGCAAGCGGTCGGCATTGCCGAGCTACTCGAGGCCAGGTGCCGAGCAGCCCTGACCACCTGAGCCACTGATCGTGGGAGCCCGGGCTTGCGGGATGCCCGGGCGCCGCTGGAGGGCGCAGGCGGTCCATCCGTACGGGTTGCCCGGAAGCTGTAGACTGCAGTCCGAGGATTGATCCTCCTTGCCCCCAACGGTCGAGGCGTCGGCGGCAAGAGGTGATTGCCTTGCCTCCGATGGACCCGACGACCCAGACCCAGCTCGAAGACCTGATGAGCCACTCCGCATGGTTGCGGGGCCTGGCCGAGAAGCTGGTCGGTGATCCCGCCACGGCGGACGATCTGGTGCAGGAGACGTGGCTTGCTGCGCTGCGCAGGCCGCCCGACCCCGAGCGACCTGCGAAGCCCTGGCTGGCCGGGGTGATGCGCAAGCTGGTCGCGATGCGCGCCCGTGGGGAGGGGCGTCGCATGCGTCGTCAGCAGGCTGTGGCTCAGGCCGAAGCGCTGCCCTCCACCGCTACGATGGTCGAGGATGTGGACACCCAGCGCAGGATCTCGCGCGCGGTTCTGGCACTCGCGGAGCCGTACCGGACGATGGTGCTGTTGCGCTATTACCGGCAGATGTCCGCGGCGGAGATCGCGCGCCGACAGGGGCTTCCGAGCGGAACGGTGCGCTGGCGTCTGCGGCGCGGCCTGGAGGAGCTGCGCGCGGGTCTGGACCAGGAATGGCCGGACCGCAAGTCGTGGTGTCTGGCCGTGCTCGCGCTCGAGCGCAGCTGGCAGGGGGCGTGCGTGGCCGCGGGCGTGCAGGCCACATCCGGGCTGGCGTGGCTGTCTCTTCTGTCGTCCTTCCAGTGGCCGGGCCTGTTGCTCCTGACGGTGGTCCTGGGCTGGCTCGGTCTCGGCTTCCTTGCGAGTGATGCTGACGACCAGCGCGATCCACCGGTTCGATCAGCCGCGCTGGCTCGGGATGCTGGAGATCCGCTCGTCCCGCCGTTTCTCGATGAACGCGTCGTGGCGCTCCCGGAGGCGCGTGATCCCGGCGCGCTTGCCCGCGGCTCACGCCCGGCGCCTGCGGACACGGTCGCGTCTGGACGCCGACTCCGCATCTTGCTGCCGGATGCCTCCCCCGCGCGCGGCCTTCTGGTCGTACTGCTCGCCGCGGACGGTAGCGTGCATGAGAATCTGACCGACGACCAGGGCTACATCGAAGCGGCGCGCATCGACCGGACCGCCACGCTGTTCGTGAAGCGGCCGGATGCGTTCCTCGATCGCCTGCTCCTGGACGAACACTGGCCGCTCGATGGGTTGCGCGACCCTGCGGCCGAGATCGTCGTGCATCTACCCGCTGGCGTGGAACTCTCCGGTCAACTCGTGGTCGCCAGCCACGCTCCCGATGCGCGCATCGCGTTGAGCCTCACCCGGGATCAACCGCTCTTCGGCGACCTTGATGCGCCCGAGTCTGTGCGCGAGAGCATTCGCTCGGCTCGCATTGCGCACTGCCGCACCGACGCCGACGGTTCATTCCGTTTCGCGGGGTTGGCTGCAGACTGGCACGGAACCCTGCGTCTGCCGGCGGGCTACCGCTTTGCCAGCGGAACCACTTCCGATGCTCGCGTGCTGGCTCTGGCCGGTCCGGCAACCCGTCTGCGCGTCGAGCTCGATCCGGGACGGCAGCTGGTCGGGCGCCTGGTCGGAGGGGATGGCCGCCCGACCACCGGGCTCGTCGAGTGCGTCTTCAGCCGTCCCTCCGGGCGCACGCGCACCGTGAAGGTCGAGGCCGACCATGATGGGGGCTTCCGGACGACGATCCGCGCCTCCGCCGTCAGCGTGGTCGTGCGCGTCCAGGGGCCGGGGGGGATCGGCCTGGTCACGCGCTCCCTCGAAGGTGACGCGCACGTGGACCTGGGCAGTATTGGCATGCTGCCCGCGCGCCGCTTGAGCATCGAGGTCAGTGACGAATCGGGCCGACCCCTCGAAGGCGCTGAAGTGCGCCTGTCGGAGTTCGAGGGCGTCGGGACACTCTGGAGCGGGCTGACGGGGCCGGCGGGAGGTGTCGAGTGTGAGTTTCCGTCCGGCATCGCGCTGCAGGTCCTCGTCGATACCCTCGGATATCGCGCACGACGTGCGGTGATGAGCTCAGGCGATCGCCTCGCGGTCGAGCTCTCGGCCAGTCCGATACTGCGCGTGGCCGTGGTCGATACGCAGGGCGTGACGCGCTCCGCCGGGTTGCGGTTGGTGGGCGTGCGCCCGGGTTTTCGATTCGCCGCCGGGCTGGATGATCACGCGCTCTCAGCAGGTAGCGAGGGCGAGGGCAGCGTACTCCTCGAGTGCGACCGCTCCGGCCAGCTGACGATCGATGGCTTCGACGGTGACGAACGCATCGAGGTCCAGGTGCTCGGGCCCCTGCGCAATGTGCTCGGTACGCGTGCGGTCGAATTCGACGGCTTGCAGGAGAATGCGGTCGAGCTGCGCATCGACGGGGCGCTCGCGACGTTCTCGGGAAGCGTGCGCGACGATGGCGGGCGCGCGCTGGTCGGCGCGGCGATCCTGTTGACCGCCGCGGATGGCACGTCCTGCCGGGTGCGAACGGATCGCGAGGGGCACTTCGCCGTCCTGCACGGCGAGTTCGGCGCCGTGCGCGTCGAGATCTCGAAGGCCGGCTTCGAGCCCCTGCTCATGTACGGGGTGCGCATCGCCGCAGAGCAGGGGCGCGAGTTCGTCCTGCGTTCCGCGGACGGGGAATGAGGCGCGCCCTGCCGTGCACTCCCGATGCCGGCGGAACCTACTCGGTGCGGCTGGTGACCTCGAGCAGGTGGTAGCCGAACTGGGTCTTGACCGGGCCCTGGACCTCGTTGACCGGGGCGCTGAAGACGACCGTGTCGAATTCCGGGACCATCTGGCCCGGTCCGAACTCACCGAGCGCGCCGCCCTTCTGCCCGGACGGGCAGGACGAATGCTGCGCGGCGAGGTCCGAGAAGCTCGCGCCGCCCGCGATCTTGGTCTTCAGTTCGCTGCAGAGGGTTTCGGAATCGACGAGGATGTGGCGTGCGCTGGCGCGGGGCATGGGAGATCTCCGTGAGGATCAAGGGGTCAGGAAAACTGTGCTACCCATTCTGCTTGCGCCCCGGCCGATTGTCATTCCCCGGCAAGGAGTTCGTCGATCGTTGCTTCGAATCTCTCCCGCAGGCGGTCGTGCGCGGGTCCTGTGGCGGGCCCAGAGAAGCCCGTGTAGATGGCCTTTGGCTCGCCGGCGGCATTCAGGAAGACGAAGGTCGGGTAGGCCCGGACACGGTCCAGAAGTGGGAAGGCCCGGGTCGCGGCTTCCTTGTCGGACGGGCCAGCGATCAGGATCGGGTACTCGAGCTGCTTGTGGGCTGCGTACTTGCGCACGATGTCCGCGTTGCGCTCGAAGCGATCACCGAACTCGAATGCCAGGCCCAGGATGGACAGGCCGCGGTCGCGATAGCGTCGATCCAGCTCGCGCAGGTAGTTGGACGCGTCGTAGCAGTTGGGGCACCAGGTGCCGAAGAGGATCAGGATGCGCGCGCGGCCAGCGAAGGCCGGGTCGTCGAGGGAGCGCCGGTTCCCAACGGTGTCCGGGAAGGCGACGTCCCCGAGCTTGGTGCTACCTGTCCAGCTGGTGAGCTGGAAGGGGTCCGGCAGGCTGGCGTCCGGGTCACGCTTCGCGGTCCAGGATTCGTGCCACGTATCCCGTGACCAGAAGTCTCCGGCGAGCGTGCCCGTCTCCGTCAGCGTCGCCCGGAACAGGAATGCGTGCGCGCCATCGAAGCAGGAGAGCGCCAGGTGCTCGCCATCGAAACCGCCAGCCAGGAAACGGTAGTCGCCAAGGGTCGTGAGGAAGGTCCCCTGCACACCCCCATGTGCGTCGGGTTCGAAGATCCCGACCGAGGCTTCAGTGCTGCCCTCGAACTGCACCGCCCAGCGCCCGGAGATGGGAATGAGCGTGTCCCCCGCGACGGAGGCGATCTCGGGGAAGCGCGTCGCCTCTCCGGCGCGCGCGTGGAAGGGCATGCGCGTCCACTGATCGGGGCCGCGATAACGCTTCCATTCGCCCTCGAGCTGCCGGCCGTCCGCGGACATCCGCGCGCGCACGACACTGTCGTACGGGTCGAGGTACAGCTGGATGTCACCACCGTCGACCTCGACGCGCGCGATCGCGAGGCGCTCCGTGCCGTTGACGATCCACGCTTCCCAGTCGGCACCGGTCTGCGTGAGATCGAGGCCGAAGGGGATCGCTCCACCGGGGCTCTCGAGCCAGGCGTGCCACTGGCCGGTGGCGGGCTCGGCGGTTTCCGAGCTGGCGCTTGCGGCGGGAATCAGGAGGCTGGTCGCGAGCAACCCGGCCAGGATGCGGGTCGGGGCGATGGGCAAGGTCTGCATGGCCCGAGGATAACACGGGCCGGATGGCAGCTCACGTGGAGGGCGACCTGTGTCGCAGGGCGTAGATCAGCGCGCCGCTCACGAGCACGACGAGGGCTGGAATCAGCTGTCGCCCGTTGACGAAGAGCATGGTTCCCGTCAGGACGACCACCAGTGCGAGGAAGGTGTACGGGACGAACGGATAGCCCGGGATCGGGACGAGCTGGGCGCCCTCGCGCCGCCGCAGTCGCAGCAGGCCGAGCACGGCCAGGGCGGTGAACAGGCTGAGGATCCAGCCCAGGTTCGTGAGCTGCTCGCGCAAGCCGGATGCCCAGAGCATCCCGACGGAGAGCAGTACCTGAGTCCATATTGCGGTGCGTGGCACGTCGCCGCTGAACGCCAGCTGGCGCGGGAGGAGCTTGTCTCCGGCCATCTGCGCGATGACGCGCGGGCCGATCATGACCATGGATGAGATCGACGTGAGCAGGGCCACCAGGAGGATGGCGCGCACGAAGCTCTCGAGGCCGGCTCCGCCCAGGGCGCGCGCTGCGATGGCCGCCACGTCCTCGCGACCAGCGAGCTGGTCCATGGGAGCGGCGTGTATGAAGACCCAGTTGAGCGCGAGGTAGAGCGCGGTGACCGCGAGCGCTCCGAACAGCATCGAGCGCGGCAAGGTGCGTTTAGGGTCGCGTGCCTCACCCGCGATGTAGACGGCTGCGTTCCAGCCGGAGTAGCTGAGGGAGACCCACATCATGGTCACCACGAAGGTGCCGAACGAGAGCTCGGCGGGCTGCGCGGCGGGGCTGGGCGGGATGTTCGCAACACCGATGGCGACCAAGGTCAGGAGCAGGAGGACCTTGATGACCACGATCACGTTCTGCACGCGAGCGCCCGTACTCACCCCGCGCGAGTGCACGAGTCCGGCCATCACGATGGCCACGCTCCCGAGGATGTCGAGCGGGATGCCGTCGGGTACCCACGGCGCCACGTAGGCCTGTGCCGCTTCAGCAGCGAACGCGATCGCGCCCGTGAAGCCGGCCCAGATGGACACCCAGCCCGCGATGAAGCCGATCGACGGATGCAGGGTGCGCGACAGGAACGTGTACTCGCCTCCGGATTCCGAGACGCGTGCAGCCAGTGCGCCGTAGCACAGGGCTCCGAGCACGGCCATGGCGCCGCCGACGACCCAGGCGAGCATGACCCATCTGGTCGATCCCAGATCGGCCAGCGCAAAGCCGGACGTGGTGAATACGCCCGCGCCGATCATGTTGGCGGCCACAAGCGCCGCCAGGGAGGGGACGCCGAGGCGTCGGCGCGCCTCGGAAGTCATCGCTTGCGGAAACGGATGACCCAGTTCTCCTCCAGGCCTTCGATCTGGATCTCTTCCACGAACTCAAACCCGAAGTCGTCGAGCTCGGCAATGACCTCCGCCTTACCCGCGCGCACGTGATTGAGAAGCCACTCACGCGTGACGCCCGGGATACGCTCAAAGTCGACCATCACCACCTCGCCACCCTCGCGCAGGGCGAGAGCCAGTGAGGCCATGCTGGTGCGCGGGAACTCGAAGTGGTGGTACACGTCGCAGATGAAGGCGACGTCGATGCTGTTGGCGGGCAGTTCGACCGAGGTCTCGCTGCAGAGGCGCGCCTCGATCTGCGACTGTCCCTGGTCAGCAGCACGCTGCGCAAGGTGCTCCACGAACCTGGGGGCGATATCGAGAGCGAAGACCTTGCCCTGCTCGCCGACCGCATCGGCGAACAGGCCGATGAAGGGGCCCGTGCCTGCGCCCACGTCGGCGATCACCTGACCGGGCTCGAGGCCAACCGCAGCTGCCAGGGCCTCGCGCTGCGCGAAGATCTCACGGCTCTCGCCCTCGAAGCGCTCGACGAAGTTGTCGACATCGAGGTCCTGGGCAAGGAACGAGTCGTTGATGCCGGGCTTGACGCTGATCTCTTCGGTGGGCGCGTTTGTGCTCGCACAGGCGGCCACGGAGATCAAGGTGAGCAGACTGGCTGCGTACACCGCGCGGGGGCCGGGGGCTAAGCGCGTTTTCATGCCGTCCGAGCTTAGCGTGGCCCTTGTCCCGCCGGAAGGCTGCTAGCAGGCCGCCCTAAAAACTCCCTACTCGACTTCGCCCTCTCCGCCGCCGCTGCGTCGTGCTCGTCGAGCCGTGCTCAGCGGCCCTACAGGGCCGCCTCCGCCGTCTCGACTTCGCACTCCTTGCTGCGATGAAGATGGCTTCGTCTCGCTACGGGACTTTTTCAACGGGCTGCTAGGGTGGGGCCGTGGGTAACGCAGCAGACAATCTGGACGGGAGCGAGCCGGCCGAGGAGGCGCTACCTGTCCTGGTCGAGGCCCAGGGCGGGCGCCTCTATCGCGCGCGGCTGCGCATCCGTAGCGCCCTCGAGCGAGCTCTGCCGAAGCGAGATGCGCCCCCGGTCGCCTACTCGACACAGGTTTGCCTGGACCTGCTACAGGCCAAGCAGGACACCCTCGATCGGGGCGGGTCGTTCGAATTCCCGAACCCTGTCGTGTGCGAGCGCTGTGCCGAGTTTTTTGCCACCATGGACCTGGCCCAGGGCATCTGTCACGAGATAGCCAAGGGCGAGCTGCCGCCCGAGCTGCGCGCCGCTCTGCTGGACCGTGTGAGCAAACCTTGACGGTCTGGTCGCGTGCGCGGCAGACACCCTTTACGACGAAATGCGTACATCCACCAGGACTTCCACGCATTGCTCGTAATCCGGGAACCGCCGGCCAGAACGTGTCTCCAATAGGGTAGTGAAACCCAACGGAACCAGCAGGATCATTCCCATGCAACCCCAGTCTCAACTCCATCGAACGCGGAACCGTCATCCCGGAGGTGAACCGATGAATCTCGCATTCTGGAGTCCCCTCGGCCTGCTTCTCATTCCACTGTTCCAGCGTGGGCCAGGAGCCCGACTTCTGGACACGGAGGATGCGCCGGTAGGTGCGGCCGTGCAGAACTCGAGTTCCTGCGCGCGTTGTCACTCGAACGCGCCGACCTCGACGGCCATGCGTGACCCGCACGGGCGTGGGATTGCTCCGTACGATCTGTGGCAGAGCAGCATGATGGCGAACGCGGCTCGCGATCCACTCTGGCGCGCGGTGGTCTCGGCCGAGGTTGCGGCGACGCCGTCGCGGCGAGCGGAGATCGAGGCCACGTGCCTCAGCTGCCACGCGCCCATGGCCGAACTCATCGGGCTCGAGGAGCACGAGACGGGATCGCTGATGCACGTCCTCGACTGCGACTCGGAGCTGGGCGAGCTGGCGCGCGATGGCGTGTCCTGCACGGTGTGTCACGGAATGTCGCCCGACGGACTCGGCACGGAGGCCAGCTTCACGGCCGGCTTCCAGCTGGATGAACACCGGCGCATCTTCGGTCCCCACGGGGATCCGTTTGCCATGCCCATGCGGATGACCACGGGCTTCACTCCGACCCAGGGGGAACACATCCTTGATTCGGCTCTGTGCGGGAGCTGCCACACTCTCGAGACGGAGGCGCTCGATCCTGATGGCCAGCCCGTGGGGGCGACCCTGCTCGAGCAGGCTCCCTATCTGGAGTGGCGCAACTCGGTCTTCAACGACGAGCGCGCGCAACCTGGACCGCTTGCGGCGAGCTGCCAGAGTTGCCACCTGCCGACCCGCGACGGGCAGGGCACGGAAATCGTGACACGCATCGTGCGCAACCCCGGCGGCGGGGACTTCGCTGCGACCGGGCCGCGCGCGCCGTTCGGGCAGCACGTGCTGGTCGGAGGCAACACACTGGTGCTATCCATGCTGCGAGATCATGCGGATGAGCTTGGTGTGCAGGCCTCGCCCGATGCCATGCAGGCGACGATCGACGCGACCCGCGATCAGCTTCAGAACCGTACGGCGAACCTCGCTATCGAGGGCGTCGAATCGGGCGCGGGACGACTGTCCTTCAATGTAGACGTGGAGAACCTCACGGGGCACAAGCTCCCGACGGCTCACCCCACCCGGCGTGCCTGGCTGAGGGTCATCGTACGTGACGCGCGCGGGGCGGTTCTGTTCGCTTCGGGCAACACCGATGCGCGCGGTCGCATTGTCGACGAGGATGGCCAGCCGCTACCTTCGGAGCTGGCAGGCGGCCCAACGGAGCCCCACCGGGACGTCGTGCGTGCATCTTCCGAGGTCGCGTCCTACCGCGCCGTCATGGCGGACATCCACGGTGCCGCCACCCACACCCTCATCCGAGGGGCGTCTTGGTTGATCGATGACCGCCTGCTTCCCAAGGGATGGAGTGCGGACCATCCCGATGCCGCCCGTACACGGCCCATCGGGGTCGACGGCGACCCGAGCTTCGGTCCCGGTGCTGATCGTGTGCGTTTCGAGGTCGATCTGGGATCGACGAACGGGCTTCGGATCGAAGCGGCACTGCTCTATCAGCCCCTCAGCGCACGCTGGGCTGCGGAACTGATGCGCTGGGATACGCCCGAGATAGACACCTTTCGTAGACTCTACGAGCAGGCAGAACTCGCTCCCGAGGTCATCGCAAGCGCCGACTGGCAGCGATGAACCCGTGCGTTCACCTGCCCAGGCGACGTTTCTCGGATAACGGACAGCAAGCATAAATGAAGTACGGACTCGCTCAACTGCGCCGAAGTCTCTTCTGGATGATCGTGGTCGGTGGGGCTGCGGCAGCGATCTACTCCCTGGTCTTACGGCCGATCGACGTGCGGCAATGCGAGGTCTCGGTCGGTGTCGTCTCGGTCGACGCCCTGGGTACGGGCTCCGTCGAGAGCCGGCGCGTGGTGGATATCAGCTTCGAGGTCACCGGGCGCGTGACACGCATCAATGTCGATCAGGCTGACCGGGTCAAGGCCGGCCAGGAACTCGCGGCCATCGATGACCGGACCTTTCTGGCGGACGTGGCGCTGGCAGAACAGGGTGTGCTGCTCGCGGAGTCCACCCTTCAGCGGCTCGAAGCGGACATCGAAAGGTCGCGCGCAGTCTTGAAGGGTGCCGAGGATGGTCTTGCTCGGGTCGAGCCGCTCGTGCAGAGCGGCGTCGCGACGAGGGAGAGCCTCGATGTGGCGGAGGAGCGACACCAGGTCGCGGTGGCGGAGCTCTCGCGCGCCCACGCGGCGCAGTTCGAGGGGCGCGAGTCCGTCGCGACGGCGCGTCGCGAGCTCGACCGAGCCGGCGCGGAACTCGAACGCAGTGTGGTGCGTAGTCCATTCGACGGGGTTGTGCTACGCCGCGCGCGCGAGGTGGGGGACGTGGCTGTCCCCGGCGCGGCGGTACTCAAGCTGGCCGCTACGGACACGATCTGGGCCAGCGTGTGGGTTGACGAGACCTATCTCGATTCCCTGGCGACCGGCCTGCCGGCGAGCATCGCTCTGCGATCCGACCCGCAGCGACCCGTTCGCGGAACGGTGGCCAGAATCGGGCGAGAGGTCGATCGCGAGACGCGCGAGTTGCTCGTGGATGTCAAGTTCGACGACGTGCCCGACAAGATTGCCTTCGGGCAGCGTGTCGATCTGTGGATCGAGCTCGAACGCAAGGCCGATGTGGTGAGGGTTCCAGGGCGCGTCGTGGTCGAGGTCGAGGGCCGCGCTGGAGTCTTCGTTGCGCGCGAGTCGCGCGCGCGCTTCCAGGCCCTGGAGCTGGGAGCGCACGGGCGTGATTTCGTCGAGGTGCTGAGCGGGCTCTCGCGCGAGTCCGTCGTGCTCGACCCACGAGTCAAGGGCAGCGCATTGTTGAAGGACGGCGACCGCATTCGCCTGCCCGACGCTGGTTCCGCGGGGGCTTCCAGGTGAATCTGGCGCTCAAGGATGTGCGCCACGACTCCAGCCGCTTTCTGCTGACCGCTGTCGGCCTGGGGTTGCTGTTGACCGTGGTCCTGGCGATGACGGGCATCTACAACGGCATCATTGTCGACGCAACCGCGCTGCCCGATAGCCTGGAGGCGGACCTGTGGGTCGTGCAGCGCAACACGCGCGGGCCGTTTGCCGAGATCTCTCGCATCTCCGACGGACTCGAGGAACGCGCCCGTGCGGTTCCGGGCGTCGCCAGCGCGCGCACCTACGTCTCGCACACGATCCAGCGCGAACTGCCCGATGGCCAGCCGTTGCGCTTCAACGCGGTCGGACTCTCCTGGCCCGATGATCGCGGAGGCAACCTACCGATCACCGAGGGGCGTGCGCTCGGCCAGGCACACTACGAGTTCCTGGTGGACCGTTCACTCGGCCTGCCCCTGGGGCAGCGCGTGACCCTGGGCCGCGACGAGTACGTGGTTGTTGGAATCACGGACGGCATGCTGGCATCGGGCGGCGACCCGGTCGCCTTCTTCACGCGTTCCGATGCGCAGAGCATCCAGAATGACCAGTCGAACGAGGCCCTGCGCCTGGAGCGCGAGGCCCGCAGCGCACGCGTGCGCGATAGTGCGATCGGGCGTGATCCGGAGCTGCTGAGGCTCTCCGGAGAAGCCTCCGTGATCATTCCGGCCATCGCCCCACCCTCCGTGGCCGCGGTCATGGTGAACCTTGCCCCCGGCGCGAGCCTCGATAACGTCCGCGCTCGATTGCAGGGCTGGCAGGATGTCTCCGTCTACACCCAGGCCGAGCAACATGCTCTCATCCTGGGCGGCGTGGTCGAGAAGACGCGCCGCCAGATCGGCCTGTTCCGTGGCTTGCTGGTCGTCATCTCGGCAATTCTCATGGGCCTGATCATCTACACGATGACGGTCGACAAACTGCATTCGATCGCGCTGCTGAAGCTGCTAGGAGCACGCACGACCGTGATCCTCGGCATGATCCTGCAGGAGTCCCTGCTTCTCGGTGGCATCGCATACGTTCTGGCTCTGATTGTCGGCAACGCAGCCTTCCACCTGTTTCCGCGACGCGTGGTCGTCGGGAACGAGCACCGCCTGCTGCTCCTGGGTATCGTGATCGCCATCTCGATCGCGGCCAGTGTCGTCGGCATGCGAAAGGCGCTTGCTGCGGACCCGAACGAGGCCCTGGCGGGATGAGTGGCATGGGTCCAGCCGTTCAGGCACGCGGGCTGTCGAAGAGCTACGGTGACGGCAACACGCTGGTCCACGCGCTGCGCGATTCGACCTTCGAGATCGACGCGGGCGAGGTGGTCGCATTGCTCGGTCCCTCCGGCTCGGGGAAGTCGACGCTGCTCACCATCCTGGGTCTGATCAATCAGCCCGACACCGGTTCACTGCAGATCGGTGCGGATGAGGTGATCCGCGACGGGGAACAGGTCGGCAAGGCCAACCTTATCCGGCGACGCAAGCTTGGCTTCGTGTTCCAGCGCTCGAACCTGATTCCCTTCTTGAGTGCCGAGGAGAACGTGCGGCTGGTACTGGAGCTGGATCAGGTCGGCCGGCGTGAGGCCACGAGGAGGGCACGGGAGGTGATGGAGCTGCTAGGCGTGGCCGAGCGCGCGGACCACTTTCCCACGCAACTATCGGGCGGGCAACAGCAGCGCGTCGCGATCGCGCGCGCCCTCGTGCATCGCCCGTCGCTCATCCTGGCCGACGAGCCGACGGCCTCCATAGACAAGCAGCGCGGGCGTCAGGTCATGGGCCTCTTCCGTCAGGCCGCACGGGAACGTGGAGCTGCGGTGTTGATCGTCACCCACGACCACCGCGCCCTGGATCTCGTGGATCGCGTCTTCGAGATCGAGGACGGCGTACTGAGCACGGATATCGCGCGTACGGGACTCGACGGGTGAGCGTTCCGTGAAGCACACCCCTCGAGGGTAGACCAAACTCATCAAGCCATGCGAACGGCAGTCATCCCCCTGTTCTGGAGTCTCGTATGCATCGCGCTTGTCATCGCATACCAGCTCGATGACGTGCGCGCCCCGAGCGACGAGCTTCGGCACAATTACCACTCGCACGGCGTGGTTCAGCGGTTCCAGTAGGGGCGATCGGGCATCTCCAGCGGCGCAAAACCGAACACCACGTCGATGTCGCCATCGAGATCGAAGTCGCCGAAGGTCAGCGCTTGCCCATCGTGGGGCGCCACTGCGGTGGCGGTTTCGCTGAACGCGCCGCCCTCGCCGTGCCAGAAGAGGATAACGGGGTCGAGGCCACTGGCTGCACCACGCAGGGCCAGGAGTTCGGGGTACTTGTCACCGTCGAGATCGCGCAGTGCAACCCGGCGCATGTAGCCGCTCGAGAGATGCCGGCCCGCAATGAAGCGACCATTTCCGTCGTTCCTCCACGGCACGACACCGTCGAACTCGGTGCCTATGACCAGGTCCTGGTCGCCATCCAGATCGATGTCGGAGATCGCCAGGGAGCGAGCGCCGCCCGTGTCCAGCTGTTCGTCCGTGTCGATGAACATGCCCGCTCCGTCGTTCCTGTAGATGCGCGCGGGCCCGCTGGTGCCCTGCACGAGAATCAGGTCCAGGTCTCCGTCGGCATCCACATCCGCCAGGCCCAGGTCACTGGTGCGCGTTCGCACGGGGATCTCGCTCGCTTGCGGAAGCCGCACGGGCTGCGCGAAGCCAGGCCAGCCACCGGGTCCCACTCCGGGGTTGAGAAAGAGCGTGTCGGCTCGGTCCAGATTGCCGATCACGGCGTCCAGGTCGCCGTCGGAGTCCACGTCGCCTATTGCGAGTGCGACGCCGAATGCGCTCAAGCTGCTGATCACCTGGGTCGGCTCGAGGCCCGTGAAGTCACCCGAGCCGTCGTTGAGGAAGACCAGCAGTCCCTCCCGGCGTGTCAGAACCAGGTCCCGGTCGCCGTCGCTATCGACGTCGGCGAAGACCATGTCGGTCACCTTTCCCGCAAGGATCGATACCGGAAGGGGGTCGTCGCCAAAGGCTCCCGCGCCGGCGTTGAGGAGTAACTCGGCGCGCGCATCCTTGCCCGCCGCCAGGTCCAGGTCGCCGTCCCGGTCGATGTCCTCGGCCGTCAATGAGAAGCTTCCGCCCGTTCCGACGGCTTCCTCGCCGAAGTGCAGGGTCGACGTGCCCCAGGTTCCCGCCAGGGATCCCTCGAGCAGGGCGATGCCCGAGATGGGGGTTGCGGCTGCAAGGTCCAGGTCCCCGTCACAGTTCCAGTCACCGGTGACGAGGCCGTTGGTCGCTCCACTGGCGAGGCGTTCGGCCAGCTCGAAGCTGCCGCCGCGGTTCAGGAACACCAGCAACTCGTGCGCGCTGCTCACGAACAGGTCCGGCCGTGCATCCTGGTCTAGATCGCCGAACTCGAGCGGCCCCGGGTCTCCTGCGGGAAACGTCTGTCCGATTTCGAACTGGCCCGCTCCGTTGCCCAGCCAGAGGCGATCAGCGCCCTGGTTGCTCGCGACGAAGTCCAGGTCGCCGTCGAGGTCGACATCCGCGACCGCCAGATGGAGGGTGGCTGCGTTGCCGAGGGCCGGTCCAGGGGTCAGGTTGCCCATGCCGTCGTTGTTCCAGAGCCGGTTAGCGCCATCGTGTGCCGCGAGCACGTCGATGTCCCCGTCACGATCGAAGTCCGCAGCGACCACAGCGGACGGCCCCGTGCCGTAGCTTGCAGGCTCCGACGGGAAGGCTCCGCTGCCGTCGTTCCGGTGTACGCGCAGTGCGTCGGCGCCGGCGGCGATGATGTCGAGATCGCCGTCGCGGTCCAGGTCAGCAAGTGCCAGTCCCGCGGTCGGCTCGAGCACCGGTAGGGTCGTCGAGCCCGTGAAGATGGGCGAGCCATTGCCGAGCCAGACCTGATCGTTGCCCTCGGTGCCGATGATCACATCCGCGCGACCGTCGTTGTCCAGGTCGCCGATCGCGATCGAGAGCGCCACGGCTGCTCCCGACGTGAATCCGCTCTCGAAGGTGCCGTCGCCGTTGCCGATGGAGACCTCGAATCCACCCGTTGCCAGCGCCAGCACGAGGTCCTGGATTCCATCGATATCGAGGTCCGCTCGCGCGATGGCATTGGCGTGCCCGGTCGCGACCATGGGGCCCGCGACGAGGGCGGGCACGATGTCGATCGGCAGGCTTGCTTCGACGGTGGCGCCCGTTTGCGCATGGGTGATCGCACCGGAAGCGATGCTGGCGGCCACGTCGATTCCGGAGGCAGAGTTGGCCTGCGTCTGACCCGGCGTGTAAGCCTGGCGCGTCTTCAGCGACGCGCCGTCACCAAGCAGGATCGTGATCTCGTTCAATCTGGGTCCGCTGACGAGCGTTGCGCCGGTTCCGAACAGGTCGCCCACGACGGCGAGCTGCAGAGCACCCACGTCCGTGGTAGCGATGCTGACCGGTGCATCGAACGGCACAACGATTCGGTCTCCCGCGTTGGGAGTGCCCGAGCGATCGATGTCCTGGTAACGGGCCAGGCCGATAACCGTCGGGCTACTGGTCGTCGATCCACCGGATCCGGAGCCCGAGGGGTCGTCTGTTCGATAGCAGCCAGCAGAGGTGAGAACACAAAGGAGCGAAACAAGGGTGCGGATGGCCATGGGCGCTACTCAAGGAGATTTGGCTCGCACGGGCGAGCCCCAAGAACACGGGAGTTGACAGAGCGTGGCCCTAGTACTCATGGCGCTCGAAGCAATGTCAAGCGGGCTCCTTTGAGGTGTACCTGATCCGTTGCGGGAGACTGCGTACACGTGCGACCGTATACTCCCGGCGGATTGTCACTTGCTCTACACCCTGCGATTTATACACATGAAGAACGCCCTGTTTCTCGCCCTGGCGACGGCCGTGTTCACCTGGACTCCTTCCGCTCTTGCCCAGGGGCAGGACGACTCTCTGCTTCCCATCGGCGTAACGCAGCACCTGGCGCGCGGCTTCACCTGGGCGGCTGCGGGCGGTGGCGCCGAATCGCCGGGTTGGGACTGGACCCGGCCCGATGCCATGGCACCCGCGGGCGTGTCACACTCGCGGCCCGTCGCGGAAGGACAGTGGCGGTTGTCCTACACCCTGGAGATTCAGGAGTTCGGGGGGCTGCGCGATGGCCGCGATGACCTTGCCAATGGTGCTCTCTTCAGTTCTGGGTTCAGCACCCTCCCGAGCGAGGCAACCTTCCAGACCCGCAGCTTGAACGTGCAACATGGACTGGGCGATGGCTGGTCCGTGTTCGGGACGTTGCCGCTCATCGATCGCGAGATGGTCAACCTGACGGGTATGGGCGCATCCTCCTTCACGAGCCGGTCCAGCGGTATTGGCGACGTTTCCCTCGGAGCGGCCTACGAGCTGATCGTGTGCAACGGACGCCTGTTGCGGTTGAATCTGGGCATGTCTCTTCCGACGGGCAGTGTCGATGAGCGGGACACGGATGAGAACGGTGCTTCCTTCCTGCTTCCCTATGCCATGCAGCGTGGTACCGGGACCCACGACTTGCTGCCGGGCGTGACCATGATCTTTCAGGAGCCGTCCTGGTCGTGGGGAGTCCAGGCGCAGGCACGCGTGCACATGGGGACGAACAGCGAGGGTTGGTCCTGGGGTCCGAGCATGGAGACCTCGGCCTGGGCCAGCCGGGGCTGGACGGAGAGCGTCAGCACATCCCTGCGGCTCATGGGTGACTTCTCGAGCGACCTGCACGGCGATGCCGATGATGCGAGCCCGTTTCGCAACCCGCTCGAGGCCACCGGCGCCCAGGGCGGCGACCGTCTCGACATCGCGGGCGGAGTGCAGTGGTTGCTGGACGACCGGCCCGGCGTCAGCAACCTGCTCTCACTGGAGTTGGCGCTGCCCGTCGACGAATGGGTGAAGGGTCCGCAGCTGAGTACTGACTGGCGTTTGGTGCTCGGCTGGCAGTGGTCCTTCTGACACCTGGCCCATATTCGGGACAGCCGGGTAGAGCATTCCTGGAAAGGGCCGTTGTAGGTAATCGCGTAAATACGCCAAACAAAGCCGTCTTTAGTGCCCGCATTTCAAGCGGCGCGGCCTATCGGGTCGATACGGGTGGAGTCTCCGCAGCGCCCGGGCAATACGTCCCGGACGGGTCCAGATGAATCCTTCAGGGCTGCCGCACGCCTGGTCCTTCGATGACGGTCCACCGATCGGTGAACTCGTCGAGAAGTGCCGTGATCTCTGTGGGCGTACGGAGGCGGCCGAGCCGCCCGTGGCCGACGAGCATGCAGCGTTCCTGCAACGCAGTCTCGGCGATGCTCTTCAGCAGGTCGAGCTGATCCTTCGCGCGCTGGGCAGCGATATCGAGACGGCGCAGCCCGCGGCATCCCAGAACCGTTCTCGGGACATCCCCACGGAGAGCGGGCATGACGAGTCTGATGCGCTATCAGGCGCTGCACGCAACGGCCTGCAGGGAAACTCGTGGACCATCGCTCTTTCCGAACTACTCGGGTTCCTGGCCTTCGGGCACAAGACCGGTGTGCTCTGGGTCGACGCGCTGGATGAGAACTTCATGCTCGTGATGGAGGGCGGTCGGCTGATCCATGCCACCAGCGACGCGACGCCCCAGGGCTCGCGCCTGGGCGAGGTGCTCGTGGGTCTCGGATTCCTGACCCGGCGTCAGCTGGACCGCTTCTTGGTCAAGTTCGACGACACGCGCAGCGCCGTGGTGGGAGAGCGCCTGGTGGAGGCCGGAATGATCAGCGAAGACGAACTCCGTGCTGCCCTGGCCCAGCAGGTGAAGCATCTCTTCTACCGGCTGGTGGGCACGACGAACGCCGTGTTCCGGTTTCGCGAGCGGATGGAGATCGCGCTGGCGCACCGCGTCAGCCTCGACGTGACCCAGTTGCTCTTGCAGACGGCTGTGGCGCAGGACGAACATCGCGCGCCCCGTGCCGAACGGGACGCGGACACGCTCGA
>JBLHKW010000072.1:0-23816 GCA_047618565.1 Planctomycetota bacterium
ACCTTTTTTGGTCGCCGAGGACGCCAATGTTCGCAAAGTGCCGCCAAAGCCCGAAAGGACGGCGAAGCCGGCCGTTCGTGGTATTTCGTCCGCGTGGTCATGAATAGATCGGGCTAGCCCCTGGAAGAGGCGCGGCGGGTGGGACCCGGACAGCGGATGGCGCGGTCCTGGGCGAGGCGAGCTGTTGCGTTCACGCCACCCAGTGTACCCAGGGCGCCCGTGGCCGGTTCCCGGAAGCCCATTCTGGGGGTGCCAGGAGGGTGTCGCGCAGAGCCAGGAACGTGGGGCAAGAAGAGAGGCGGCACCGGCTCGATGAGCCGGGCCGCCCCCTTTGGATCCGCCGAAGCTTGCCCGCCCATGACGGATCCGGTTACCTGCCCTGAACACGGCCCCACGAAGTGATGCTTGATCTCGCGGGTGTGTTCCGGGCCCTGGGATCCAGGGCAAATCCCGTTCCACCGACGCGCAACCCGCCAGGCTGCCTCAGGAACAGGATTCCGCAACGGGGGGGGGGCGCTATCGCTCCCGTGCGCGCTCACGAACCGCACGGCCGCGGCCGGGTCGCCCGGGTCGATAGCACGCGCGGGGTGCTCAGCCGACCTGGGCGACGCAGTCGAATTCCACGCGCGCGTCCTTCGGCAGACGCGCGACCTCGACACAGGCGCGCGCGGGTGCGGGGTCCGGGAAGAAGGTGGCGTAGATCTCGTTGACGACGGCGAAGTCCCCCATGTCCGCGAGGAAGACGTTGCACTTGAGGACGCGATCGAAACCCGAGCCCGCGGCGGCGAGTACGGCGCCGAGATTCTCCAGAGCGCGCTGGGCCTGGGCGCGCACGTCGGGCGACACGATCTCGCCCGTGTCCGGGTCCATCGCGATCTGACCCGAGCAGTGCACCAGGCCGCCCGCGATGATGGCCTGGTTGTAGGGGCCGATGGCGGCGGGCGCGGCGGAGGTGGAGACTACGGTTCGTTCGGTGCTCATCGATTCGCTTGCTCTGAAAGGTGGCGCGCCAGTGCAGTCTGGACCGCGGGCGGGACGAAGCTCGACACGTCGCCGCCCATGCGGGCGATCTGGCGCACGAGGGTACTGGAGATGTGCTGGCACTCGGGCGCGGTCAACAGGAAGACCGTCTCCACGTCGGGAGCCATGGCACGGTTCGTGAACGCCATCTGGCGCTCGTAGTCCAGATCGGCGGCGCTGCGCACCCCGCGCACGATCGCGCCCGCGCCGAGCTCGCGACAGCCATCGACGAGCAGACCCGAAAGCGTCACGACCTCCACGCCCTTCCATCCGGAGGTCACCTCGCGCAGCAGGGCCTGCCGCTCTTCCAGGTCGAAGAGTTGATCCTTGGCGTGGTGCTCGGCTACCGCGAGGGTCACGCGATCGAAGAGCCGCAGGGCGCGCTCGAGTACGTCGAGGTGGCCGAGGGTGACGGGATCGAAGGTACCGGGAAAGAGTGCGTGCATGGAGCCCTCGTCGCTTGCGCGGGCCAAAGATATATACGGAGAACGGGGTGTTGCGGAGGCAAGAGTCTACGGGTTCACGGAATCCCGGTGAACAGTGCAACCGGAGAGCTGTGAATCGGTCCCTTTGGAGTGTGGGAGAGCACGGGTAAAGCGACGCTACAGCCGCGAAAGGACGGTACGGCTCCGACGCCCCGATTCTTATTGTCCGTATGTGGAGCGGCATTCCTGGGCAGCCTATGGGGTACGTTCGGATCCAGTCCGCCTCTTCCGTGGCTGATCGTCAGCGCGGCTCTCGCAGCGACGTGCTCCGTGCGCGCCGGGCGCGGGACCGGGCCCCGTCGCTTTCCCACACACTTCCTGCTCCCGCTGCTCGTCGGGCTCGTCGCCTGCACCCGGGCGTCGTACCGCACGGATCCACCCGAAGATCCGCAGGCCTCGAAGGCCGTGCAGGCCGTGCGAGGCCGCTGGGAGCCGCGCGGGCACTCCCGAAGTGATACCCGCGGTGGCGTGGGCGTTTACCTCGCGACCTTCCAGCTTGCGCGCGGGAGCGTGGCCGCAGACGAGGCGGTCTGCGTCTTGTCGACCCAGGGTCGCGTGCTGCGCGCCCAACCGCCTGCGTTCGCGCGCCCCACCCTGACCTACGCCCGCCATCCCGACATCGCCTGGATCCGGGTTCCGCCGGATGACCTGGTGCGCACCGGCCGTGCGCGCCCTTCGCTGCTCGCCGGGTGGCGCGCATGGATCTCCGATGCGCGCCAGGCCGGCCTGCTCAGGGCGCGGCGTCTGAGGTCGAAAGCTGCGCGCAATCTCTACGGCGCCCTGCTCTTCGGTGAACGCGGGACCTGGTCCGCGTCCGCGGCGGACCTGTTCACGCGCACGGGGACCCGGCACGTGTTGAGCCTCAGCGGCCTTCACGTCGGCCTGCTGAGCTGGATGGTCGCGCAACCTCTCGGCGCGCTCCTGGCCTGGGGCCTGAACGCCTTGATGGGCGTGATCGGTCTGCGCTGGCGTGTGTCTCCGGTCGCGCCCCAGGCCATACTCGTATGGCTCTTCGTGCCCCTCGCGGGCGGCAACCCGCCGGTGGTGCGCGCCGCATGGGCACTCACCCTGGCGCAGTTCGCGCGCTGGGTTCCGACCACGGGCCAGCGCCGCGGTCGCCGCCCGCAGGCCTTGCACCTGTGGGCCTTCGCCCTGTTGCTCGAGTGCCTGGCCGACCCGGGTTCGCCCGCACACCTGGGCGTACAACTCTCCTATGCCGCGACCCTGGGCCTGGTGCTCGGATACGCGGGCGCGCGCAGGCTCGGCATGGGCCTGTGGAACCGGCTGCTGCCCTTGCACGCGACGAGCGTTACCGGCCATCCGCGCGCACCCTGGTGGCGCATCCCGGTACGCAAACTCTCCGACCTGCTCGTCTCCAGCACCGCGGCTTCGTTCGTCGCCATCGTCGCTACGCTGCCCATGACCTGGTGCAACTTCGGCGAGTGGTCGCCCTGGGGGCTGATCGCAATGCCCCTCGTACTGCCACCGTTGATCCTGTTCATGGGCTGCGCCTCACTGTGGACCCTGCTCCCGTTCGACGGGCTGCAAGCGTGGGTCGAGCTCGCGGGCCAGGCCCTGCTCGCCCTGCTCGGCGCCCTCGACGGTCTGCCGGGAACCCCGACGCAGCTGCCTCCGCGCCCTTTCTTATGGCTCGCGACCCTGGCCTGCGCGCTGCTCTGGCTGATCGCGCATTCCGGTGCGGCGACGCGTGTGTCGTGCTGCGTGAGCCGCGTCGTTGCCATCGGGCTGGGCCTGACCTGGTTGCCCTGGACCACGGCCGCGCGCAGCCTCGAGATCGTCTTGCTCGAGGTCGGTCACGGCACCGCGCTGGTTCTGCGCGCGCCGGGTGAGGCTTGCTGGATCTTCGATGCGGGCTCCCGCGATCGTCCATCGATCGCGCGCTCGGCCATCGCCCCGTTGCTACGCGAGTGGGAGATCGCGGAGGTCCACGTGGTCGTCTCCCACGACCACCGCGATCACACGTCTGGCCTGCCGTGGCTCAGCGGGCGCTGGACTCCAGGTCTGTGGGCCGGATCCCAAGTCACGGGGCTCGATGTGCGGGCGCGCGTGGACCTGAAACACGGGCGCACGCAACTGCCGACACACACGGATGCCCTGCGCATCGACCTGTTGCGCGGCCAGGACATCGCGGGTAACGAGGGCTCGCGTAGCCTCGAGGTTATGTGGGGCGCTGAACGCTCGCTCCTGTGCGGCGACGCAGAGGCTGCCGGACTGGCGCGCTTGCTCCGCGATGGCGAGCTTCAAGGGCCCGTGCGCCTGCTACTCCTGCCCCATCACGGATCCGATGGGCGCGAGACGGAGGCTCTGCTGACGCGCGTCATGCCGCGCGAGGTCTGGATCAGCCGCGCATCGCAAGTTCCTATCGAGGAGACCCTCGACCGGATGGAACTGTCCTGGTTCAGCACCGAGCACGGCCCCCTGAGCCTGATCCTGCCCACCCCGACGGATGCCCAGGCCAGTGCGAGGGAAACCGATGGATAATGGAGGGGTATCCTCGGGCGCCAGCGGCAGCCAGTTACCCCCAGGCATCCACGAGCTGAAAGGCGCAACCCAATGCAGGTCCTATCTCACCCGTCGAACCCCGGTCAGCGTCTTCCGAACATATGGCGCCGTCGGCACTTCGCGGGGCTGCTTGTCGTCCTGCTGGCGACCGCCGGCCTGGCGCATGCTGCGGCACCTGGCCAGAACCAGAAGGCCCTCAAGCGCATCTTCACCCTCGAGAGCGGCGCGACCGTGCGCGCCATCGCGCGCCAGACCGACGGAGTCTGGGAATTCCAGCGCGGCAGCGATTGGGCCCCCGCCCCGTGGCCGATCGAGCAGGTGCGCCTTGAGCGCGAGGTTCTGGCCGAGATGCGCCGCCTGGCCTCCAAGCTCCCGAGCAACGCGCGCGTGGCCCAGCGCTGCGAGCTCGCGGACTGGATGCTGCGCAACGGGCTGATCCTCGAGGCGCTGGAGGAGCTGAACCCGTTGATCACCGAGACGACCGGCATCGTCCACGGATCCAGCGCTGGGACACGCGCGCGCACCTGCGCATCCATGACCCTGGAGCGACACGCCTTCCGGTTCGCCCTGCCCGAGGTCATCGAAGGCGCGACCGACACGCGCTCGGCCCTGGCCCCGGTCTTCGTGTACGCCGCCAGCGCCAGCCCGGCCATGCGCGAGCTGTGCGCCCAGAAGCTCGCCCAACACGGGGACGCGGATGGGGTGCACCGGGTGCTTCTGGAGAGCTTGCTGGACTCCAACCCATCGCGCCGCAGCTGGTCCGCCTTCGCCCTCGGCCAGCTCTCTCCCGGGGAGCAGCTGCCCGCGCTCCTGCAACGCGCCGTGCTCGATCCATCCGAGTCGGTTCGCACCAGCGCGCAGTCAGCCTTGCGGGCCGCGCATGAACCGGCACTGGTTGCGCCGATCGCGAGAGCGCTGGCAGGATCCACCTCGGCCAGGGTGCGCGTGCACGCGGCAGAGGCGCTGGGCCACATCGGATACGCCGCGGCGTTCCCGAGCTTGATCACGCGACTCGCAGCTCTCGAGGGAACCACCGGCACGCGCGTTCAGCACTCGAACATCTTCGTCGGACGTCAGGCCGCCTACCTTCAGGACTTCGATGTCGAGGTGTCCCAGGGACAAGCGGTCGCTGACCCGCAGTTGAACGTCCTGGTCGAGGGCCAGGTCACCGACGTGGGTGTGATCAGCGAACAGCAGGTCACCCTGGAACGTCGCAGGATCCGCTCCGCGCTCGAACGACTCGCGGGCGCGCGCCCCGGTCGCACCAGCAAGGCCTGGGCCAGCTGGTGGGACGCGAACAGCGAGCGCGTCCTGTCCGACCCGAACCCGGGTCGTTGAATAAAAGGCGCCCCATCTTCCTCCCTCGACAGGGCGCCCGTGTCCTGAAAGCCCAGAACACGACCCTCCCCAAAAAATACGAGGGGAAGGTGTTTCGCGGGGACGGCGAGCGAGACCGCTGCGAGGTTCACTGTCGTCCGCACCTTCAAGACGGTAGGCCCCCGTCACGGGTTCCCACAAACGGCAAGATCCGAAGAATACGTGCCTCTTACCCGTGCAACTCCGCCGCCCGGAAACGCGGACTGACGACCGCCTGAGCCACACCCCGCGCGCCCGACTACCTCATAACAGAGCACTGCCAAGGCCAGTGCGCGGGATGGCCCCGCGGTCGACCGGCAGGAGATCCCGTCGCCTGCTAACATGTCGCGCCTCGGCCAACCCAGGCCGATCCCCCCCCCTCCCTGACACCGGCGGCCCCCCGACCGCCGTGCCCCCCCCTCCACCGGAACACTCCAGTGAACTCCGTCCGTCTCTTCGTCCTCTGCTTGCTCAGCGGGACCGTGGGAGCCCAGGAGCGCGCGACGCTCTCCCACCGCCCCGTACCGATGGAGGATGTGTTCCTGCCCTCCGAGGTCTGGCACGCCGTCCGCGGCTCGATCCAGGTGCGCGGCGCCAGCTTCGCAATCGACGAGAGCGAACGCGGTGCGCTTGGCATCGATACGGACGGCGACGGTGAGATCGACTCGCGCCTGCACGGCCAGGGTGGACGCGTCGTGCTCTCGGCTCACCTCGCAGATACACAGGCATTCCGTTACGTCGTACGCTTCCGCCACCACATCAAGGGCTGGCAATGGACGAGCAGCGGCTGCCTCGTGGCGCGCATCCGCGGCCAGGTGCTGCGGCTCTTCGACCAGGATGGCAACGGTTACTTCTCCGACTTCGGATCGGACGCCATCGCGATCGGCGACTCCGCAGCCGCCACCCTGCTGTCGCGCGTCATCCGCCTCAACGACGCCCTGCTGCACGTGAGCATTCTGGACGACGCGCGCGAGATCCAGGTCTCGCCCTTCGACGGCCCAACCGGCTCGATCGACGCCAGTGCGACCTTCATGAGCAACGGTCAGCTGCGCGCCGCCATCGTCCAGGACGGAGACCTGTCCTTCGACCTGGCCGGCTTCCAGGGTCCGGTGCGTGTCCCGACCGGCAACTACCGCCTGGTCAGTGGCCTGGCGGTCTCGGGCGAGGAGAGCGTCAGCATCCGCGCCGGTCGCATGCACCCGATCCGCGTCGACACCGACGCCAGCGTGACCCTCGCGTGGGGCGGTCCACTGCGCGCCGAGTTCGACTACCGCGTCGAGAACGACACGATCATCGTCGACCCCGACGTGATCTTCTACGGGAAGGCTGGCGAGGAGTACTTCGCCTTCCGCCCCTGTGCTCGATCACCGCACATCCGGGTCCTCAACCGCGAGACCGGCGAAACCGTCCAGGCTGGCTCCTTCGGCGGCAGCTGCGGCGGCGGCCTGAGTCGTTTCGAGGCCGTCGTCCCCAGCGGCGTCCAGCTCGAGGTCTTCCTGGACCACGAACGCTCCCTCTTCGGCAAGATCACCGGGTCGTCCCACACGGACACGACCCAGGCAGCCGTCGAGCGCTAGGCTTCGGCCGCGGCCTCTTTCTTCGCCCCGAAACTGCCGTCCACCAGGCCCTTGAAGCCCTGTAGCGCGACGCGTTGCATGTAGAACGCGAGGCCGCGTTCGGCGCCGAGTTCTTCGCCGCCGCCGGCGCGACCGGGGCCACCGTGGATCATGCCGGGCAAGACCATCCCGGGCGGCAGGGCCTGGCCCGCTGAGCGGTCGCTGCCGATCCAGACGCGGCCGTGCCAGGGGGCGACGCCAAGGATGTACTCCGTGGACCAGTCGGCGTCGTTGGAATAGACGCTGGTGACGAGACCACCGCCGCCCAGGTTGACCAGCTCGACGGCGTCGGCGGCGGAGCCGGTGTAGGGCAGGACGGTCGCGACGGGGCCGAAGACTTCCTTGTCGTGAAAACCCGGGTGGCGCGCGTCGTTCGCCACGAGCAGGGTCGGTGCGATGAAGCAATCACCCGCGGCCAGGGCATCCGGGCCACCGCAGGCGACGCTCGCGGCTTCCATCATGCCGCGCACTCCGGCCTGCACTTCCTCGAACTGGCCCGCGTTCGTGAGCGGGCCCATGCGGTTGGCCTTGTCGGTGGGATCGCCGACGGCGGTGCGGCCGATCTCGGCCACGAGATCCTGAACGACCTCCTCGACGCGGTCGGCGGGCACCAGGATGCGGCGCACGGCGGTGCACTTCTGACCGGTCTTCTGGGTCATGTCACGCGCCACGTTCGAGAGGAACTCGCCGTAGGCGTCCGCGGACGAGTCCACGTCGGGCGCGAGCACGGCTGCGTTGACCGAGTCGGCCTCGATGTTGACGCGCACGTTCTGGCGCAACAGGTTCGGGGTGCTCTTGATGGTGAGGCCGGTCGTGGCGGAGCCGGTGAAGGCCACGCTGTCCTGCGGGCCGAGGCGGTCGAGCAGATCGCCCAGGGAGCCGGCGATGAACTGGAACGAGCCCTCGGGTAAGAGGCCGCTGTCGATGGCGATGCGCGCCACCTTCCACGCGACGAGTGCCGTGGGCGTGCCGGGCTTCTCGATCACGGGCACACCCGCGAGTAACGCGCAGGCAGCCTTCTCCATCATGCCCCAGGCGGGGAAGTTGAACGCGTTGATATGGACCGCGACGCCGTGACGGGGAACGAAGACGTGCTGCCCCCAGAAGCGCGCGGTGCGCCCGAGCTGCATGCCCTCGCCGTCGCTCAGAAAAGGCCGGTCGCCGAGGGACTTGCCGTAGTGGGCGTAGGCCGCCAGGGTGCCGGTCGCACCGTCGAGGTCGAACTTGGCATCGCCGCGTGTGTTGCCGCCGTTGGCGATGGCCAGCTCGATCAGCTCCTCGCGGTGCTCGTGGATGGCCGCCGCGAGGTCTTTCAGCATCTTGCCGCGCGCCTCGAAGGTCATGGCGCGCAGGGCCGGGCCGCCCTGTTCGTGGGCACTCTGCAGGACGGCGCCGAAGTCCACCCCGGTGGAATCGCATTCGGCGATCAGCTCGCCGGTCGTGGGGTTGACGAGGTTGCGTGCGGTTCCGGAGCCCTGGTGCCAGGTGCCGGCGGCGTAGCTTTCGAGCCTTTGCATGGTTTTCGATCGTGTGCTGGGCCCGGAGAGCTCTCGCGGGCGGTCTGAAGCGGCCCGGTACTGTAATGCCCGGCCGCGCGGGTTTCCTCCGCCAAGCGCTGGATCGGAGAGGATCCGCGGCCGGGCCTCCCCGCTTCCCCCACGCCGGGCCGTCTGTCACTCTCTACGGCAATGGACGCCACCGACGACCCCCCCGCCCTGGACATCGCCCGCTGGTTCCCAACCGATGCCTTCGCTGGCCAGGTGGCCGTCGTCACCGGCGGAGGAACGGGCCTGGGGCTCGAGATCAGCCGCGGTCTGGCACGCCTCGGAGCGCGGGTCGTGATCGCCTCGCGCAGCCCCGAGAACCACACCGAGCTACTCGAGCAGGCGCAGCGCGAGAACTGGGACGTGCGCGCGCGCCAGGTCGACCTGCGCGAGGCCCCGGCGGTGCGCAACATGGCCGACGAGCTCGTGGCCGAGATGGGCAGCATCGACATCCTCGTCAACAACGCCGCCGGCAACTTCGTCTGTCCCGCGGAGCGGCTCTCGACCAACGCCTGGCGCGCGGTGCTCGGCATCGTGCTCGACGGGACGTTCTACGCATCGAAGTCCTTTGGCAAGCACATGATCCGCCAGGGTGCGGGCTCGATCCTGAACGTGATCGCGACCTACGCGTGGACCGGCATGCCGGGTGTGGTGCACTCGGCCAGCGCCAAGGCCGGTGTGCTGGCCATGACGAAGACCCTCGCGGCGGAATGGGCGCCACACGGCATCCGCGTCAACGCCATCGCGCCGGGCCCCTTCCAATCGGACGGCGCCAAGCAGAACCTCTGGCCGAGCGAGGAGATCGAGAACCGCATCCGAACCCAGATTCCGCTGCAACGCTTCGCCCAGCGCGACGAGGTCGCGGCGCAGTGCCTGCACCTGCTCTCGCCCATGTCCAGCTACGTGACCGGCGAGTGTATCGTCGTCGACGGTGGCCTGACCCTGGCGAGCGGTCGCATGTGGGAGCCCGCGGACTTCGCACGCCGCAAGCGGGCGGCAAGGGTCGAGGGCAATCAGGAGAGCCCGAGCGATGGCTGAGGCGCGCGGGCACCTGGCCACCGAGCGGGCCAACCCCGCGAGCGAGGGGCTCGAGCAGCTCTCCGCCCTCGCGGCGGTCGACGTGATGATCGAAGAGGACCGCTCGATCCACACTGCCGTACACGCTGCACGCGCGCAGATTGCGGCGGCGGTCGAGCTCGTCGCGCAGCGCCTCGCGAGCAGCGGACGGCTGATCTACGTCGGCGCTGGCACCAGCGGCCGGCTGGCCACACTCGACGCGGTCGAGTGCCCCCCGACCTTCGGCACGCCGCCCGAGCTCGTGCAGGCGGCGCTGGCCGGTGGAGTGGACGCATTGCTGGCCTCGGTCGAAGGCGCTGAGGACTCCGTGGCGGAAGGGCGCAAGGCGATGGAGCTGCGCGCGGTCGAGGCGCGCGACGTGGTCTTCGGGATCACCGCCGGCGGCACCACGGCCTACGTCCACGCGGCCCTGAAGGAAGCCAGTGCAAGGGGCGCGGCGACGGTCTTCTTCGCCTGTGTGCCGAGCGACGTCGTGCCCGATGACGCCGACGTCTCGATCCGCGTGCTGACGGGGCCAGAGGTGCTCGCCGGCAGCACGCGTCTCAAGGCCGGTACGGCGACCAAGATGGTGCTCAACATGATCACCACGCTCAGCATGGCGCGCCTGGGAAAGATCCACGGCAACCTGATGGTCGATGTGAACACGAAGGGCAACCGCAAGCTCGTCGACCGCGGCGAGCGCCTGGTGGAGAGCATCGGGCGGGTGTCACGCGAGCGCGCCAGCGACTTGCTGGAGCGCGCGGACGGAAGCGTGAAGGCAGCGGTCGTCATGGCCATCCGCGATTGCAGTCCGGACCAGGCCCGAGCGCACCTCGACCGGTGCGACGGCTTCCTGCGGCGTGCGCTCGAGGGCGACACGTAGACGCCGGGTTCAGGAACCCGGAGCCCTGCTACGCAACATGCGTTGCACGCGCTCGAGGTAGGACTCCCAGCGAAACGCCGGGCCGGGATCGATCTTGCGGCGCGTCAGGTGGTGGTGCCCAAGAATGCCGCCGAAACGCGCGAGTTCCTGCTCGGACAGCGCATCCGTCCGGACGACGCCGCTGTGATCGCGCGGCGCGTGGGGGCGGATTTTCGGGAAGATGCGGCAGAGAGCAACGGTCAGGCTCACGAGCGTGTCGTACTGCTCGGGAGTCAGGTCGAGCATCTCGAACTCCTCGCCGTGGATCGGCCCGCGGATGCGTGCCGCGCGACTCGGACGTCCCACGAAGTTCGGAGTGCGTACGCGACCCTGCCAGGGCTCCGGTATGACCAGTCGCAGGCCGCGCGCATCCACCGCGCTCCAGCGATCCAGCTCGGGGGTCTCGCCCGGCGGGTAGGCTCCGATGTTGGCGATCTCGATGCCGATCGAGCGTGGATTGGCGGCGCTCGCGTGCCAGGCCTGGTCGCGCAGATCCAGGGACTGGTAGAGGGTGCCGTCGATATCGAGCATGAAGTGCACGGAGAGCCCGCGCACATCTTGCAGGACCCGGAAACAGCGCGCGCTGGTGCCGCACACGTCGTAGTGCAGGACGAGCTGGTCGATCACCTCCCCCAGCGCGGCCAGGTCGCGGCTACCCGGATCGATCAGCGGCTCACCGCTGCGCGCCACCCTGCCCGGAGCGTATCGAAGTTCGCCCGACGCCGGCGCATCGCCGCCAGCAACCGGTCCGAAGTGCGGCTCGGTCCTGCGCGCGTCGAACCCATCCGGGTCACTGAATAGCACCACCGGCGCACCGATCGGAAAGGCCTGTCCACAGACCACGATCGACTCACCGACCGGCACAGGGATGACGACAGGCTCCGGGACCGACGCCGGCACTGGCGCAGAAACGCAGGCCAGGCAAGCGAGCCCCAGGGACGGGACCAGCAGAAGCCGCCGACTAGCCTTCAATCTGCCCGCCGCACGAGGAGCCGACACCGGCCGTGCAACCGAAGCAATGGCGGGCCGTGACGATCTTGCGCGTTGCGAGCGCCTCGAAGTCGAAGCCCGACAGGTGACGGGGCGCGCCGGAACCGACCTCGAGATCGAGCATCTGGTTGAAGTCGCAGTCGAAGAGGCGACCATCCCAGCCGACCGAGAGCGTGTTTCGGCACATGACTCCGCTCGCGGCCGCCGGGTTGAAGGCTTCCACCAGCCGTTGCATGTAGTCCTCGAGATTGCCGCTGCTCTGCAACCATTGCAGGTAGCGGCTGATGGGCATGTTCGTGATCGAGTAGAGGGTCGAGAAGTCGATCCCGTGCAGGCGCTTCATCTCGCGCTTCCACTCGGCCTCGAGTGACGCCTGGCCAGCGGGCAGAAACGCGCCGACGGGATTCGTCACGAGCACGAGCGAGAGGCCGCTATCCGGAGCACCGTAGCCCAGGGCGTTGAGGCGCCTCAGGGCCTCGAGCGAGGCTTCGAACACGCCGTCGCCGCGCTGGCGGTCCGTGCTCGTGCCGCGGTAGTGCGGCAGTGAGCAAACGACCTCGACCTGGTTGTCCGCGAAGAACTGCGGCAGGTGTTCATAACGCTTGGTCAACAGGATGGTCAGGTTGCAGCGGTCCAGCACGTGGCGCCCCAGTCGGCGGGACTCAGTGACCAGGTATTCGAACTGCGGACACATCTCCGGCGCGCCGCCGGTAATGTCGACCGTGGGAATATCCGTCTCGGCCAGAACGCGCATGCAGAGCTCTGCCGTCGCGCGGTCCATGTTCTCGCGCCGGTCAGGACCCGCGTCCACGTGGCAGTGCCCGCAGGTCTGGTTGCAGACGCGCCCGACGTTGATCTGGAATACATCGATGCCGGTCGCGCGCAACTCGCCGATGCCCGCCCCGGCCAGGGCCCCGTCGAAGTCCACGGCACCGCCCGCCTGGCCGACCCGGTCGAGCAGGTCGAGCTGCGCGCGCGGGTCCGCGAGTGCGGCTCCGGAACGCAACAGCGTCGGCTGGACGCTGGACGTGCGCGAGGAATCAATGCTCATTCACATTCCCAGCTTGTCGGCCACGGCGCGCATCTGAACACCGTGAACCAGGGCCGAGCCGCCCTTGATGGCAGCGGCGACGTGCACGGCTTCGGTCAGCTGCTCGGTGTCACAGCCCTTCGACATGGCATCCTGGGTGTACGCGTCGATGCAGTAGGGACACTGGACCGCGTGCGCCACGCCCAGGGCGATGAGCGACTTCTCGCGCGCGGTGAGCGCGCCATCGGCGAAGACCGCCCCGTACCAGTCGAAGAATTTCTTGCCGAGCTCCGTCGCGTGGTCCGCGATGGCGGGGAATTTCTTGAGATCGCTGGGGTCGTAATAGGTATCCATGGATGTGCTCCGTCCGGCGCCTGGGCGCAGGCAGCATCGCTCAAGGGAGGCCGCGCTGCAAGGAAGCGCGAAGGCGTCCCCGGTCGACTGCGATCGGGGCGACCTTCTGTGACGATCCGCACTGTAAAACCCGTTGCAGGGGAAACCTGAGGGCACCCGACAGGTCCCCCTGGAGTGAAGACGGCACGTGCGTGGGGAGCCTCCCTGATCGGGACCGAGGCCGAGCTGGTGACCGTCGAGGGGCGTTTCGCCGAGCAGAAAAAGGGACGCAGCGAGGTCCTCATCACGGGCCTGCCCGACCCTATCATCCGCGAGAGCCGCGGGCGGCTGATCTCGGCCCTCGAGGAGAACCGGCTGCGCATACGCACGGGCCGGCTGTACCTGAACCTGGTTCCGGCGGCACGCAAGAAGTCCGGCGAGGCGCTCGATCTGCCCCTGGCCATGGCTGCAGCCTGCGCGCTCGGTTACCTGGATCCACACCTGCTGGAGGGCACGCTCTTCATGGGCGAGCTCGGCATCGACGGAAAACTGTACGCGGTCCCCGGGGGCACGGCCGCAGCCCTGGCCGCACGCGATGCCGGCATCGCGCGCATCGTCGCGCCGCTCGCCACCGCGCGCGAGGCCGCGTGCGTGCCCCAGATGGAGGTGTACGCAGGCGCGCACATCAACGACGTGCTGGCGCACCTCTCGCCCACCGGCGCGGACCTCGAACGCACCCGGCCGGTCGACCCCGAGCCGAGCGCGCCAGATGCAGGCGCATCCCTCGATGCGGTGCGCGGCCAGGCCACGGGCAAGCTCGCCCTGGCCATCGCGGCCGCCGGAGGTCACGCCATGCTGCTCGTCGGCCCCCCGGGTACCGGCAAGTCCATGCTGGCGCGCGGGCTGCGGCGCTTGCTCCCGCGCCCGACGCTCGATGAACAGATCGCCATCACCAGCATCCTCTCGGCCATCGGCCGCTGGCCCGGGGGGCTGGCCACGGAGCGACCCTTCCGCGCGCCCCACCACACCGCCAGCGACGCGGGCATCGTCGGCGGCGGAATCCCGCTCTCACCCGGTGAGGTCACCCTCGCCCACTGCGGCGTGCTCTTCCTCGACGAGCTGCCAGAATTCCGCCGCTCGACCCTAGAAGCCCTACGTCAACCCCTGGAGACCGGCGACGTCAACCTGGCGCGCGCCAACCGGCGCCTGTGCGCACCCGCGCGCTTCCATCTGATAGCCGCCATGAATCCCTGTCCATGCGGCTACCTCGGTCACGCCAATATCCCGTGCCGCTGCTCGGACGCTCAGATCGACCGCTACCGCAGCCGTATCTCCGGACCCTTGATCGACCGCATCGACCTGCGCGTCGAGATCCAGCCACCGGGCCTGCACGTGCTCGCCGCGACCGGCGCCAGCGCTCGAAACGCGGCGCGCGACGGCAAGGACAGCGGGCAGTCCGACGCCACCGGCGAGGCTCAGCTCCGCGCGGGTATCGAGCGCGCCACCGCGCGCCGCGAAATGCGGCACCAGACGTCTCCCAACGCGACCCTCGACGGAGACCAGCTCGATCGCTGGGTTCCCATCTCCGGGCAATCCCGCACGCTGCTCGAGCACGCGGAACGCCGCCAGGGCCTCTCCGCCCGGGGCCTGCAGTCCCTGCGCCGCGTCGCCCGCACCATCGCGGACTTCGAGGACATGGAGCTCGTGGAAACGACGCACCTGATGCGCGCGCTGGCCTTCAGAAGTCCGCTCCAGCGCCTCTGACAAGCCGGAGCACGCGCTCACCGGGCCGACATCCCGAGCACTGGCGGCACAGCTTGTTAGAATCCGCGGATCATGCCGGAGTTGATCTACGTTACAGACCCGATGTGCTCCTGGTGCTGGGGCTTCGCTCCCGTCGTCGAGGCCCTGGAATCGGAGACCGGCCTCCCGGCGCGCCTGGTCATGGGCGGGCTTGCAGCGGACTCGGATGCCCCCATGCCCGAGGAGACGCAGCGCTACGTGCGGTCCGCGTGGGACGCCGTCGAGAGAACCACGGGCGCACGCTTCAACCATGACTTCTGGACCCGTTGCAAGCCGCGCCGCTCGACCTATCCAGCTTGCCGCGCCGTGCTCGCCGCGGCGGGCCAAGGCCCAACGGCCGGGCGCGCGATGTTCGAGGCCATCCAGCGCGCCTACTACCTCGACGCGCGCAATCCTTCCGACCTGTCGACCCTGGACGCGCTTGCGGCGGGACTCGTGCCCCCCATCGACCGAGAGCAGTTCGCCGACGACCTTCGCTCCAGCTTGATCGACCAGCGCCTGCACGCGGATCTGGATGAGGCGCGCAGTCTGGGTGCATCCAGCTTCCCGACGCTGCTGCTACTGTCCGACGAGCTGCACGTGATCGCCAGTGGGTGGAACTCCCTTCCCGAATGCCGCTCACGCCTGCAGGGACTGCTCTGACTCGCACCGAGGCTCCGCATCTGATTCCAGTCGTGGCGCCCCTGCCCGACCGCGAGATTCGCCCTGCGCCATGCCCGGGAAAGGTCCACCGGTCCGAAGCACCACTGGTCGCCCTCGACTGAATCTCGCATTGCCGTCCGCAGGGTGCCCACCAGCCCCCCCGAGCGGGATCCTACCCGTCACCGTGGTCGTGTCGTAGGCCAGTCGGAGTCTTCACCAACGCGCGGCGCCGTCGGAACGAACGCGCACGCGCAGAATCACGTGGCCAGAACAAGAGCGAGGACGAAACGCGGTTGGGCTTGTTGGTCCATGCAGACAGCAGTGAGGCGGGATCAATGCTGATAGTTCGGAAGGAGGCTGCGAGAGACTAGAACTCCCACACGACGCCGATCTGCAATCGTAGGTCGTCCCCGCCCGGGGTCTCGTTGTTCTCGTCGGGCTCGGGCTGGCCCACGCGCCTCCAGATGGCTCGGAAATCGAAATCCAGGTCCCAGGGGAGTTCGAAGGTGAGCCCGAAAGAAGCGTCGTGGTTGGTGTCCTCCACGTCCTCCAGGCTGGCTTGAAACCCGTAGCTGACGGACAGGTCGACCGTGCCACTGACCTCCCACTTGTAGTCGCTCGTGAAGATCCCGGTCGACGTCTCGTCCGACGAATCCTCCCCCGCGGCGACCGAACGATACTCAGTGCCCCGATAGCCCAGGCCGCCCGTGACCTGCCACTCGACCTCGGGGTCATCGATGAGCATGTAGCCAAAACCTGCGTAGGGGGCGATCTGCAGCTCGATGTTCTGAATCTCGTCGTGCAGCAGATTGATGCCGAGGGGCCGCGCGTAGAGCCTGGGGGTCAGGTAGAAGTCCATGCTTCCGCTGAAGGTCTGCTTGTTGGAAATCTCGACGCCTTCGACCTCCGAGAAGATCGAGTCGAAGTCTCCGCTGAAGCGGTCCTTCGCGCTCCGGCGGACTGCAGAGAGGGACAGGTGGGTGTCGAGCTGCTCCACGTTCCCCGTGCTGATCGTACCGCCGGCGCGCACGTGGCCCGACCAGTAGTTGCGCCTCGTCGGCCGGCCGTGAATGAACCCCATGACGTCGGCACGCGTGAGCTCCCGTGCGCCATCGGGCGTGGTCAGCTTGATGGAGTCGCCGTCGATGCGCGGGACGCCGACGATGGTGGTACGGTCGAGCAATAGCAGCGTGAAGGGCTGATCGGTGACCACCTCCGCAACGTCCTCCCACTCGATCTGCAACTCGTCCAGCTCCTCGCTATCGAACTCGATCCGATCCCGACTGAGGGAGGAGAGCTCTCCGCGCAGCCACTCGCCTGAGGTGAGCCGGATCCAGTCCTTGCCGCGCGTGAAGACGGGCTTGGGCCGGAATTCGTCCAGATCCTTGGTGGTGTTTGGTGCCTTGGCGGCATTGGACCCGTCGACGGCCTCGGGCATGTCCGTCACGGACGGGTCAGACTGCGCGACCACGATCGGTTCCATGGGTATGGCTGCTGCGGGCAGCCGGTTCCTGCAGGCGGCCGTCGCCAGCGCGCCGGCGAGGATCAGAAGCGAACACGGTCGCCAAGTGTCGGGTGCTGCACTCATCGGGCCGTAGCATACCGTCGACCACGCCGCGTATCGACCCGTCTGCGCCGCCCTGTTCGTGAGTCACCACGCGAATTCCTGGAGCCCGCTCGTCGGAGGCTCGGTCTTTCGGCTTCCGGCGGTCCCAGTCGGATGGCTCTCCACCCGGGCCCGCGAAGTGCAAGGCGGACTCGCGCCGACGCTTGCGGGTCCGAGTCTCGATGGGCGCTACAGCTGCCCCTCGATGGGAAGCAGTCCCATCATCCAGACCTTGCAACGAAGCCACCAACTGGTGTCGGGTTCGGTATCCAGGCGCAAGGGGCCGCCCGCGCGCTCGCCGAGCCAGATGACGTCCCCCGCATCGTCCAGAGCGATCGTCCAGCTGACGTCGCGCTGCGTGGCGCGGTCCACCTTGGCGAGTATCTGCCGCGCCAGCTCGGGACTCTCGACCACCAGACCCAGCTCGGTGTTGAGCTCGACCGAGCGTGGGTCGAGGTTCAGGGAGCCCACGAAGATGCGTTGCCCGTCGGAGACGAACGTCTTCGTGTGCAGTGCAGCGTTGGAGGAGCCCAGCTTGCCCTGGCGGTAGCCCTCCTCGACGGCTTCGCTGACCGGCATCAGCTCGTGCAGCTCGACCCCGCGGCGCACGAGCGCGCGACGATAGTCCTTGTACCCGGAGTGCACGATCGGGACATCGGTAGCAGCGAGTGAATTGGTCAACACACGCACGCGCCCGCCCCCATCGACGATGCGCCCCAGCTCCTCGACGCCGGCCTTACGCGGAATGAAGTAGGGCGAGACGATGGCCAGGTCCGTGCGCGAATCTGGCCAGTAGGGCTTGATGCGCTCGATCAGCAGGGTCTGCTTCACCTTGTCGCCCTTGGCCACGATCTTGCGCGGCAGGTCAGCCACCGTGTGGGTCTCGGCCCACACCAGCGCCAGATCCCCCATCAGGGCTTCCTGTACGAAATCCGAGCCCTGCACGCGCTCGGCGTAACGGGATTCGGCGTGCTCGACTTCGTGCTGTGCCAGCTCGGCGCGCAGATCCGCGAGGTCGCCCGCGTCGCGCCGCAGGGAGCTCCAGGCCGACATCGGAACGACGAATTCGCTATTCCAGTACAGGTCGAAGCACTCGCCCAGATCATGGTTGATCGGACCGAAGGCCAGCAGGTCCATGTCACCGAACTCGATGTCCTCGTTAGCCGAGAAGTACTCGTCACCGACGTTGCGCCCGCCCACGATCGCGGCGGCGCCATCGGCGGTCAGCATCTTGTTGTGCATGCGCCGGTTGAGGCGCCGCGGGCGAGAGAGGATGTCGAGCTTGCGCGCCAGTCCCGGCCAGGGGCCGCGGGCGAAGGGGTTGAACAGACGCACCTCCAGCTGCGGATGGGCATCGGCGCGCGAGATCAACTCGTCCGTGCCAGCCGAGCCCAGATCGTCGAGCAGCAACCGCACCCGGACGCCGCGATCGGCCGCAGCGAGCAACCGCGACAGGAGCCACTTCCCGGTCACGTCCTCGTGGAAGATGTAATACTGAGCATCGAGGGTCCGTTCTGCCCGATTGATCAGCGCCACGCGCGCCGAGAAGGCGTCCAGCCCGTTCGACAACAGGTACAGACCGCTCGATCCCGGATGGTCGGTCGCCTTGGGCTCGAAACGACTCCCCAGGTAGGTCTCCTCCGGCCGATCGAACGCGAAGCTATCCGGCGCGGGATGGGACAGGCGCGGATAGGCGCAGCTGGCGAAGAGAGCCTGAGCGATCGCGAGCTTGATGGGCAGAGTGCGGAGCATGGGTAACCCTCTGGTGCGGTGAGACGCGCTTTGCTGTGCTCGATATCTGTCAATTCGGGGGGGGGCTGCGATCGGTGCACATGAGCACGCGATCCCCGGCCCTCGCCCTTGGGATCGCGGTCATTCCTCGACTCCGTCAGGCGCCAGCTCCCACGGGTACCCTTCCACCGCCATCTCGTACCCGACGTTGAAGAGCGCTCGCATGTAGTGCTTGTCGAATTGCTCGTTCGCCTGCAGGTCAAAATCCTCCGGGATGTGCGCCAGGCGAAACTCCAGACCGTCGCGCTTTGTGGAGACGTAGATGCGGTAGAGGTCTCCCTGGCCCTGGGTCCGGATCAATGCATCGAAGGTGCGTCCCGCGATGGGCCCCACTCCGCGCTCGATCGTCTTCCAGCGTGACTCGAGAAAGCCATTCCGGATCACGTAGACGTGGGGCATGCCGGGGACCTTCAATCGATCCAGAACCTCGGCCCAGTCGAGTTCCGCCGGGCACCAGAAGACCTGCGCGGTCGCGCCGCCGTCGACATGCATCTCGTCAAAAATCTCTCCATCGGCCTCGACATCGATCATGACCGGCGGGAAAGCGATCGGGATCGCGGCGGAGGCCATGAGTACCTGATGGAAGAGGGACAACGCTCGCGGATCGCCACTCATCGCGATCCGGGTGATGTTCCAGGTGACCGGACGCCCCGCATCCAGGTTGGTCGTCGCGACGGCCAGGGAGCGCCCGCGCTCCCCCTCCACCGCGATCGCGTCGAGTAGCGCCTGGTCGTAGTACTTCTCGACCAGGCCCCGCAGGGGATCGGCGCTCACGGCAGCATCTCCCGTGATGATCGCCAGCAAGCTGCGCTTCTCGACGAGATCGTGCGTGGAGTACTGCGTGTAGAGTTCCTCCAGGGTGTCATCGTACTCGGGGCCCAGGAACGCGAACGGAGCGATCAAGGCGCCCGTGCTGATCCCCGTCACCACGGTGAACTCCGGACGGGTTCCGGCTTCGCTCCAGCCCTTGAGCAAGCCCGCGCCAAACGCTCCGTTCTGCCCGCCCCCGGAGATGGCCAGGTAGGCGTGGCGCCTCCCCATCACGCCGGACCATCCGGCCGCCAGATCCTCATCGCTCTGCTCCAGCCAGCGTTCGGTACTGGGCGCGACCTCATCGCCCCAGTAGCGTGCGCCGGGGATGCCAGGGATGTGAGCCAGCTCCGCAAGGCTCTCCGGGATCGGGTGCCGTTCGGGCAAGGAGAAGCAGGCGGATGCAGCCAAGGCCGCGGGGAGCAGCAGAAGCGCTTTCGCACCCTGCGGCCAGGCCGAAAGGCGTCTCCCGGAGGTATCGGACACATCGATCGATAGAACGGTCATGCAGACGCTAGTCAACGAATGGAGACAGGGGAGAGTTCGCGACAAGGTGGCAGGGTAGCAGCTTGCGCAGGTCTGCGGAATCGTCATCGGCGGCCCGGCAGGCGGTTGATGAAGTGCTTCGGCGCCAGGGCGCCAGCATCCGCTTCGGTCTGGGGCCTGGAAACGCAGGCGAATCGGTGGATTCGGCGAGGTTTTCGGGCGCCGCACCGGAATAGAGGATGCCGGCCTGGCGCCGGATGACTTTATCAACGGTCTGCCAGTTCCCACGCGCGGGCCTTCGGAGGCCACCGTTCCCAGGCTATCCTCAGGCTCATGACCCGGATCGTCCGCCGCCTGTACACGCTCGCCGTCTGCTTCACCCTTTGGGTTCCCGCCGCAATGGCGCAGGAGGGTGAGTCCGCAAGCGACTCCGCCGCCACCGAAGAGGTCCAGACGACCGCCCCCCATGCCCCGCGCGTGGACGGACCGACCGTCGAACAGGTGCGCGCGAAGCTCGACGCGATCGCCGACGACACGCAGGGTGACGAGGGAGCACGGAAGCGACTGCTGGATCTCTACGGCAATGCCCTGCACCGGCTGGGACGGGCGCTGGAATGGCGCCAGCGGGCGAGTGAGCTGCTCGCGGAACAGGCCGCGGCTCCAGCGGCTGTACTCGACCTCCAAGGGCAGCTCGACGAACCAGCGCTCGCGCTGCCGCGGGTCGCCTCCGAGACGCCGACGTCGGAGCTCGAGCAGAGCCTGGCCGAGGCCCGGAGAGCCTTCGATGCCGCGAGCCGGCTGCACTCCGACCTGGAGGAAGAGACCCAGCGACGCGCGGAACAGAAGGCCGACCTGCCAGCGCGTTATGCGGAGATCCAGACGGAGCTGCGCGCGCTGGAGAACGAGCTGGGACGGGCCGAGGACTCTTCCGCCGAGGGCCAGGCCGAGCGGACGCGGCAGCTCGCCCGACGAACAGAGCTGCGCGCCGAGTCGGAGGCGGTGACGGCCACCCTGGACACGCTCTCCGAACGACAGGAATTGCTGGACGTGCAGGGGCAGCTCGCCGGCCAGCGCAGCAGCAGGGCCGGCGAGGTCGTCGCGGCCTGGTCGGACATCGTAGGCGCGCAACGCGCCCGGGAGGCCCGCATCGCCTCCGCTGCGGCCAAGCAGGCGGAGGGCAAGATTGAGCAGGCCAGCCCGCGGCTACGCGCACTGGCCCAGGTGAACGCAAAGCTGGCAAGCAAGCGCAGCGAGGTCCTGGCCGAGAGCCAGTCCCTCGCCTCGCAGTACGAAGCCACGATCGAGCAACTCGCGCAGATCGTCGCGGCGCACGAGAGCGCGCAGGCCCGCGACAGCCTGGAGTCCGGTCGCGGGGTCCGTATATCCAGGGGGACGGCCGCGCTGCTTCGACGTCAGTGGTCAGAGTTCCCCGACGCGAGCAGCCTGCGCCGGCGCGCCGAGCTGCGGCGACGGCAGCTGAGCGCATCGCAGCTGGCACAGGCCGATGCGGGCGCGCAGCTCGATCAGCTCGGGGAATTCGATCAGCGCGTGGCGGCGGAGCTGGCCACGTTGGAGATCGCTGCGGGCGACGCCGACGTGCCGGGGGGTACCGGCCGGTCGCGGCTGGAAGAAGAGGTCCGCCAGCTGCTGGAAAACCGTGTCGCACTGCTGAAGGGCCTGTCCGAGACCTACGGGCCGCTCTCCATCCAACTGCGCGAGATCAAGAGCACGGACGAGAAGCTCGCGGGCGAGATCGAAGCATTCTCGGCCTTCATCGAGAAACGCCTGCTCTGGAGCATCTCGAGCCCGCCACTCTGGGCCACGGACTTTACCCCTGCTGCTGCCGCGCTCTCGTGGCTCGTGGCGCCGGACAACTGGCGCGGCGCCCTCGACACCCTCAAGCGTGACGCGCGGGCCAGCTGGATATCGTACTCGCTCGTGTCCCTCGTCGTCGTCGGCCTGCTCCTCGGCCGACGACGACTGAAACGTAAGCTGGAGATCCACGCCCACGAGGCCGACCTCGGCGCGTGCTGGCAGATGGCGCCTACCTGGCACGCAGTCCTGATCACCGGGCTTCTGATCGCGCCGTTGCCACTGCTGCTGCGCTGGATCGGGTGGCAACTCAAGACGGATCTCGAGGTCTCCGAGTTCGCCCTCGCGCTCGGGAGGGCGATGCACGCCCTGGGGCTGCTCGTACTGCTGGTGGAGGTTCCCAGGCAGGTCCTGCGTCCCTACGGGCTGGCCGAGAAGCACTTCGGATGGGGAGCGAACGCTCCCATCCGCGGACGAGCGCTCGGCTGGCTCGTACTGCTGATCATTCCAACCGCCGGATCGGCGGCCATGATCCGGGCACAGACCATCAGCGAATGGCAGCCCTCGATCCAGCGCAGCGGCCTGATCCTGGCACTGCTCGGCCTTGCACTCTGCACCCACCTCGCACTGCGCCCCATCCACGATCCCGAGAAGCCCGAGGAAAGCCAGCGAAGCTGGGCCTGGCGCGCCGCGCGCGCTGTCGGGATCGCCATGCCCAGCGCCCTGGCTGGCCTGGCCACGCTCGGCTACTCCGTCACCGCCGTTCAGCTCGCCAGCCCATTCGTGCAGAGCATCGTGGTGCTCTTCATCGCCGTCACCGCCCATGCCCTGGTCCATCGCTGGCTGCTGGTCACACGTCGGGCGGCGACGTTCGAACGCGAACGGCGAGAGCAAGCCGAGGATCCGGAATCCGAAGGCAGCGGACCGCCCCGAGCTCACATCGACCTCGATCTGGCGGATCTCCAGACGCGACGCATGTTCGATCGGCTACTCCTGATCGGATGCGCGGTGTGGCTCTGGCTCCTGTGGGTCGACATCGTCGCCCTCGGCGGAGTCCAGGACATCGAGCTGTGGAGGACCGGCACCTTCGACAACCAGTCCATCGCCACGCTGAATGACCTGCTCGTGGCCCTGCTCGGCCTGGCGGTCACCTTCATCGGTGCACGCAACCTGCCGGGGGTGCTCGACCTGTTGTTGCTGCGCAAGCTCCCGATCCGTCCCGGAGACCGCCTCGTGATCGCGACGGTCTCGCGCTACCTGATGATCATGGTCGGCCTGAGCGCGTGCATGCGCCGGGTCGGGCTGGGCTGGGGCCAGCTGCAGTGGATGGCGGCCGCCGTAAGCGTCGGCCTGGGCTTCGGCCTGCAGGAGATCTTTGCCAACTTCATCTCGGGCGTGATCATCCTTTTCGAGCGCCCGATCCGCATCGGCGACCTTGTCACGGTCGGCAAGATCGACGGGCGCGTCACGAACATTGCCCTGCGCGCGACGACCATCACCGACTACGACCGGCGTGAGCTGCTCGTCCCGAACAAGGAGTTCATTACCCGACAGCTCGTGAACTGGACACTCTCGGACACGGTCACGCGCGTCGTCTTCCCGGTGAGCGTATCGCGCTCCTGTGACCCCACCCAGGCCAGCCAGGTGCTGACCGGGATCGCCCGGCACAGCCCCCTGGTCATGTCCGAACCCAAGCCCGATGTGGTCTTCCGCGGCTTCAGTGAGGACGCGCTCGAGTTCGACCTGCGAGTGTTCATCGCAGAGCGGATCAGCTGGACGGAGCTCATGAATTCCCTGAACCTCGCCATTCACACGGAATTCGCAAAGGCGGGACTGGAAATCGCGACGCGCCATCAGGATCTTCATGTAAAGAGCATTGAGGGTCTCCCGCAGGTGTTCGCAAATCGCGCGGACGTCACCATCGAGAAACTGGGACCCGAGTAGCCAACGATGAACCCCGCCTGGAAAACACGTGCCACGGTTGGCGCCCT